>JAJXUK010000024.1 GCA_021782915.1 Actinomycetes bacterium | reverse complement strand
CAGGCCACTTGCCATTTTGTGCTCCTTATGTTGTGAACGTGCACCATCGCGCCCGCCGAAATTGCTGCCGTGCTCACGCCCACGCGCTGTCCGTATTCGATAACCTCAGCGCCCTCGGCGATGTCGACTAGGGCCACCTTGTGGCCCAGCGGGATCGCCTCGAGCACGTGGATCTGACTCCACTCCTCGGAGTCGAGGAACGCGTACGCCGCGGCTCCGGGCGCCACGTCCCGCACCGCGACGGCCACCATGTCTCCCTGATGGTGCGCCAGAAATGACAACTGTTCACTCATCTTCTGCCTCTAGCTTCCTACGTGTTGCACTGTCGCCGACCGCCGCCGGCGACTCTGCCGGCAATAGGTCAGACCTCTGATAAGGGCACGCTAGCATCCGACTATCCGCCTGTCAATCACCGCTCAGGCTCAGATGCTGAGTTCGCTCTGCAGCTCGGCGATGTCCACCGCGCGGCCCTGCTCGATCGCCCGGGCCGTGGCCAGCACCACCGCCACGTTGGCCACGGCGCTCGATAGGCCGACCTCCACCTGAGCCTGCCCGCGTAGGGCCCGGCCGAACTCCTCGACCTCTTCGCGCAGGTGATTGCGGGCGGCCAGCTGAACGGGCTGCTCGGACAGGATGCGCGCGTCGGGGTCGTCACTGTCGGACTCGATGTGCACCTTGATGAGTCGCGCGTGCGCGTCCGTGTCGGCCGAGTCACTCCACCAGCTGAAGTCCAACTCGTAGCGCAGACGGGCCCGCGTCCCGTAGAGGTCCATCGTGAAGGCCCCCGGGGTCAGCCAGTCAGTTCCGAGGAAGCCGACCACGTCGTCGTACTCCAACAGGGCCCCGACCACCATCGTGTTGGCGACCCGGGGTGCACCCTTGCGTCCCACGCCCACGACCCGCGTGGGCACCCCGAAGAGGTAGTTCAGGTTGTCGATCTGGTGGATCCCCAACTGGGTCAGTGGTCCACCGGGGGACTGAGCGGGGTCGCCTCGCCAGTCGCCCTCTCTCAGCTCCAGACCGCGCTCGTTGGAAAAGACCGCCTCCACCATCGAGGGCGTGCCGAGCTCGCCCGAGTCCAGGCTCCGACGCATCTCTCGAACGCCCGCCAAGCGTCGCGCGCTGTGCCCGCAGGCGAACACGATGCCCGACTCCGCGACGGCCCTCTGAATGCGCTTGACGTGCTCGACCTGCACCGCCACGGGCTTCTCGACGAAGACGTGCTTGCCGGCTCGTGCGGCCGCCTCGATCACCGGTGCGTGCTGATCGTTGGGCACGGTCACCACCACGCCGTCGATGTCCTCACGCGCCAGGAGGGCCTCCAGGGACTCGTCCTCACCGCAGCCGTAGTCCGCGGCGAAGCGACCTCGGCGCTCGGCGTCGCGACTGAAGCAGCTCACCAGCTCCACGGCCTCGCTGTTGACGTACGCCGAGGCCATGATGCGACCCCATCGCCCTAGACCCACCGCCGCCAGTCGCGCTCGTGCGCTCACCTTCGTGCCGCCCATGTCTCTGTCTCTCCTTTACCGGTCCCCTCGCGGGTGCCACACCTGTAGACACCCCCGAGACGACACGCCGTCTGCTCGACCGTCGTCACTACAGCACTGCACACCGCTCAGCGCAGTCGATTCTGCGGTGCGCGACCCTCGATCAGCACTCCGCGCACGTTGTCCCACGCGCGTTCAAAGAGAACGCGCGACGCCTCGGGCGTGACACCCGCGATGTGCGGGGTCATGAGCACTCGGTCGGGGTGACGCGCCGCGAGACCGAGCAGCGGCGAGTCCGCCGCGAGGGGCTCGGTCTCGTAGACGTCCAGGGCCACGCCGCCCAGGTGACCAGAGTCCAGCGCGTCGATCAGGGCCGCCTCGTCGAGCACGCCACCGCGTGAGGCGTTCACCACGATCGCACCCTGGGGAAGCTGCGCGAGCGCGCTCGCGTCCAGCAGCCCTCGCGTGGCGTCCACCAGGGGAACGTGCAGGGTGATCACCTCGCTGAGAGCCAGCAGCTCCTCGAGCGAGCTGCGCTCGAACTGCGCCGCGGGCTCTGGGGACGCGGGCGCCGGATCAAACCAGCGCACGTGGGCGCCCAACGCGCCAAACACCCGAGCCACCTCCGTGCCGATGCCCCCGAAGCCCACGACGCCGACGCGCAGGCCGCGGAATCCTCGCACCCGCGCCGGCACCATCTGGGCGCGCGCCTCGGCGTAGTGACCCGACTTGACCAGCTGATCACCCAGCAGGAGCCGTCGCAGCAGCACGCCCGTTGCGAGAACGACGTACGTGGCAACGTCGGGAGCGCTCGCGCCCGGAACGTTGCAGACCGCACAGCCCAGCTCGTCGAGAATCTCATCGGACACTCGATCAACGCCCGCGCCCGTGTACTGCACAAGTCGAAGACCGCTCGCGGCGTCAAAGAGATCCGCCGAGAGCGCCGGGCCCGCCGAGGGCAGAACCAGGCACTGCACCTCGGGACCGATCTCGCTCAGCGCGCTCTCGTTCTCGACGAAGCGCACGGCCAGCTCAGCCGGGACTCTCACTCCGACCTGGTCGAAGTCGCGCTGCGGGCGAAGGCACAGAACGGCCGGCGAAGGCTGCGAGGCGCTCACCGCTACTCTCGCGTTCGCGCGGCAATGTCGCCAGTGGGAAAGAAACAGAGCAGATGCAGCGGCTCGGCCCCGCGGGGCACGATCTTGTGACTCTCGCCCGGCGGGATGTAGATGCCGTCACCGCTCTCGGCCGGCACGAGCCCGTCGGAACAGTGCAGGGTGCCGGCGCCCTTCAGGATCCAAATGAACTCGCCCACGCCGTCGTGCACGTGAAGGGGACGCGCCGTCTCACCGGCGATCTCCGGGGCGACCTCGACGACGCGCACCGTCATCTGATCGGCCGCCTCGGCGCCGCGCAGGATCTGCGTGGCCACGCGACCGCGCAACTCCAGTCGCTCGGCGTCGCCCAGACGCAGCACCCGAGCCACTACTGGTCGCCCGAACGAAGCGCGCGCAGACGACCGAAGCGTTCCTGCAGCTCGCGCGCGACCACGTCGGCCACCGACGTCAGCAGCTCGGCGCCTTTTTCCTCACTGACGCGCTCGGCCGAGCCGTACCAACCCGACGAGCTGATCTCTCGAATGTCGCGCAGGATCGTCTGGAAGGAGCGAGTGCGACGGGCGTGGTCCGCGGAGCGCTCACCCGGGGAGTCCTCGGCCGGGTCGAGCTGGTCGTAGCGCACCAACTCGGGGCGCCAGCCCATGACCGCGCCCGCTTCGATCGCCCCGCCGTGGGTCAGGCCCGCCATCTCTTCGCCGTAGAGCTCTTCGGCCACGTAGCACGCCTGGGCAACCACGACGTTCAGGCCCAGCTCCTGGGTGACGCGGCTGGCCACGGTCGTCAGTGAGCCGATGTTGCCCTCGTGCCAGTTGACGTAGGCGATCTCCTTGACCCCGTGGGCCGCGAGCGAGGCCGCGACGTCCAGGTGGATCTGCTCGAACGTGGCCGCCGACACCGTCACCGTGCCGGCGAAGCCCATGTGTATGGGCGTGATGCCGAACTGCATGCCCCCGAGGACCAGCCCACCGATCGTGTCGGCCACGAGGTCACAGACCGCGAGGCTGGCGAAGTAGTCCGTTCCCGTGGGTAGGTGGGCGCCGTGCTGCTCGGTACTGCCGCAGGGCACCAGCACCAACGGCCGCTCGGAGAGGGCTGCCACGATCTCGGGGTTCGTCAGCTCGTCAAATCGAGCGTTGCGCCCTCTATCGCTTGCCACTGGCAGCCCTCTCCGTCGCGACCATCACCGCGTCACTTCACTCGACTGAGCTCTGCGGCTCAGCCCTTGAACTTCATCTTGGCGACCATCTGGTTGGCCACCTTCAGGTACCTCGTGTTCACGATCTGCGAGTAGGTCGGTGCGGGTCCCGTGATGTCGCCCACCGTGACGCACTCCTGAGAGGTCCAGTTCACCATCGACGGGATGACCGCGGTGCTGTAGGACTTGGCCCGCAGCAGGAAGTGAACGGCGTAGTCGACCGCGGCGCGGCTCTCACCGCTCCACTTGACCCCCATGTTGATGAGCTGGTTCGTGTTCCTGGGATTGTTCATCCACTTGTCGGCCATGATCAGCGCCGCCAGGAAGTGCTCCGTGACCAGCGGGTGTGCCGCGGTGTAGGAGTCCAGCGACGCGATGCCGCCGTACCACCAGTTCGGCAGGGTCAGATACTGCTTGTCAATGACCTGCGTGCCGGGAATGGAGTGCAGCACCACGTACGCGTCGTCCGCGTGGAACGCCGCGACCTTGATCGCACCCGAGGCCATCGCACCGGGGAACTGCGAGCGCGTCATCACGATCGGCGTCACGTCATTGAGAGTGAGGCCCAGCGGCTTCAAGCACGCGGCCAGCGTGGTGCCCGCGAAGCCACCAGCGCCCGTCGTGCCCACCGGCTGGCCCTTCAGCTCCGCCGCGGTGGTGAATCCCGGCAGGGCCACGCACTCGGTGTCGAGGGTGGTTCCGTACGAGGCAATGGCGTGAATCGGCGCTTTGGCCGCGGCGGCCTCCACCGAGTCCGTCGCCGAGCTCAGCCCGAAGTTGATGGATCCCGACGTCGCGCCCAGCTCGGTGCTGAGCCCGTTCGGCATGGAGATCAGATTGACCTTCAAGCCCATGCGCTTGAAGTACCCATTGGCCTGGGCCACGTAGGGCGCGAAGAACACCGCCTTGGGAGGCGACAGCGCAAGCCCGACGTTGATGGTCGTCAAACGCTGTGCCGCCGCACCGGCATTGCCCGTCGCGTACACCGCGAACGTTCCGCTGGCTGTCAGCACCGCGGCTGTCACCAACTTCGCTCGCCAGAAGCGACCACCTTCAAAGAACCTCATTGATTTCCCCCAAGTCTGTAGCTCGATACAGCACAATCTGACCCAGACGCCACCGGCCTCGCCGGTCATCGCGCAAAGAACTCTGAACGACCCCGCCGCACTCCGGTGGTCCCTGACCTCTGACCTCCTGCAACTGGGCATGGTAGCCACCCCGGGAGGACGTGTCAAGGTACCCGGCAACATTGCGCCCCAGCTCGCGAGGCACCACCGGTCGCGCCCGCGGCCCGCCGCATCAGGACGCGTCCGACTCTGACGCAGAGTCCAGTCCCGCGGCGCGAGTGCGACTGACGGAGCGGTACCCCAGGGCGATGGCTGCGGCGACCAGGCACGACACGGCCCCCACGGCCAGTCCGGTCCGCGCGCCGGCCACGCTGGTGACCCAGCCGATGAGCGGCCCGCCGATGGGCGTCGAGCCGAAGAACGCCACCGACCACAGCGCCATCACCCGCCCGCGCATCTGCGGCTCGGCGACCAGTTGCATGGTCGCGTTGCCCACTGCCTGAAACAGCACGCCCGCGAAGCCCACCGCCGCCAGAGCGAGGTACTCGATGCTGAGCATCGGCGCGAGCGCGGCCACCACGAGAAAGATGCCGAAGGCCGTGACCGCCGAGGTGATCGGCCCCAGACCGGTGCGCCCCCGCGTCGCCGTCGTCAGGCCCCCGAGGACGGCCCCGAAGCCCATCGCGGCCGTCAGGGCCCCGTAGGTCTCTGCCCCGCCCCCGAAGACGCTGCTCGCCACCAGGGGCAACGTGACCTGGAACTCGTAGGCGAAGACGCCGACCAGGGTCATCATGAGCAGCGGCACCGCCAACTGGGGGGTGCGCACGACGTAGCGCACGCCCTCGCGCAGCTGACCCGGCGTGCGCGCGGCCGGAGTGGTCGGGCTCAGGCGCGTCGTATCCATGCCCAGCAAGGAGCCCACCACGGCGACGAAGCTCAACGCGTTGATCGCAAAGCACCAGCCTTCGCCGACCGTCGCGATGAGCACGCCGGCTATCGCCGGACCGAGCGTTCGCGCCGCGTTGATCATCGCCGAGTTCAGGCTGATCGCGTTGGGCAGATCCTGCGTGCCGACCATCTCGAGCATGAAGGCCTGACGCGCGGGGTACTCGAAGGAGTTGTTGAGCCCCAGCACCACCGCCAGGACGCAGACCTCGAGGTAGCTCACGGTGTGCGTCAGGGTCAAGATCGCCATCACCGCGGCCTGCACGCCCATGATCAGCTGCAGCACGATCTGGAACCGGCGCTTGTCAACCCGATCCGCCACGACACCGCCGTAGGGGCCGAGCAGGAGCATCGGCAGGGTCTGCAGCGCCACCACCACACCGATGTCCGTGGCGGAGTGGGTGAGCACCAGGACCAGCCAGGACTGGGCGGTGGCCTGCATCCAGGTGCCCACGAGAGAGACCGTCTGGCCGATGAAGTACCGGCGGTAGTTGTGATTGCGCAGCGACGCGAACGTGCGACGAGAGAGGCTGCGAAGACTCACCGCGCACCGATCGACACGACGGCCTGGCCGGCGGGCCCGAGGAGGGAGCCGCGCAGCGAGCCGGTGGGCTCAGCCGCCGGCCGGGCGCGCCTCAGGGCACCCGTGGGCCCGGCCCGGTCGATCGCTCGGAGCACCGCGGTCGCCGGCGACTCAGCGTCCGGGGCCGCGCGGGGGCCTCTCTCGACTGACACGCCGACTCAGTCGCGCGACGTCGAGCACGGTCTCACCGCGAGCGCGCGCGTGGGCGCACCGCGCGCGATCCTGACCACGAGGCGGGCTCTGGGGCGCTGAGTCATTGGTGAACAGTATCAAGTGACCCGCGCGTGGGGTCCTGCCACGAGACGCACACGCCCGCGTGAGGACGCCCCGCGCCACCGACGCGTCCCGACTCCTCGGCCCACACGACGAGGGGCCGGGCCCGCAGGCCCGGCCCCTCGCACTAGGTCCCGCTAGGGACTACATCATGCCGCCCATACCGCCCATATCGGGCGCGCCCGCGGCGGCCGGCTCGGGCTTGTCGGCCACGATGGCCTCGGTCGTCAGCAGCAGGGCCGCGATCGAGGCCGCGTTCTGCAGCGCCGAGCGGGTGACCTTGGCCGGGTCGATGACGCCGGCCTTGACCAGGTCGACCATCTCGCCCGTGGCCGCGTTGAAGCCCGTGGAGCCGGTGGCGTCCAGGACCTCGCGCACCGTGACCGCGCCCTCGTAGCCGGCGTTGGCCGCGATGTGACGCAGCGGGGCCTCCAGGGCCGCCGCCACGATCTTGGCGCCGGTCGCCTCGTCGCCGCTCAGGCTCGCCATGAGGGCCTCCACCGCCGGGCGCGCGCGCACCAGGGCGGTGCCGCCGCCGGCGACGATGCCCTCGTCGATGGCCGCGCGCGTGGCCGACAGGGCGTCCTCGATGCGGTGCTTCTTCTCCTTGAGCTCGACCTCGGTGGCCGCGCCGACCTTGACCACGGCCACGCCGCCGGCCAGCTTGGCCAGGCGCTCCTGGAGCTTCTCGCGGTCCCAGTCCGAGTCGGTGTCCTCGATCTCGCGCTTGATCTGAGCGATGCGGCCCGCGACGTCACCCGGCGCGCCGGCGCCGTCGACGATCGTGGTGGCGTCCTTGGTCACCACGACGCGCCGCGCGCGGCCCATCAGGTCCACCGAGGCGTTGTCGAGCTTGAGGCCGATCTCCTCGGAGATCACCGTGGCGCCCGTGAGGATCGCCATGTCCTGGAGCATCGCCTTGCGTCGCTCGCCGAAGCCGGGGGCCTTGACCGCGACCGAGGTGAACGTGCCGCGAATCTTGTTGACCACCAGCGTCGCCAGGGCCTCGCCCTCGACGTCCTCGGCGATGATGAGCAGGGCGCGTCCGGACTGCATGACCTTCTCCAGCACCGGCACGAGCTCGTGCACGGCCGCGATCTTGCCCGAGGTGAACAGGATGAACGGATCATCCAGCACGGCCTCCTGGCGTTCGGGGTCGGTCACGAAGTACGGCGAGAGGTATCCCTTGTCGAACTGCATGCCCTCGGTGAGCTCGAGCTCGATGCCGAAGGTGTTGGACTCCTCGACGGTCACCGTGCCGTCCTTGCCCACCTTGTCGATGGCGTCGGCGATGGTCTCGCCGATGGAGGCGTCGGCGGCCGAGATGGTCGCCACCTGGGCGATCTGGCTGCGGTCCTCGACCGGCTGGGACTGCTCGGCCAGGCTGGCCACCGCGGCGGCCACGGCCTTCTCGATGCCGCGCTTGAGACCCGAGGGGTTGGCCCCGGCGGCCACGTTGCGCAGGCCCTCCTTGATGAGCGCCTGGGCCAGCACCGTGGCCGTCGTCGTGCCGTCACCGGCCACGTCGTTGGTCTTGGTGGCGACCTCCTTGACCAGCTGGGCACCCATGTTCTCGAACGGGTCGTCCAGCTCGATCTCGCGCGCGATGGACACGCCGTCGTTGGTGATGGTGGGCGCGCCGAACTTCTTGCCGATCACCACGTTGCGGCCCTTGGGCCCCAGGGTGACCTTGACGGCGTCGGCCAGCTTGTCCACGCCGGCCTCGAGGCCGCGGCGGGCCTCTTCGTCGAACTTAAGTAGCTTGCTCATCGCGCCTACTTGGTGATCGTGGCCAGCACGTCACGGCTCGAGAGGATCAGCAGGTCCTCGCCGTCCACCGTGATCTCGGTGCCGCCGTACTTGGAGTACACGACGGTGTCGCCGACGCTGACGCCCACGGGCATCAGCTCGCCGGAGTTCTCCGCGCGACGGCCCGGGCCGACCGCGAGGACCTCGCCCTGCTGGGGCTTCTCCTTGGCCGTGTCGGGGATCACCAGGCCCGACGCCGTGGTGGCCTCGGCGCTGTTGGGTCGGACCACGATGCGGTCTTCCAGCGGGTGCAGGTTCATGGTACGTTGCCTCCTGTGCTAGTTAGCACTCGAATGTTGTGACTGCCAATTTAGCAGCCGCCGCGCCGGAGTGCCAACGCACCCGGCACCCGGTGGCGCCGCGCGCCTAGGGCGCGAAGCGGGCCCGGTCCCAGGCCCAGTCCGCGCCCCGGCGCGTAAAGAGGATCCGGTCGTGCAGGCGGTTCTCGCGGTGCTGCCAGAACTCGAAGGCGTCCGGGTCCAGCACGTAGCCGCCCCAGTTGGCCGGCCGGGGCACCGGGCGGCCCGCGTACTGGGCCTCCAGCTCGCTCAGGGCCCGCTCGAGCTCGGCGCGCGAGCCCAGGGGGTGGCTCTGGTGGCTCGCGTGCGCGCCGAGCTGGGAGCGCCGGGCCCGCGTGGCGAAGTAGGCGTCCGAGGCCGAGGGCTCCATCCTGCGCACCGCGCCCTCGACGCGGATCTGGCGGCCCAGGGGCTCGCAGTACCACAGCAGGCCCGCGCGCGGGTTCGCCGCGAGCTCGTCGGCCTTGCGCGACTCGTAATTGGTGAACCAGCCGAACTCGCGCTCGCCCACGTGGCGCAGCAGCACCATGCGCGCGCTGGGGCGCGCGTCGGGCGTGGCGGTCACCAGCGCGGTCGCCTCGCGCTCGGACATGTACTCGGCGGCCTCCTCGTACCACGCGGCGAACTGGACCATCGGGTCCTCGTCACAGTCGCTCAGATCAAAGGCCCGCCAGAGGCTCACGCCAGCACCCCGTTCGGCTCGGCCGACAGGTCCAGGCCGCTCGGGCCGTACGCGCCGAGGCGGTACCAGCCGGCCGCGGCGATCATCGCGGCGTTGTCGGTGCACATGGCCAGGCTCGGCAGGTGACAGGCCAGCGCGAACTCCTCGGCCAGGTCCGCGACCGAGGCGCGCAGGGCCGAGTTGGCCGCCACGCCCCCGGCCAGGGCCACGCCGGCCACCTCGTGACTGGCCAGGGCCGCGCGCAGCTTGCGGGTGAGCTGCTCGACCACGGCGGCCTGGAAGGAGGCCGCCACGTCTGCCAGGGCGACCTCGGGGTGCGCCGCCGCGGCGCGCACCAGGGCGCTCTTCAGACCCGAGAAGGACAGGTCCAGTCCCGGGCCCTGCATCGAGACCGGCAGGCTCAGCGCCCCGGGCGTGCCGGCGCCGGCGAGCCGGTCGATCACGGGCCCGCCGGGGTATCCCAGGCCCAGGTAGCGGGCCACCTTGTCGTAGGCCTCCCCGGCCGCGTCGTCGATCGTCTCGCCGAGCACGCGAAAGCGCCCGGGGCCCTCGCACAGAACGAGCAGGCTGTGCCCGCCCGAGACCAGCAGGCTCAGCACCGGCCAGGCCAGGTCCGGGTGCTCGAGCAGCGGGGCGAAGAGGTGGCCCTCCAGGTGATTGACCCCCACCAGGGGCACGTCCCAGACCAGGGCGTAGGCCTTGGCCGCCGACAGGCCCACCAGCAGCGAGCCCACCAGGCCCGGCCCGCTGGTCACCGCCACGGCCGCCAGGCCCGGCTCGGTCACGCTCAGCCCGGCCGTGGTCAGCGCGCGCTCGACGACCGAGCCGATCACGTCCACGTGGGCCCGCCCGGCCAGCTCGGGCACCACCCCGCCGAAGTCCCGGTGCAGCTCGATGGAGGACTCCACGATCGACGAGCGCACGTTCAGGCGCTCGTCCAGCACCGCCGCGGCCGTCTCGTCACAGCTCGTCTCGATGCCCAGGATCAGGCTCACGAGTCGAGCGTAGGCCGCTCGGGCGGGCCCGAGGCCAGCTCGTCGTTCCACAGGATCAGCGCGTCCTCGCCGGACTTCTCGTAGTAGTTCTTGCGCACGCCCACCGGCTTGAAGCCGAAGCCGTAGTAGAGGCGCTGGGCCCGCTCGTTGGAGACCGCGACCTCCAGGGTCGCGCGGGCCACGCCGCGCCGGCGCGCCGCCTCCAACGCGTCGCTCAGCAGCGCACGGGCCACGCCGCGGCCCTCGTGCGCGCTCGACACGCCCAGGGTGTTGACGTGGACCTCCTCATCGAGCACGAACATGATCCCGCAGTAGCCGATCACGCGGCCGTGCTCGACGGCGACCGTGTAGCGGCGCGTGGCGACGTCGGCGATCTCCTCGAGCAGCATGCCCAGGCTCCAGGGCTCGGCGAAGCGCGTGGTCTCGATCAGCATGATCTCGCGCGCGTCGCGCCGCTCGGCGAGTCGGATCCTCACGCTCATCGGCCCGCGTCGCGGGTGGAGAAGTTCGCCACGGCGTCCGCGTCGCGCAGATACAGCGGGCTCACGTGGACCTCACTCGGGCGCGTTTCAGCCAGGGCGAGGCCCGCGCGCAGGTCCGGCACGAGGACCTCGTCGATCTGCAGAGCCCCGCCCAGCTGATCGGCGTAGCGCAGCGCGCCGTCGCCGATGATCACGCTGGGGCTGAGCGCCAGCTCGCGCGCCAGGGCCTCGGGGCTCTGAACGCGCGCCGCCTCGAGGGCCACGACCGAGTCGGCCAGCTCGAAGGCCTGGGTGAAGACCTCGTGGCGCCGCGCGTCGAGCACCGCGACGAGACGTCCGCGCCGCCCGCGCGCGTAGGCGTCGTGGGCCAGCATCTCCAGCGAGCTGATCGAGACCAGCTCGGCCCCGGCGGCCTGGGCGAAGGCCATCGCGCTGGCCACGCCCACGCGCAGCCCGGTGAAGAGGCCCGGTCCGCGGTCCACGACGACGCGCTGGACCTCACGGGCGACCAGCCCGTGCTCGGCCAGCATCGTCGAGATGCCGGCCATGAGGTGCTCGCCGTGGCGGCGCTGGGTGTCGAGCACGCGCACGTCCAGCCAGCCCGGCCCGGCCAGGCCCGCCGCGCAGGCGCTGGTCGCGGTCTCGATGCCCAGGAGGATCATCGCGCCCAGTCCTGCCAGCCGGCGCGCGCGGGGCCCTCGAGCACCAGGGCCCGGCCCTCGGCCTCGTCGGCGATCTGCAGGCGCCACACGTTCTGCCCGAAGAGGTCCTCGCCGATCTCGCCCCACTCGATCAGGGCGACGGCGTCCTCCTCGAGCAGCTCGCCCAGGGCCAGGTCGGCCACCTCGTCGATGCTGGCCACGCGGTACAGGTCGGCGTGATAGAGCACCGCCACGCCGCGCTCGTTGTGACACTCGTGGGGCCGCACGATCGTGAAGGTCGGGCTGGTGACGCGCTCGAGAACGCCGAGCCCACGCGCGACGCCCTTGGCAAAGGTCGTCTTGCCCGCGCCCAGCGGCCCGCTCAGCAGCACGACGTCACCGGGCTCGAGCAGGCCCGCGAGGTCCTCGCCGGCCGACTCGGTCTGCGCCGGGCTGGCGCTGTGGCGCTGAGCTCTCACGGAGCCACCAGCGTCGCGAGCACGCCCAGGTCCTCGGCCAGCGCCTCGCGCACGCGCGAGCCTCCGCGCAGCGCGGCGGCGGGGTGATAGCTCACGATCCCGCGGCGCGCCCCGGCCTGCAGCACGCGTCCGCGCAGGCTCGCGATCCCCTCGCGGGTGTCGAAGAGCCGCCGGGCCGCCACCAGGCCCAGGCCCAGCAGCGGGGCGGGCCCGAGGCCCTCGAGCTGGGCGTCGAGCCAGTGCGAACAGGCCCGCACCTCCCCGGCGCGCGGGGTGCGATTGGCCGGCGGGCGGCACTTGACCACGTTGGTCACGTAGCACGCCTCGCGCGTCAGGCCCACCTCGCCCAGCAGGCCAAAGAGCAGCTGGCCGCTGCGGCCCACGAAGGGCTCGCCCCCCGCGTCCTCGCTCGCGCCCGGGGCCTCGCCCACGACGATGAGGCGGGCTCGCTCGGGCCCCGAGCCGATCACCACGCGCTGGCGTCCCGCGGCCAGCGCACAGCCCCGACACGTCTCCAGGCCCGCGAGGCCGCGCATCAGTCGCTGAGCACGCGCGGCACGCGCGCGCCGATGCCACAGAGGATCTCCCAGGTGATGGTCCCGGCCCAGCGGGCCCACTCCTCGGCGCTGATGGTCTCGTCGCCCTGACGGCCCAGCAGCACGACCTCCTCACCCACGCCGATCGCCTCGTCGCCCACGTCCACCACTATCTGGTCCATCGTGACCACGCCAGCCAGCGGGAAGCGCCGCCCCCGGATCAGCACCTCGGCGCCGGCCTCGAAGAGCCGGCGCGGGTAGCCGTCGGCGTAGCCGAAGGGCACAGTCAGCACCGTCGCCTCGCTCGCGAGCGCGCGCCGGCGCCCGTAGCTGGGCCGCTCGCCCGCCCCCAGGCGCCTCGCCGCCACCACGTGCGCGCGCAGCGTCAGGGCCGGGCGCAGGCTCTGGCCGGCGGCCTCCAGGGCCGCGCCCAGCCACGCGTCGGGCAGGTAGCCGTAGAGGGCCAGGCCCACGCGGGCCATGCTCAGGCGCGCGTCGGGATAGCCCAGCGCGCCGGCCGAGTTGGCCGCGTGCACCACGCGCGGCAGGGTGCCCGCGAGGCGCAGGCGCTCGCGCAGCGCGCCGAAGCGCGCGATCTGCAGGTGGGTGAAGTCGCGCGCGTCGGCCTCGGGCCCGTCGGCGACGCTGAAGTGCGTGTAGAGGCCCTCGACGTCGATCGTGGGCTCGCGAGCCAGCACGCCCAGCACCTCGTCGAGCTCGCTGGGGTCCACGCCCATGCGGTGCATGCCGGTGTCGACCTTGACGTGCACCCGGTGCCGGCCGCCCAGGCGCGCCGCGTGGGCCACGACGGCCTGGGCCCCGCCGAGGGATCCCACGGTCAGGGTCAGGGAGTGACTGAGGGCGTCCGCAATGGTCTCGGCCGGGATCTCGGCCAGCAGCAGGATCGGCGCCGAGATCCCCGCGCCGCGCAGCTCGATGCCCTCGTCCACGATGGCCACGGCCAGCGCGTCGGCCCCGCCGCTGAGGGCGGCCTTGGCCGCCAGGGGCGCGCCGTGGCCGTAGCCGTTGGCCTTGACCACCGCGCACAGCGTCGTCTCACCGAGCAGCTCGTCCAGCACGCCCACGTTGTGCGCGATCGCCCCGCGCGAGATCTCCGCCCAGGCGGGCCGGCGCACGCCCTCAACCGGCATGGCCGGGCTCGTCGGTGGCGACCACGTAGGCCAGCGCCGTCTGGTCCGTGTGGCTCAGCGAGAGGTGCAGGCTCCGCACGCCGCGCGCAACCGCCAGCTCGGCGGCCTCGGCGTGCAGCAGCACGTAGGGCGCCCCGGAGGGGTGCTTGCGCACCTCGATCGAGTGAAAGCCCGCCGCGCCCAGGCCCACCCCGAGGGACTTCATCACGGCCTCCTTGGCCGCGAAGCGCGCGGCCAGGCGCTCGGGCGCCCCGCGCGCGTCGGCGCGCTCGGCCTCGGTGAAGAGCCGCTCGGCCATGCGCGCGCGCCGCGACAGGGCCAGGGCGAAGCGCGGCACCTCCACCACGTCCACGCCCACGCCGAGGGTCGCCACTACTCGACCGTGACCGTCTTGGCCAGGTTCCGGGGCCGGTCCACGTTGCGCCCCAGGGCGCGCGCCGTGAGGTAGGCGAAGAGCTGCAGGGGGATGATGTCGACCATCGGGGCAAAGAGCGGCTCGGTGCCCGGCACGCGCAGCACGAAGTCGGCCACCGCGGCGATGCTCTCGTCGTCGTCGGTGGCCACCACCACCACGCTGGCCCCGCGCGCCTTGACCTCGGCCAGGTTCGAGAGGATCTTCTCGTGCATCGCCGGGTCGGTGGCCACGGCCACGACCACCACCCCGGGCTCGATGAGGGCCAGGGGGCCGTGCTTGAGCTCGCCGGCCGGGTAGCCCTCGGCGTGCAGGTACGTCAGCTCCTTGAGCTTGAGGGCCCCCTCGAGCGCGGTCGGAAAGCCCACGTGGCGGCCCAGGTAGAAGAAGTCGCGCGCCCCGAAGAGGGCGCGCGCGACCTCGGCGACCTCCTCGCGCCGACTGAGGGCCCGCTCGACCTGGGCGCCCACGGCCTGCAGGCCCCGATAGAGCGCCTCGACGTCGCGCTCGGGCATCGTGGCGCGCAGCTGGGCCAGGCGCAGGGCGAAGAGCTCCAGGGCCGCCACCTGGGCGACGAAGGCCTTGGTCGAGGCGACCGAGACCTCCAGGCCGGCGCGGGTGTAGATCACCGCGTCGGCCTCGCGCGCCAGCGAGGAGTCCACGATGTTGGTCACCGCCAGCACCCGCGCGCCGCGGCGCTTGGCCTCACGCGTGGCCTGGATGGTGTCGATCGTCTCGCCGCTCTGGGAGACCCCGATGACCAGGGTGCCGACCTCGACGATGGGGTCCCGGTAGCGGTACTCGCTGGAGATGTCGACCTCGACGCTCACGCGCGCCCAGCGCTCGATGGCGTACTTGGCCACCTGGGCCGCGTGGTTCGAGGTGCCCGCGGCGACCAGGACGACGCGCTTAACCGCGCGCAGCTCCTCGTCCGAGACGCCCATCTCGTCAAAGGAGATCGCCCCGTCGCGCCGGTGCCGATCGAGCAGCGTCGCGCGCAGGGCCTCGGGCTGCTCGGCGATCTCCTTGGCCATGAAGTCCTCGAAGCCGCCCTTCTCGGCCGTCTCGAGGTCCCAGTCGATGCTCAGCTGGCGCAGGCGCACCGGCGCGCCCTCCAGGTCCAGGGCCCGGAACCCCTCGGGGCCCAGACGCACGACCTGGTCGTCCTCGACGGCGTAGAAGGTCTTCGCCTGGTCCAGGATCGCCGGCACGTCACTGGCCAGGTAGCTCACGCCCGGCGCGGTGCCCACGATGAGCGGCGAGATGCGCCGCGCGGCGACGATGACGTCGGGCTCGGTCGCGTCCAGCACGGCCAGGGCGAAGGCCCCGCGCACGCGCAGCAGGCTGGTGCGCACGGCCTCGCTCAGGTCCTCGCCGGCCTTGCGCGCCTCTTCGATCAGGTGCGCGAGCACCTCGGAGTCCGTCACCGAGGTGAAGACGTGCCCGCGGCCCACAAGGTCCTCGCGGATCTCGGCGTGATTCTCGATGATGCCGTTGTGGATGATCGCGACGCTGCCGCTGCAGTCCAGGTGCGGGTGGGCGTTGAGCGCCTCGGGCGCGCCGTGGGTCGCCCAGCGCGTGTGCCCGAGACCGGTGCGAAAGCCGCGCGGCGCGTCGACGCACTCGGCGCGCAGGGCCGCCACCGACTCGGTGCCGGCCGCGGCGCGCGCGCGCCAGGTCGTGCCCGGCCCACTCAGAGCCACGCCCGCCGAGTCGTAGCCGCGATACTCCAGGCGGCTCAGGCCCTGCAGAAGGGTCTCCAGCGTGTCGGTCCGCCCGACCACCCCGATGATCCCGCACATGGGGCCCAGCCTACTCGGGGGGTTTCACGCCCTCCTAGGCGTGATAGCGCGATCGCAGGCGCTGGGTGAACTCGTCCACCACGCGCGCGTCGATCGCCTCGATCATCACGCGCACCACCGGCTCGGTGCCCGAGGGGCGCACGAGCAGGCGCACCTCGTCGCTTCTCGCGCCGTGGCGCGCGACGATCTCGGCGAAGAGCTCCTCCACGTGGGCCGCCTCGAAGTCCTCGCGCGCCACGTTGATCAGCGCCTGGGGCACCCGCTGCCAGGCCGCCTCGGCCTGCTCGTAGAGCGGGCCGCGTCGCGCGACCAGCTCGGCCAGGCTCAGCCCGGTCAGCAGACCGTCGCCGGTGGGCGTGTGCGGCGCGAAGATGACGTGCCCGGACTGCTCACCCCCGAGGCTCCAGCCCGCCTCCTCGAGGGCGATCATGACGTTGCGGTCCCCCACCTCGGTCTCGCGCACCGGCACCCCGGCGCGGGCCAGGGCCCGGTGCAGGCCGAGGTTGCTCATCGAGGTGACCACGAGGCCCCCGCCGAGCTCGCCGCGCGCCAGCCGGTCCAGGGCGAAGAGCACCATCAGGTCGTCGCCGTCGCGCACCTGTCCGCGGTGGTCCACCGCGATCAGCCGGTCGGCGTCACCGTCCAGCGCCAGGCCCAGGTCCGCGCCCAGGCCCCGCACGCTGGCCACGAGCTCGTCGACGTTGGTCGAGCCGCAGCGCTCGTTGATGTTGCGCCCGTCGGGCTGATCGTGCAGCACGATCAGCTCGGCGCCGGTGCGCCGGAAGGCCTCGGGGCCCAGCGTGCTGGCCGCGCCGTTGGCGCAGTCGAGCACCAGGCGCATCCCGGCGAGCTGAACGGGCACGCGAGAGGCCAGGTGCTCGAGGTAGTCGGCCTCGGCGCTCTCGTCGCGCGCCGGGGCCGCCGCGACGTGCTCGGGGCCCGGGGCCACCGCCAGGGCGTCGGCGAGGGCGGCCTCGGTCGCCAGGTCGAGCTTGGCGCCGCCGAGGCCGAGGACCTTGAGCCCGTTGTCGAAGTAGGGGTTGTGCGAGGCCGAGACCACCACGCCGGCGCCCGCGCGCTGGCGAGCGATCACGGCCACGCCGGGGGTGGTGAACAGACCGAGGTTGACCGCGCGGGCCCCGCCGGCGCCGAGTCCCTCGAGCACGGCCGCGGCCAGGGCGGGAGAGCTCTCGCGCGTGTCGTGGCCGACGAAGACCCGCCCGCCGAGCACGCGGGCCACGGCCCAGCCCAGGCGGTAGGCGACGTCGAGGGTGACCTCGTCCCCGGCCCGCCCACGGATGCCGTCCGTGCCGAATCGCACGGCCATGGCCACTAGCGCTTCGAGTACTGCGGCGCCTTGCGGGCCTTCTTGAGCCCGTACTTCTTGGTCTCCTTCTTGCGCGCGTCGCGCGTGAGCAGACCGGCCTTCTTGAGCGGGGGGCGCGCGGTGTCGATCAGCTCGAGCAGCGAGCGCGCGATGCCCAGGCGCAGCGCGCCGGCCTGGCCGGCCACGCCGCCGCCCTCGATGGTGGCGTCCACGTCGTAGGTCTCCTGGGACTCGAGCAGGCGCAGCGGCTCCATGACCATCTGGCGGTGCGTCGCGGAGGTGAAGTAGTCGTCGAAGGCGCGCGAGTTGATCGTGATGGTGCCCGAGCCCGGGCGCAGGCGCACGCGCGCCACGGCCTCCTTGCGCCGACCGGTGGACTGAGTCAGAGGGCTGGTCACGATTCTCTCCTTAGCCGCGACGGATCGCGGCGGTGTCAAAGGGGCTCGGCTGCTGGGCCGCGTGCGGGTGCTCGGGGCCGGCGTAGACGAAGAGCTTGTCCATCTGGGCGCGACCGAGTCGGTTCTTGGGCACCATGCCGCGCACGGCGCTCGTCACGAGCGCGACCGGGTCCTCGGCCAGCAGCGTCTTCCAGGACGTGGCGCGCAGGCCGCCCGGATATCCCGAGTGCCGGTAGGCGAACTTCTGGTCGGCCTTGTTGGAGGTCACGACGATCTTGTCGGCGTTCACCACGATCACGAAGTCCCCGGTGTCCAGGTGCGGCGCGAAGTAGGTGCGGTGCTTGCCGCGCAGCAGCGAGGCGGCCACGGTGGCCAGTCGGCCCAGGACCAGGCCCTCGGCGTCGATGACGTGCCACTCGCGCGTGATGTCCTGTGCCTTGGGGGTGTAAGTGCGCACAACTCTTCCTTCGCGACACCGCCGGGCGACGGGGCCCAGGGGACTCTCTAGCCTACAGACTCTTTGCTCGCACTGGCAAGTTCGCTACCAGATCGCCACGCGCTGGCTCGGATCCAGCCACATGGCGTCGTCCGGGCCCACCGCGAAGGCCTCGTGGAAGGCGTCGAGGTTGCGCGAGACCTGGTTGCAGCGCGCCTCGTCCGGGCTGTGCGGGTCCATCGCGATGAGCTGGCGGGCCAGCTCGGGCCGGCGCACCACCCGCCAGGCCTGGGCCCAGGCCAGAAAGAAGCGCTGGGGCCCGCTGAGCCCGTCGATCAGGGCCGCCTCGGTGCCGGCGAGGCTGATCTGGTAGGCCCGCCACGCGATGCCCAGCCCCCCGAGGTCCCCGATGTTCTCGCCCACGGTCAACGCCCCGTTGACGTGCACGTCCAGCCCGCGCGGCACGATCGCGTCGTACTGGGCGATGAGCGCCGCGGTGCGCTCCTCGAAGGCCGCGCGGTCCGCGTCCTGCCACCAGTCCACGAGCCGGCCCTGGCCGTCGTACTTGGAGCCCTGGTCGTCGAAGCCGTGGCCGATCTCGTGGCCGATGATGGCCCCGATCGCGCCGTAGTTGGCCGCGTCGTCGCGGGTCTCGTCAAAGAAGGGCGCCTGCAGGATCGCCGCCGGGAAGGTGATGTCGTTGACGCGCGGGTTGTAGAAGGCGTTCACCGTCTGGGGCGTGCAGAGCCACTCGGCGCGATCGACCGGCTGGGCGACCTTGGCCATCTGGCGGGCGAACTCGAAGGCGCCGCCGGCGCGCACGTTGCCGACCAGGTCCTCGCGCGAGACCCTCAGGCCCGAGTAGTCGCGCCAGCGATCCGGGTAGCCGATCTTGGGCGTGAAGGCGTCCAGCTTGGCCAGGGCCCGCTCGCGCGTCGTCGGGCTCATCCAGCCCAGCGAGGAGATGGAGGAGCGGTAGGCCTCGATCAGGTGGCCCACCAGCTCGTCCATGCGCGTCTTGGCCGAGGGGCGAAAGTGCTCCTCGACGTAGAGGCGCCCGACCGCCTCGCCCATCAGCGCGTCGACGAGGCCCACCGCGCGCTTCCAGCGCGCGCGCAGCTCGGGCTGGCCGGTCAGGGTGCGCCCGTAGAAGTCGAAGCTCTCCTCGACGAAGTCGCGGCTCAGGTAGGGCGCCTCGGCGGCCAGGACCCGGTAGGCGCTCCAGTCGCGCCACTGCTCGAGGCGCGACTCCTCGAGCAGTCCGGCCAGGGCCTCGGCGTAGCTGGGCATCATCAGCACGAACTCGTCCAGCGGCGCGCCGAGCTCCTCGGCCCAGGCCGCGAGCAGCGGGTGCGCGTCCCGCAGGCTCGAAGCGGTGCGCAGGTTGTAGGTCGCCGTCTCGTCACGCGCGCGCACCGCGTCCCAGTGCCCGCCGGCCAGGGCCGTCTCGAGCTCCAGCACGCGCTTCGCGCGCGCCTCGGGCTCGCTCAGCCCACCCAGGCCGAGCAGGCGACCCACGTGGGCCACGAAGGCGTCGCGCACCTCGGCGAAGTCCTCGTCGCGGTAGTAGCTCTCGTCGGGCAGCGAGATGCCGCCCTGGGCCAGGTGCACGAGGCTGCGCGTCGGATCCCCGGGGTCGGCGTCGACCATGACGCCAAAGAAGCCCGGCGCGCCCTCGCGCTCACGAGCCGCCAGGAGCCGCACCAGCTCCTCGAGGCGCGTCGCCGCACCGATGGACGCCAGGCGCTCGGCGACGGGTCCTTCCGCGCGCGCCTCGCAGGCCGCCTCGTCCAGAAAGCTCGCGTAGAGGTCCCCCACCGCGGCCGCCTCGGGCGTGTCGGGAGCCTCGGCGGCGGCCTCGAGGATCTCGCGCACCGCGACCTCGGCCGACTCGTCCAGGATGTAGAAGGAGCCGTAGCCCGAGCGGTCCGGGGGGATCGGCGTCGCGGCGATCCAGCGGGCGTTCACGTGGGCGAAGAGATCGTCCTGGGGCCGGATGGAGGGCTCCAAGTCGGCCGGATTGATGCCAGATGAGAGCGTCACCCGAGCGAGCCTAGACAGTCCAGGTCCCGGACGCTCCGCCGTGGCGCGGCTCGTAGCCCACCCCCATCAGGCACAGACCGCTCGCCGGCGCGGGCCCCGGCAGGCCCTCGCCCGATCCACTGGCCAGGCGCGCGCCGATCACCTCGACGCCGAGGCGGCCCTGGCCCACCGCGACCACCGCGCCGACCAGGCGGCGCACCAGGTGGTGACAGAACGAGCTCGCCCGCACGCTGAGCATCACGAGACCGCCCGGGCCGGCCAGCCCGGCGGGGTCCTCGAGCGCGCTCCAGCGCGCCTCGAGCACCCGGCGCACCAGGGCCTCATCCGGGCCCCGGTCGGCGGGACGCTTGCAGAAGGCCCGAAAGTCGTGCTCGCCCAGGACCGCGCCCGTCGCCGCGTTCATGGCCGCCAGATCGAGGGGGCCGTTGAGGGCCCAGGCGACGTGCGAGACGGGCCCGACGTTGGGCCCCGTGCTGATGAGGTAGCGATAGCTGCGCCAGAGCGCGCTGTGGCGCGCGTCGAAGTCCTCGGGCACGCGCCGCGCCGAGCGCACCGCCACGCGCCCGGCGAGCTGGGCGTTGAGCGAGCGCACCAGGCCCGCAGCACCCTCGTCGTCCAGCACCGCCTCGTCCAGATCGAGCGAGACCACCTGGGCCCAGGCGTGCACGCCGGCGTCGGTGCGCCCCGCCCCGGTCAAGTACGGCGCCTCGGCGAGGCGCAGGGTGCGCGCGAGGGTCTCGCGCAAAACGCCGACGACGCTGGGGTGCTCGGGCTGCAGCGCGAAGCCCGAGAAGGCCGCCCCGTCGTAGGCCAGATCCAGTCGCCACCGTGCGGTGGCCACGACTAGACGAACTCGATGCGCGCCATGGGCGCGTTGTCGCCCGGGCGCGGACCCAGCTTGAGGATCCGCGTGTAGCCGCCCGGACGCTCCGCGTAGCGCGGGGCGATCTCGGCGAAGAGCTTGTGGGCCATGTCCTGGTCGCGAATGAAGGCGACCACCCGTCGCTGGGCGTGCACCGAGCCCTCGGGCGAGCGCTTGGCCGCGGTGACGACCTTCTCGACGATGGGCCGCAGGGCCTTGGCCTTGGCCTCGGTCGTCACGATGGACTCGGCCGCGATCATCGAGGCGACCAGGTTGCCCATGAGGGCCTTCTGGTGGGCGCTGTCGCCGCCGAAGCGACGTCCGCGCTTGGGGGTGGCGCGCATCTCAGTCCTCCGCGCGCAGCTTCAGGCCGCGCTCATCGAGACGGTCCACGACGTCCTTGAGCGACGTCGCGCCGAAGTTGGTGATCGAGGTCAGGTCGCGCTCGGTGGCGTTGACCAGCTGGGCGACCGTGTTGATGCCGGCGCGCTTGAGGCAGTTGCGCGAGCGCTCGGTGAGCCCGATCTCCTCGATGCGGATGTCCAGCTCGCTGGCCGCGGCCTGGGCCGTGCCCACGTCGCCGAGCTCCAGGGCCGGCGCCTCCTCGTCGAAGCGCGCGATCAGCTCGATCAGCGCGCCCAGGGTCTTGCCCGAGGAGGCCAGGGCCTCGCGGGGGCTGATAGAGCCGTCGGTCTCGATCTCGATGACCAGGCGGTCGAAGTCCTTGGACTGCTCGACGCGCACCGGCTCGACCTCGAAGCTCACCCGGCGCACCGGCGAGAAGATCGCGTCCAGCGGGATCACCCCGATGGTCGAGGAGCCCTTGTTGCCCTCGGCGCCGACGTAGCCCTTGCCCCGCTCGACGGTCAGGTCGAAGGAGAGCGTGGCCCTGGCCTGGGTCAGGTAGGCCAGGTGCAGGCTCGGGTTGAGGATCTCGACGTCGGCCGTCGTGGACAGGTCCGCGGCGGTCACCGGGCCCTCACCGCGCTTGTCCAGGCGCAGGGTCACGGGCTCGTCGCTGTGCACGCGCACCAGCAGGTCCTTCAGGTTCAGACAGATGTCCTGGACGTCCTCCTTGACGCCCTCGATCACGCCGAACTCGTGCAGCACCGCGTCGAACTTGACGCGCGTGGCCGCCGCGCCCGGGATCGACGAGAGCAGCGTGCGCCGCAGCGAGTTGCCCAGGGTGTGCCCGAAGCCCGGGTCGAGCGGGCCGACGGCGAAGGACTGACGATTGTCGACCTCTTCGCCCAAAGCCTCGATGGTGGGTCGCTGAATGATCAACATGGTGGCTCCTTACACTTCCTCGCCGGACTACTTCGAGTAGAGCTCGACGATGAGCTGCTCGCGGATCGGCTCATCGATCTGCTCGCGCTGGGGGACGATGCGAACCGTGACGTTGAAGCCGCCCTCGGCGACCTCCAGCCAGCCCGGCACGGTGCGGTCCAGCACGTCCAGGTTTCGCTTGACGTTGAAGTTCTCGCGGGTGACGGGCTTGAGGCTCACGACCTCGCCCGGGCGCACCCGGTAGCTGGGGATCGTGACGCGCTTGCCGTTGATGGCGACGTGGCCGTGGCGCACCAGCTGGCGGGCCTGGGCGCGCGAGGCACCCCAGCCAGCCCGGTAGGCCACGTTGTCCAGGCGCAGCTCCAGGAACTGCAGCAGGTTGGTGCCGGTGATGCCGGGGCGCCGGTTGGCTTCCTCGTAGAGGTTGCGGAACTGCTTCTCGAGCAGGCCGTAGGTGCGACGCGCCTTCTGCTTCTCGCGCAGCTGGGTCAGGTACTCCGAGCCCTGGCGCTGACGGTCACGCCCGTGCATGCCCGGCGGGTAGGCGCGGGCCTGGCGGTCGGAGTTCTCGGCGACGGGGCACTTGAGCGAGAAGCAGCGCTCACCCTTCAGGTAGAGCTTCGTGCGCTCGCGGCGGCACAGGCGACAGACGGGTCCGGTGTAACGAGCCATGGCCGACTACCCCCGACGCCGCTTCTTGGGCCGGCACCCGTTGTGCGGCAGCGGCGTGACGTCCTTGATCGCCACGACCTCGATGCCGGCGGCGGCCAGGGAGCGGATGGCGGTCTCGCGGCCCGAGCCCGGCCCGCGCACCAGCACGTCGACCTTCTTCACACCGTGCTCCATCGCCGCGCGCGCGCACTTCTCCGCGGCCAGCTGGGCCGCGAAGGGCGTCGACTTGCGCGAGCCCTTGAAGCCCACGTTGCCCGAGGACGCCCAGGAGAGCACGTTGCCCTCCGGGTCGGTGATCGAGACGATCGTGTTGTTAAAGGAGCTCTTGATGTGCGCGACGCCGAAGGCGACGTTCTTGCGCTCCTTGCGACGGCCCTTGCGGGCAGTGGTCGGCTTAGCCATTACTTCGTAACCTTCTTCTTCCCGGCGACGGTGCGCTTGGGTCCCTTGCGCGTGCGCGCGTTGGTGCGCGTGCGCTGACCGCGCACCGGCAGGCCCTTGCGGTGGCGGATGCCCTGCAGCGAGTTGATCTCCATCTTGCGCTTGATGTCCTGGGCCACGTCGCGGCGCAGGTCACCCTCGACCGTGACGTTCTGGTCGATGTAGGTGCGCAGCTTGTTCACGTCGGACTCGGACAGGTCCTTGACGCGCGTGGACTCGTCCACGCCGGTCTCGGCGCAGATCTTCTCGGCCGTGGTCGGGCCGATTCCGAAGATGTAGGTGAGTGAGATCACCGTGCGCTTGTCGCGCGGGATGTCCACTCCGGCAATACGGGCCATCTTTCCTCCCTAGCCCTGGCGCTGCTTGTGACGGGGGTTCTCGCAGATCACCCGGACGTGACCGGCCCGGCGGATGACCTTGCACTTTTCACACATCGGCTTGACGCTCGCGCGAACCTTCATGACAACTCTCTCGACTGGAAACCTGATTACTTGTACCGATAGGTGATGCGGCCACGGCTCATGTCGTAGGGCGTGATCTCCACCTGGACCTTGTCCCCGGGCAGGATGCGGATGCGGTGCATGCGCATCTTTCCCGAGCTGTGCGCGAGGACGGTGTAGCCGTTCTCCAGCTCGACGCGGAACATGGCGTTCGGTAGTGGCTCGACGACGGTCCCCTCGACGGTGAACGCATCCTCTTTCGGCTTGCTCAGGTTCATACTCCTTGATCGGCACATCGACGCGACGGGTCCTCCCGACGCGCCTGGGACCCCACGGACGTGCCATGAGGTCGGCTGACCATTCTACCGAATTTCTCGGCCAGCGCAAAACGGCGGTGCCCGGCCCCGCCGACCACGCCATTTGTGACTGGGGACCCTACCACCTCCGAGCGATTTCCGTTCATGCTGGGCCCATGGGCACCCCGCGCCAGCACGTGACGCGCACCACCCTCGGGCGCGACACGTGCCTGAACCTGCTGCGACGTGCCGAGTACGCCCGGGTCCTGATCTCGGTGCGCTGTCTGCCGGCCGCGCTGCCCGCGCGCATCGAGGTGCTCGACGACCAGCAGCTCCTGCTGGCCTCCACCGAGGAGGCCGTGGCCGTGGCCGCGGCGCGCGGCGAGGTCCTCTCGGTGCAGATCGACGGGCTGGAAGACGACGGGGCGACCTGGTCGGTGATCGCCTCGGGCCTGGCCAGCACGGTCGAGGGCCCCGATTCGCTGAGCGAGGCCCTCGCGCGCGCCCTGTCCCACGGCGCGATCCTGGTGGGCCTGCCCCTGAGCGTGGTCGCCGGAGAGCGCGTCAGCTGATGTGACAGGCTGAGGTCGTGAGCTACCAGCGCATCGAGGACCCCGAGCGCCTGCACGCGCTCATCGACGCGATCCTGCTGATCGAGGCCGACGCCAGCCTCTCGGAGCTGCTGCGCCGCGTCGTCGAGACGGCCGCGCGCCTGGTCGGTGCGCGCTACGGCGCGCTGGGCGTGGTGGCCTCCAACGGCTCGACGCTGACGCGCTTTGTCACCTACGGCGTGGACGAGGCGACCCGGGCGGCCATCGGGCACAACCCGCACGGCCACGGCGTGCTGGGCGAGACCATCCGCACCGGCTCCCCGGTGCGGGTCAACGAGCTGCTGAGCCACGAGGGCTCCTCGGGCTTTCCCGCGCACCACCCGGTGATGCACTCGTTCCTGGGGGTGCCGGTCTTGACCGGCGACGGGCACGTCTACGGCAACCTCTACCTGACCGACCGCGAGGACGGCGCGCCCTTCAGCGCCCAGGACCAGGACGTGGTCGAGTCCTTCGGACGCGCGGCGGGCCTGCTCATCGACCAGGCCACCCTGCGCCACGAGCTGCGCGACCTGACCCTGTCCGAGGAGCGCGAGCGCCTGGCCCGGGACCTGCACGACACCGTCATCCAACGCCTCTTCGGGGTGGGCCTGTCCCTGCAGGTGACGCTCCACGATGAGCTCAGCGAGTCCTCGCGCGCGCGGGTGAACGCCGCGCTGGACGAGCTGGACACCACGATCCACGAGATCCGCACCACCATCTTCGAGATCGACCAGGACGACTTCGACGCGGGCAGCCTGGAGGAGCGCATGTCCACGCTGGCCTCGGAGATGGGCACGCGCCTGGGCATCGAGGTCGAGCTCGACGTCGCGCCGACGATCAACCACCTCGTGGGTCGACACGCCGGGCACCACGCGGTCCAGGCGCTGCGCGAGATGCTCTCGAACGTCGCGCGCCACTCCCAGGCCAGCCACGCGCGCGTGAGCGTGGGCGTGGAGGCCGAGCACGTGCTGATCACCGTGAGCGACGACGGCGTGGGCTTCGGCGCCCCGGTGGGCCCGGGGCGGGGTCTGCGCAACCTGGCCTCGCGCGCGCGCGAGCTGGGCGGGGAGTTCTCCGTGGAGTCCGAGGTCGGGCGTGGCACACTGGTGCGATGGAGCGCGCACCGGGTGGACTGAGATGATCGGCCTGCTGCTCGTGGACGACCACGAGATCGTGCGCCGGGGCCTGCGCGAGGTCCTGGAGGCCCACGGGGACTTCGAGGTGCGCGCCCAGGCCGGCACCCTGGCCGAGGCCGAGGCCCTGGACCTGAAGGGCATCGACGTGGCCGTGCTCGACGTGCGCCTGCCCGACGGCAGCGGCGTGGACCTGTGCCGGACGCTGCGCGCCAAGCACTCCGGTCTGGCCTGCCTGATGCTGACCTCCTTTGCCGACAACGAGGCCCTGAACGCCTCGGTCCTGGCCGGCGCGCAGGGCTACGTGCTCAAGAACGTGCGCGGCGAGGAGCTGGCCTCGGCCATCCGGCGCGTGGCCGACGGCGAGATGCTGCTGTCGAGCAACCAGATCGAGCGGGCCCGCGAGCGCCTGCGCCGCCAGATCAGCGAGGACGTGCGCCTGGAGAGCCTCTCGAACCAGGAGCGGCGCATCCTCGAGCTGCTCAGTGAGGGCCTGTCCAATCGCGAGATCGCCGCGGTCATGTTCCTGGCCGAAAAGACCGTGAAGAACTACGTCTCCAACCTGTTGGCCAAGCTCGGCTTCCAGCGGCGCACCGAGGCCGCCCTCTTCGCCCAGCGCCAGCAGTCCCTGCACCGCGGCTACGACGTCTAGAGGACCGTCAGGACCTCGGGGCCGTCCTCGGTGACGGCCACCGTGTGCTCGAAGTGCGCCGAGAGCTGCCCGTCGGCGGTCATGACGCTCCAGCCGTCCTCGAGCACGTAGGTGTCAAAGCTGCCCGCGTTCACCATCGGCTCGATGGCAAAGACCATGCCGGTCTTGAGCATCGGCCCCGGCGTGCCCGGCCAGTAGTTGGGCACCTGGGGGCTCTCGTGCATGGCGGTGCCGATGGCGTGGCCCACGTACTCGCGCACCACCGAGAAGCCGGCCCCCTCGGCCACGCGCTGCGCGGCCCGGCCGACCTCGTGCAGGCGGTTGCCCGCGACGAGCTGGTCGACGCCGGCCCACAGGGCGCGCTCGGTGACCTCGATGAGCCGGCGGGCCAGGTCGCTGATCTCGCCCACGCCCACCGTGTAGGCCGCGTCGCCGTGATAGCCCTCGACGATCGCCCCGCAGTCCACCGAGATCACGTCACCCTCGCTGAGCACGTAGCTCCCGGGAATGCCGTGCACGATCATGTCGTTCGGACTCGTGCAGATGACCGCGGGAAAGCCCTGGTAGTGCAGGAAGTTCGAGCGGGCCCCGCGGTTGGCGAGCACGTCGGCGGCGATCTCGTTGAGCTCGCCCGTGGTGATCCCGGGGCGGATCGCCGCGCGCGTGGCCTCGTGGATCTCGGCCACGACGCGCCCGGCCTTGCGCATCTTGGCGATCTCCTCGCGGGTGCGCCTCACGCCAGGCCCCGGGCCGCGACGATCTGCTCGATGGCCGCGCTCACCTCGTCGGCCTCGCGCGTGCCGTCCACGCCCACCAGCAGCCCGCGCGAGCGGTAGAAGTCGAGCAGGGGCGCGGTGTCGCGCTCGTAGGCGCTCAGGCGCGCGGTGATGGCCTCGGGCTCGTCGTCCACGCGGCGCACCACGTCGCCGCCGCACTTGGAGCACGTGCCCGAGACGGCCTCGGGGTCGCTCTCGCGATAGATGGTGCCGCACTCGACGCACACGCGCCGGCTCGACAGGCGCACCACGGCCAGCTCGACGGGCACCTCGAGGTCCACGCACAGGCTCACGCCGGCCTCGCCCAGGATCTCATCGAGGGCCGCGGCCTGGCCGGTCGTGCGCGGATAGCCGTCCAGCAGGACCCCGGGCGCGGCGTCGGGGCGGCCCAGGCGCTCCTCGACCAGGCGGTTGACCAGCTCGTCGCTGACCAGCTCGCCCGCGGCGAGCACCGCGGCGACCTCCCGGCCCAGCGCCGTGCCGGCCTTGACGGCCCCGCGCAGGATGTCCCCGGTGGACACGTGCGGGATGGCGTAGCGCGCCGACAGGCGGGCGCACTGGGTTCCCTTGCCCGCCCCCTGCTTGCCCAGGATTACGAGGACGAGGCGTGCCATCTAGCGCTTGAGGAAGCCCTCGTAGTTGCGCATCATCAGCTGGCTGTCGATCTGGCGCATCGTCTCCAGGGCCACGCCCACGGCGATCAGCAGCGTCGTGCCGTAGTACGGGAAGCGGTTGATGCTCCACAGGGCCATCAGGATGCTCGGCACCACGGCCACCGAGGCCAAGAAGACGGCCCCGACGGTGGTGATGCGGCTGAGCATCCTCGCGAAGTACTTCTCGGTCGGCAGGCCCGGGCGGATGCCCGGCACGAAGCCGCCCTGCTGGCGCAGCAGCTCGGACTGCTGGTGCGGCTCGAAGGCGATGTACACGTAGAAGAACGTGAAGGCCAGGATCAGCAGGAAGTCCGAGAGGATGTAGAAGAGGCTCGTCGGGTGCAGCGAGGAGTTCACGAAGTTCTGAAAGCCGCTCCAGGGCACCACGTTGCTCAGCAGCACCGGGATGTAGAGCACCGAGGAGGCGAAGATGATCGGGATCACGCCCGACTGGTTCACCTTGAGCGGGATGTAGGTGGAGTTGCCGCCCATCTCCTTGCGCCCCACGACGCGACGCGCGAAGGTGACCGGGATGCGCCGCTGGCCGTTGTCCATGAAGACGATCAGCACCAGCAGCGCGATCGACACGACGAGCAGGACGAAGAACTTGAAGGCTCCGCCCTCGCTGTAGACCGCGCGCCCGCCCGAGGGCAGCCCGGCCACGACGTTGGCGAAGATCAGCAGCGACATGCCCTGGCCCACACCGCGCTGGGTGATCAGCTCGGCCAGCCACATCACGAAGGCCGTGCCGGCGGTCAGGATCGCCACCATGAACAGGCCCAGCCAGATGTTGAACTTGGGGATCAGGTCGATGTTGAAGCCCAGCAGCGCCTGGTCGTGGCCGTGGAAGGCGTAGACCAGCCCGGTGGACTGCAGCAGCGCCAGGCCGATCGTCAGGTAGCGCGTGGTCTGGGTGATGTGCTTCTGGCCCACCGCGCCCTGGTCGCGCCACTGCTCGAGCTTGGGGATCACCGTGGTCAGCAGCTGGATCACGATCGAGCTGGTGATGTAGGGCATCACGCCCAGGCCGAAGACGGCCAGGCGCGTCAGGGCCCCGCCGGAGAACAGGTTGAGGAAGCCCAGCACGCCGCTGGCGCCGGCCTTGGCCTGCAGGAGTTGGACCTGGGACCAGCTCACGCCCGGGATGGGCAGGTTGGCCCCGAGCTGGTACAGCCCGATGATGGCGACCGTGAACAGGACCTTGTTGCGCAGGTCCGGGACGCGGAAGATGTTGGCCAGGCGCGTCAGCACGGTGGACCTAGCGGTTCTGGTGCTGGTTGCCCGCGGCCGGCGGGCGCACCGCGAAGGGCTTGGCCAGGATGCTCACGCTTCCCCCGGCCGCCTCGATGGCGGCCCTCGCCGAGGCCGACACGGCGTGGGCCGACACGTGCAGCGCACGGTCGACGCTGCCGCGGCCCAGGACCTTGATCAGCTCGGACTTGCCGGCCAGGCCCGCCGCGACGATCGCCTCGCGCGTGAGCTCGCTGGTGTCCAGGCGGCTGAGCACGTCCAGGTTCACGGCCGTGTACTCGACGCGGAAGGGGTTCGTGAAGCCCTTGAGCTTGGGGATGCGCTGGATCAGGGGCAGCTGGCCGCCCTCGAACTGCGCGGGGATCTGGCGGCGGGCCTTCTGGCCCTTGGTGCCGCGACCGGCCGTCTTGCCGCCCTTGCCACCGATGCCGCGACCGACGACCTTCTTGCGGTGCGTGGCGCCCTCGGGTGCGTGGAGTTCGTGGAGCTTCATTCTGCGACCTCTTCAACCTTCACTAGGTGCGGCACCCGGGCGATCATGCCCTGGATCTCGGGCCGGTCGGGCAGCACGTTGGACTGGCCGATCCCGCGAAGACCCAGTGCGCGCAGCGTACCGCGATGCTTGGGCTTGGTGGCGATCGACGAGCGAATCTGGGTGACCTTGAGCTGAGCCACGGCTACTCCTCCGTCTTGAACAGGTCGCCCGCGCGCTGGCGCTCGCGGTAGGCGCGCAGGGTCCCCGAGGGGATGACCTCGTCCAGGGCGTGGTCGCGCTGGGCGGCGATCTCCTCGGGCCGGCGCAGCTGCTTGAGGCCCTCGATCGTGGCGTGGGCCACGTTGATGCCGTTCGAGGAGCCCAGGGACTTGGCGATGATGTCCTTGACGCCGGCCATCTCCAGGATCGCGCGGGCCGCACCACCGGCGATGACGCCGGTGCCGGGCGCGGCCGGCTTCATCAGCACCCGCCCGGCGCCCGAGGCGCCCAGGACCGGGTAGACGATGGTCGAGCCCGCCAGGGGGATCTCGAAGAGGTTCTTGCGCGCCTCCTCGATGCCCTTCTGGACCGCCAGGCCGGCCTCCTTGGCCTTGCCGTAGCCCAGGCCCACGCGGCCCTTGCCGTCGCCGATGACCATCAGGGCGGTGAAGGAGAAGCGCCGGCCGCCCTTGACGACCTTGGAGACGCGATTCACCTTGATGGTGCGCTCTTCGAACTGCTCTTCAGCCATCAGAACTCCAGTCCACCGGCGCGCAGGGCGTCCGCGAATGCGGCCACGCGGCCGTGGTAGTCGAATCCGCCACGGTCAAAGACCACGGACGTCACCCCGGCCGCGCGGGCGCGCTCGGCCAGGACCTGGGCGACCTTCGTGGCGCCCTCGATGTTGCCACCGACCCCGCGCAGCTCGGCCTCGACCGAGGAGGCCGCCGCCAGGGTGCGCCCGGCCACGTCGTCGATGATCTGGGCCGAGATGTGCTTGCGCGAGCGGAACACCGCCACGCGCGGTCGCTCGGGCGTGCCCGAGACCTGCTTGCGCACGCGCGCGTGGCGCCGCTCACGCAGCTCGAGTGTGGTGCGAGCCATTACTTCGCTGCCTTTCCGGCCTTGCGCAGGACGCGCTCGCCGAGGTAGCGCACGCCCTTGCCCTTGTAGGGCTCGGGCTTGCGGATCTTGCGGATGGAGGCCGCGACCTGGCCGACGACCTCCTTGTCGGCCCCCTTGACGATCACGCGCGTCGGGCTGGGCACCTCGAAGGTGATCCCGGCCGGGGCGGTGAACTTGACGGGGTGCGAGAAGCCGAGGGACAGGTCCAGCGCGTCCGCGCTGGCGGCCGCGGCGCGGTATCCCACGCCGATGATCTCGAGCTCCTTGGTCCAGCCGCTGGTCACGCCGGTGACCATGTTGGACACCAGGGTGCGCGTCAGGCCGTGCAGGGCCTTCTGGCTGGTCTCCTCGCTGGCGCGCTGCACGCTCAGCACGTCGCCCTCCTGGGCGACGGTGATGCCCGCGGGCAGCGTGCGCGTCATGGTGCCGTTGGGCCCGCTGACGGTCACGGTGCCCTCGGCGATGCTCACGCTCACCCCGGCGGGCACGGCGATAGGGCTGCGTCCGATGCGCGACATCAGCGAACCTCCTCGTGGGCGACGGGCTTACCAGACATAACAGAGCACCTCTCCGCCGAGCTTGGCCCGGCGCGCCTCACGGTCGGTCATCAGGCCGCGGCTGGTCGAGACGACCGCCACGCCGACGCCGCCCAGCACCTTGGGCATCTGCTCGGACTTCTTGTAGATGCGCAGGCCCGGCGTCGAGACGCGCTTGATGCCCACGATCGACTTCTTGCGGTCGGCCGAGTACTTCAGGCGGATCTCCAGGGTCGAGCCCGGACGGCCCTCGTTGGGCGCCACGCGGAATCCCGCGATGAAGCCCTCCTTCTCCAGGACCTTGGCCAGGTTCTCCTTGAGCTTGGAGCTGGGCATCGAGACGTTGTCGAACATGGCGGCGTTCGCGTTGCGAATGCGCGTGAGCATGTCGGCGATCGGGTCGGTCATCGTCATCGCGATCCTCCTACCAGCTCGCCTTGGTCACGCCCGGCACCTCGCCGTTGTGCACCATGGTGCGCAGGCAGATGCGGCACAGGCCGAACTTGCGGTACACGGAGCGCGGACGTCCGCAGCGCTCGCAGCGCGTGTAGGCGCGCGTGGAGAACTTCGGGGTCTTCTGCTGCTTGATTCGAAGAGCCTTCTTCGCCATCTCTATCGATTCTCCTGCTTGAAGGGGAAGCCGAAGGCGCGCAAGAACGCGCGGCCCTGCTCGTCGGACTGCGCCGTGGTCACGATCGTGATGTCGAAACCGCGCGCAGAGTCGATCTTGTCGTAGTTGACCTCCGGGAAGATCAGCTGGTCGTTGATCCCGAAGGTGTAGTTGCCGTGACCGTCGAAGGACTTGGCCGACAGGCCGCGGAAGTCGCGGATGCGCGGGATCGCCAGGCTCAGCAGGCGGTCGAAGAACTCCCAGGCGCGGTCCCCGCGCAGGGTGACCTTGACGCCGATGGGCTGGCCCTCGCGCACCTTGAAGCTGGCCACCGACTTCTTGGCCCGCGTGACCACCGGCTTCTGACCGGTGATGACCTCGAGGTCGCGCTGGGCGCCCTCGATCAGGTTGGCCTGCTGGGTGGCGCGCCCGACGCCGGAGTTCAGCACGATCTTGGACAGGCGCGGCACCTGCATGATGTTCACCAGGCCGAGCTCGTCCTTGAGGGCCGGGCGGATGGACTCGTTGTAGCGAGCCTTCAGACGCGGTGTCACAGCACCTCCCCACACTTGCGGCACACGCGTGCCTTGACCCCGTCGCTCGCGCGCCAGCCGGCCTTGGCCGGACCCTTGTGCGCACCGCACCACAGCGCCACGTTCGAGGCGTCCATCGGCATGACCTTGTCGATGATGCCGGCCTGCATGGTCGCGCCCGTCTGCTTGGTGTGGCGCTTGGCGATGTTCAGCCCGTCCAGCACCACCCGGTTCCGGCTCGGGATCGCCCGGTCGACGCGCGCGCGCTCGCCGCGGTACTTGCCGGCGATCACCAGCACCTCGTCACCCTTGCGGATCTTCATCACAACACCTCCGGTGCCAGCGAGATAATGCGCATGAACTTCTTGTCGCGCAGCTCGCGGCCCACGGGGCCGAAGATGCGCGTGCCGCGCGGCTGGAGCTGGTCGTTGATCAGCACGGCGGCGTTCTCGTCGAACTTGATGTAGGAGCCGTCCGGGCGGCGCTTCTCCTTGGCGGTGCGCACGACGACGCAGCGCACCACGTCGCCCTTCTTGACCGCCGCGCCCGGGATCGCGTCCTTGACCGTGGCGATGAAGATGTCCCCGATCGAGGCGTAGCGTCGCCGCGAGCCGCCGAGCACGCGAATGCACAGCACCTCCTTGGCTCCACTGTTGTCGGCCACCTTCAGTCGTGATTCCTGCTGGATCATCGGGCACGCTCCAGGATGTCGCTCAGGCGCCAGCGCTTGAGCTTGGACAGCGGACGGGTCTCCACGACGCGCACGCGGTCGCCGATGCGCGCCTCGTTCTTCTCGTCGTGCACGTAGAGCTTCTTGGTGCGCTGCACGGTCTTGCCGTAGCGCGGGTGGCTCACCCGCTCGTTGACCGCCACCACCAGGGTCGCGTTCATCTTGTTGGACACCACGATGCCCTCACGGACCTTGCGCGGGTTCTCGCGCGGCTGGCTCGTCTCGTCGCTCATGCCTCACCACCTTCCAGGGCCTCCGCGGCCGCGATCTCGCGCTCGCGCACGAAGGTCAGCAGGCGCGCGATGTCGCGGCGCGCCGCCGACAGGCGTGCGGAGTTGTCCAGCTGGCCGGTCGCCAGCTGGAAGCGCAGGTTGAACAGCTCGCGGCGCGACTCGCTCAGGCGCTCGAGCAGCTCCTGGTCACCCAGCAGACGCATCTCCGCCACACGCTCTCTCGTCTTGGCCATCAGATCGTCACCTCCGGTGCGCCGTGGGTCCCGGGACGCACGATGAACTTCGCCTTCATGGGCAGCTTCTGGATGGCGCGCTCCATGGCGGCGCGCGCCAGCTCGGCGTCCACGCCACCGAGCTCGAAGAGGACCTTGCCCGGCTTGACCACGGCGACCCAGAACTCGGGGTTGCCCTTGCCCGAGCCCATGCGGGTCTCGGCGGGCTTCTGGGTCACGGGCTTGTCCGGGAAGACACGGATCCACACCTTGCCGCCACGCTTGACGTGACGGGTCATGGCGATACGGGCCGCCTCGATCTGACGAGCCGTCAGCCAGCCGGCCTCCAGGGACTGGATGCCGAAGTCGCCGAAGGCCAGCTCGGTGCCGCCCTTGGCCATGCCGGCCATCCGGCCGCGCTGCTGCTTGCGGTGCTTTGTCTTGCGGGGCATCAACATGGCTACTCAGCGTCCTTTCGGAAGTGCGGCGTGTCGGTGTGATCTGGCGTCGTGCGACGCTCGATCTCCTCTTCCACGCTGAGGCGCTGCTCGACGTCCTCGGTCGCGGCCAGCAGGTCGGCCGGGGCCACGCCGGGCACCTCCTCGGTCTCCTCACTCGCGGCTGCGGCCACGCGGCGGCGCCCGCCACCGGCGCGCACGACGCCCTTGGGCGAGGCGGCCGAGCCGGTCGGGACCGCGTCGCCGGCCGCCATGGCGGCCTCGCGCACGATCTTCTCCTCGTTGTTGAGCTGGTAGGGCAGGATGTCGCCCTTGTAGATCCACACCTTGACGCCGATGCGCCCGGTGTTGGTGCGCGCCTCGCGGAAGCCGTAGTCGATGTCCGCGCGCAGCGTGTGCAGCGGCACGCGACCCTCGTGGTAGGACTCGCGCCGGGACATCTCCGCGCCCCCGAGTCGGCCCGAGGCCTGAATGCGCACGCCCAGCGCCCCAGCCTTCTGCACCGTCTGGATGCCGCGCTTCATCGCGCGGCGGAAGGCCACGCGACGCAGCAGCTGGTCGCAGATGCCCTGGGCGATGAGGGCCGCGTCGAGCTCGGGCTGCTTGATCTCCTGGATGTTCAGGGAGATCTTGTTCTTCTGGCCGGTGATGCGCTCGAGCTCCTTCTTCAGGCGCTCGGCCTCACCACCGCGTCGGCCGATCACGATGCCCGGGCGCGCCGTGTGGATGTCCACGCGGATGCGGTCCGAGTTGCGCTCGATCTCGATGCGGCTGACCGCGGCGCTCTCGAGCTGGCGGGTCAGGTAGTCACGGATCTTCCAGTCCTCGATCACGAGGTCCTTGTAGCCGCGCTCCTTGAACCAGCGCGACTTCCAGTCGGTCGTGATGCCGAGGCGGAAGCCGTAGGGGTTGACCTTCTGGCCCATTAGTTCTCCGTCTCCTCGTCGGCGCCCGACGGGGCCGTCTCCTCGACGGCCTCGACCGCCTCGATCTGACTGCTCGCGGCGTCCTCGACGCTCTCGTCGGGCTCGATCTCGGGCGCCTCGATCGGCGCGGCGACGACCTCGCGGGCGGCCGGGGCGGCCTCGCGCGTGCGCCGCGAGGAGGCCACGCGCCGGCTGCGCGAGGCGGCCG
>JAJXUK010000023.1 GCA_021782915.1 Actinomycetes bacterium | reverse complement strand
CTCGAAGGGGCTGATCCGGTAGTCGCTGGACTTGAAGACGTCATCCGTGCGTCCGACGTAGGTGATGTAGCCGTCCTCGTCTCGTCGCGCGACGTCACCGGTGTGATAGCGACCCCCGGCGAAGGCCGTCGCGTTGCGCTCGGCGTCGTCGCCCGCGGCATTGCGGTATCCAGCCATGACCCCGATCGGGCGCTGGCCGGCCAGCGAGACGCAGATCTCACCCTCGTCGGCCACCTGGTCGGTGGTCGGGTCGACGATCTCGATGACGTAGCCCGGTATGGGTCGACCCATGGAGCCCGGCTTCACCGCCTGGTTCGGCGTGTTGCCGACCTGCACCGTCGTCTCGGTCTGGCCGAAGCCGTCGCGGATCGTCAGGCCCCAGGCGCGCTGGACCTGATCGATGACCTCGGGGTTCAGCGGCTCGCCCGCGCCCACCACCTCGCGCAGGGAGAGTCGCCAGTCACCCAGCGGCTGCTGGATCAGCATCCGCCACACGGTCGGCGGCGCGCAGAAGGTCGTCACGCCGACGTCGCGCAGAACATTCAGCATGCTGGGCGCGTCGAAGCGCTCATAGTTGTAGACGCACGTGGTCGCCCCGGCGATCCACGGCGCGAAGACGCAGCTCCAGGCGTGCTTGGCCCAGCCCGGGCTCGACACGTTCAGGTGGACGTCTCCCGGCGTGAGGCCGATCCAGTACATCGTCGAGAGATGACCGATCGGGTAGCTCGCGTGGGTGTGCTCGACCATCTTGGGCAGGGCTGTCGTGCCCGAGGTGAAGTAGACGAGCAGCGGATCGCTCGACTTGGTGGGTCCGTCCGGCGCGAAGTCCGCGCGCGCCTCAGCGCTCTGGGCGTACTCGTGCCATCCCTCCCGGGAGCCCCCGACGATCACTCGCACGAAGTCACCGGGCACCGCGTCCACTCGTGGAGCGACGTCGGCGCGCGCGATGACCGCGCCGGCGTGCGCGCGCGTGAGCCGATCGGCGAAGTCCGCCTCAGTCAGCAGCGTCGTCGCCGGGATGAGCACGGCGCCGAGCTTCATGACCGCGAGGGTGACTTCCCAGAGTTCGACCTGATTGCCCAGCACCACGAGCACTCTCGTGCCGCGTCGCACCCCGAGCTCGCCCAGCCAGTTGGCCACCTGGTTCGAGCGAGACGACATGGTGGCGAAGCTGTACGCGCGGTCGGTGCCGTCGGCCTCAATGATGCGCAGCGCCGCAACGTCCGGCGTCTCGGCCGCCAGCACCGCGTCAAACCAGTCCAGGGCGAAGTTGAACTCGTCCGGCCGCGGCCAGACGAAGCGCGCGTACGCGCTCTCGTAGTCGGTGCGCGTCGCCACCAGGAAGTCGCGGGCCGCGCGGAACGTCTCGGATGCACTCATCATGTCCCCACCTTTCGCTCTCAGTACTACTCCACTTGGCGGGGCGCCTTCGCTGAGCGTCACTAAGGTTGGCCCGTGAGTCGCCTGATCAGCGCGGTGCGCCAGAGCCTGCGCGTGGACGTCGCACTGTTCTCTCCCGTCGTGGGCCTGGTAACGGCCGCGCCCGTCGTGGTCCTCTTCATCCTCGGCGAGGCCCTCTCCAGCACGACATCGGCGATCGCCATGGCGGTCGGAGCGAACCTCGTCGCGGTGGTCTCCCTGATCGGGGCCCCACGCATCAGTCTGCGCCTGGCGATCTTGGATGCGCTGGGCATGGGACTCTCAACGCTCGTCGGCGTGGCCAGCGCCTCGAGCCCTACCTGGCACCTGCTGCTGCTCATTCCCTGGTGCTTCGGCGCCGGCCTGCTCGTCGCCCTCGGCCAGACCCAGGCCGCCATCGGCTCACAGGCGATCATCGCCTTCACGGTGCTCGGGCGCTTCGCCGGCTCGTGGTCAGCCGCCGCGCACTCGGCGGGACTGGTCACGCTCGGCGCGCTCGGCGAGGTGCTCGCCCTCGTCCTGCTCCGGCTGCCGCCGAGTCTGCGCCACCAACGTCTCCAGCTCGCGCGGGCCTGCGACGCCGTCGCTCTGCTCGCGCGCTCGGCCCCGCAGACGCCGGCCATCGCCACGCTCGCCGTACTCGACCAGGTCGTGCTCGATCTGGAGCGCCCGGCGCTCTTCGCGCGCGCGGACGCTCTCAGCCTGCAGTCGATCCTCAACCAGCTGCGTCGCGCCCGCCTGGAGCTGACCACCCTGGCGGGACTCCGCCAACGCGTGACGCACCCGGAGGCTGAGGCGCTGCTCGCTCTCGCCGGCGACGTCGCGGCCGACGCTCTGACGGGCGTGGCCGGGCGCCTGCGCCGCCGGGCGGTCCCGGCACCCAGCTCGCCGAGAGCGAGTCTCGAGACCCTGGCGGACCGCCTCGAGGAGATCGAAGATGGCGAAGCGGTCGTGCTGAGCGAGTGCGCCAAGCACCTGCGCGCTCTCGCCGGACAGGTGCGCGCGGCCGACGGGCTCTCGCGCGGCGCCGAGATTGGCGCGGCACGCCGGGCCTGGGACGCGAGTGACTCAGTCGCGCCGGAGAGCCCGTGGGCCGGCGGGCGTGACGTGCTGCGCGCCAGCGTGACGTCGATGAGCCCGGCGCTGCGCCACGCGATCCGCCTGAGCCTGGCCGTGCCCACGGCGGTGCTGCTCGCGAACTGGTGGCACCTGCCGCGGGGCTACTGGCTGGCCTTCTCGGTCACGGTCATCCTCAAGCCCGACTACTCGACGCTGCTGCGCCTCGGCGTGGGTCGCCTCGTGGGCACCCTGCTCGGCGCGGTCATCGCCGCACTGCTGGTGAGCACCCTTCACCCGAACGCCCTGGGCACGGCGGTGCTGGTGGGCCTGTGCGCGTGGGTCGCCTACTCCTCGTGGTCGGCGAGCTTCTCGATCTCCATCGGCTTCGTCACCGCGCTGATCCTGATCCTGCTCAGCACCTCGCTGCATGAGCCGATAACCACGGCACTCGATCGACTCCTCGAGATCGGCCTGGGCGGGCTGATCGCGACGCTGGCCTACCTCGCCTGGCCCACACCACCACGCGCGGGGGTCGTGGCCGCCGAGGGCCAGCTCTTCGCACGCCTTGGCGACTACTGGGCCCTCGTCGCGCCGCTCGTCAGTGGTGGGCCGCGCACACCCGGGCCCACCGGCGAGGCCTCGCGGGCCGCGCGCCTGGCCTGGGGTCGCGCCGAGGCGGCGGTGGGCCGCTCGCTGGTCGAGCCGCGCACCAGCCGCGTGGACCCCGAGCACGGCCAGGCCATGCTGGCGGCCTCGACGCGGATCCTGCGCGCGCTGCACGCCCTGCGCGTGGAGGCCGAGCGCGGCGCGACGGTGTCCGAAGCGCCCGAGCTCGTCGCGCTCCAGGACGCCATCGCACAGTCCTTGAGCCACCTCGGGGACCTGCTCGCTGCCCAGGTGGCTCCCGCGGACCTTCGCACCCTGTATCGCGCGGCGCTCTCCCACTTGATTAAGGTGGACGCTCCCGCCTCGATCGGCGTGCACCTGGACGAGCTCGTCAACGCGATCAACACCGCCCAGCACGCGCGCGACGAGCTCACCAGGCGCCTGGCCAGGGCGGACTCCTAGACTCGGCCCGTGGCGACCCGCACGTCGCGGCACTCGCGCCTTACGAGGAGGTAGTGATGCTCAAGGGATTCAAGAACTTCCTGATGCAGGGCGAGGTGATCGTCGTGGCCGTCGGCCTGGTCGTCGCCCTGGCCTTCTCGACGCTCGTCAAGGCGTTCACCGACTCGATCATCACGCCGCTGGTGAGCGCCATGGAGGGCGGTGGCACACCCGGGCTCGGCTGGACCATCAACGGCCAGTTCGTCAACGTCGGCGCGTTCATCTCGGCCATCATCTACTTCGTCATCTTCATGGCGGTGATCTACTTCCTGCTCGTCGTGCCCTTCCGCGCGTACATGGCCCGCCTCGGCAAGGAGGTCTTCGGGGCGCCCAAGGCACCCGCGCCGGTCAAGACCTGCCCGGAGTGCCTCTCGGGCGACCTGCCCGCCGCGGCGACCAAGTGCCTGCACTGCGGGAGCGTGCAGCCATAGGCGCCGCTGGCGCGTCGGACCCGCGCGACAACCGACTCCGATTCAGCCTGCCCCGCACGCCGGGCGACGTCCTGAGTTGGGCGCGCTCGCGCGAGGGGCGAGGCCTGCTGCGCTACACCGGCGTCTCGGTCGTCTCGACTCTGGTCTCGCTCTCAACGATCGCCCTCGTCTTCGGGGCGCGCTGGATTTCCAGCGAGGTCCTGGCCACCGCCTTCGGCAACCTGGCCGCCGCCGTGCCGGCGTACTTCCTGCACCGCTCCTGGGTCTGGGGCAAGCGTGGTCGCAGTCACCTGCTCAAGGAGGTGCTGCCCTTCTGGGCCATGGTGGTGCTGGGCATCATCGTCTCCACCGTCGGCGCCCTAGGGGTCAAGGCCCTCATCGACCAGCACCACTGGCACCACGCGCTGGCCACGGTGCTGGTCACGGGCGCCAACTTCGTCAGCTTCGCCGTGTTCTGGGTCCTCAAGATCCTGCTGTTCAACCGCATCTTCCGCCTCGACACGATCGGGGGCATCGAGGAGCATCTCCACTCTGAAGACAGCCCCGCCGGCTACGACGAGTAGTCCCGCGCTCGAGCCCCGCACCCCGAGCGCGCCCCTGACGGCCAAAAGGTTGCCCACGGCAACTATTCTTGATATTTACTAGTGTAATTATAGTGAACACCGTGACCTACCTCCGGCCCCCCGGTGCGTGTCGGGCCCTCTGATCTGCCACGACGTGGCGCCGTCGCCGCGCGAGTTCGCACCTCGAGCGCCCGCGTCTGAAATCGGCCCGGGCCTCGCAGAGCGCCCTTGGACTCTGGGCGCGCGCGCGCAGCGTTCCTATCGTCACCAGTGCGACACCAGTACCAGACGCCGAGCTCGCCAGCGAGCCCGGAATCACCCGGCCCGAGGCCCGCATGACATCAACTCAGGAGGAGCACCATGAAGCAACGGCACTGGACTTCGGTCGCGGCGGGCGCCACGCTGCTCGCCGCCCTGCTCACGGGCCCGGGCACGGCATTCGCCAAGCAGGGGCCCCCCGTGATGGAGTTGACCAACAACCTGTCTGTACCAACCGTGTTCGTGCCCGACAGCGGCACGTTCGCGGTCTCGTGCGGCTCCGGCACCCCGAGCCCGCTGGGCGCCCCGACCGGGCTGCCGCAGAGCGGCTACGAGGCATCGGGCTACTACTACGTCCAAGGGATCAACACCTGGCAGGCCCAGTGCCTGAGCGCCGCGAGCGGCGTGAGCGCGATGGCCTCCTTCGGATCCAACCTGACCAGTGACGCGCTCAAGGCCGGCACACCGATCCGCGTGGAGGTGGGCCTGCTGGACACCTCGAACTCGATTGGCTCGCTCGAGGGCTACACGGTCACCAAGCTCGACCCCAGCCTGGCTGACAACCTCTCGGCCTACGGGGTGTTGGCCATGCAGATCGTGGGCGGCTACAGCGCAGACCCGACCGTCTTCACCGACACCAACCCGGTCGGCACCTCGCCGATGCGCGTCTTTGACAAGGGGGCGACCTTCAGCCTGTTCAATGACACCACCGACACCTACGTCGTGGCTGACAACACACCGATGTCCGCTGAGATCAACGCGACCGGCGCCGTCGTGTACGGCTACAACTGGGGCGTCAGTGGCAAGGGAGTGAAGACTCTGCCGACGGCCGGTATCTACACCCTGACCTTCAACGCGCCGACCGTCACGCTGAGCGCGGTCTCGGCCGGCACCGCGACGGCGCCGACCAAAGTCGTGAATGATCACACGGTCTCGATCACCTTCACGGTCGCCGCCTCGGGCGGCAAGGGCGGCAAGAGCGCCCAGCACTAGCACGGCGAACTGACAGTCAGACAGCCGGCCCCGCCCCGCGCGGGGCCGGCTGTTTGAGGCTTGCCCCGTTGCGGGTGACTCCACATTGAGCCCGCCACCCGCGCTCCTGACTATCGGCCCTAGTGTTCGCGCACCCGTGGGGACCAAGGACCCGCACACTGTCCAGTGGGGGTTGAGGCACGGGAAGGACGCTGTGACATCCACCGGGAGCGGCCCTGCACGACGACCCGTCGCTCCCCTCTTGATCTCCGCGCTCGCCGTGCTCGGCCTCCTCGGCCTCGGCGCGGCTCGCCACGCCACGCTCAGGGGCCCCCTCGCTCCCGCGCGTCTGGCCGCCCAGCCCCTGTGCTCGCCGACCGGTCCGGCTCGACAGCTCGTGCACGTGGAGCTCTACGACGCCGGCACCATGATGGGCTCGGCGCGGGGCATGATGATGTTCGTGCGCGCGGTGCCCCAGCGGGTGCACGCCGGGCCTGTCACGTTCGTTGCCACCAACGCGGGCTCCATCGTCCACGAGATGCTCATCATGCCGGCCCCCGCGCGCGGCGTCGGCTCACGCCCGAGCCGGGCCGACGGCACGGTCGACGAGTCTGGGCGCCTCGGGGAGGCCTCGGCCAGCTGCGCGCCCGGCGTCGGTGACGGACTGGCGCCGGGCCAGACGGGATGGGTGACGCTGAACCTCGCCGCGGGCAGCTATGAGATCCTGTGCAACGAGCCCTGGCACTACGTGGCCGGCATGGAGACCGGCTTCGAGGTCACGAAGAACTAGGACGTCGCATGTCACCCAGACCAAGGAGCAACCATGCCCACCCACGTGGATCCCGTATGCGGAATGAACGTCGAGGAGGCCGAGGCCGCCGCGCGGCGTGACTACCAGGGACAGACGATCTTCTTCTGTGCCGTGGGCTGCGCGGAGACCTTCGACCGCGAACCGAGCAAGTACGTCGCGACGAGCGAGACGCGCCGGTCCTGGTTCCGCCGCCACTGAGCCTCCGAGGCACCGTCGGGCCCTAGGACGTCAGCTCGAGTCGCCCGTTGAGCCGTCGGGGAATCCCGAGGGGATTCTCGTCGCGTAGGGCCGCCGGCAGCAGGTGGGCCGGCACGGACTGATAGGTCACCGGGCGCAGCCAGCGCTCGATGGAGGCCGCGCCCACCGAGGTGGCCGACGGCGCCGTCGTGGCCGGCCAGGGTCCACCGTGTTGCATCGACCAGCTCACGCCCACCCCCGTGGGGAAAGCGTCGACCAGCACGCGACCCGCGCGCGCCGCGCCCAGCTCGATGAGCCAGCGTGCGTCCGGATCGTCCGGGCCCAGGTGCAGCGTGAAGGTCAGAGACGGCTCGGCGGCGCGCACGGCGCGCTCCAACTCGGCCGCGCTCTCGTAGCGCACCACCAGGGCCAGCGGGCCGAAGCACTCCTCGTGCAGGGACGCCCCGACGCGAAAGCGCTCGGCGTCGACCTGCAGCAGACGCGCCGAGATGTGAGCGGCCTCGCCCCACTCCCCATCCACCAGCACCGTCGCGCCGCCCTCGTCCTGCAGACGACGCGCACCCCGCCGAAAGTTCTCGGCGATGCTCGTGCTCAGCATCGTGAAGCCACTCATGCTCTGCAGCTCGGACACCAGGGCCGCGACGAGCGCGTCGCCCGAGGCACCACTCGGCACGAAGAGCAGGCCCGGCTTCGTGCAGAACTGCCCGACGCCCAACGTCACGGACCCGGCCGCTCCGACCGCGATCTGCTCGGCGCGCGCGGCGGCCGCCGCGCGCGTCACGACCAACGGGTTGGCCGAGCCGAGCTCGCCGAAGAACGGAATCGGCACGGCGCGCGCGTTGGCCCTCGCCCACAGGGCGCGACCCGCGCTGAGCGAGCCGGTGAATCCGACACCGGCGACGTCGGCGGCCTCGACGAGAGCCGTCCCGGCCTGAAGGCCGAAGACCAGCCCCAGCAGGCCCTCGGGCGCGTGCGCCGCGCGCGCGGCGCGCTCCAGAGCGCTGAAGGCCGCCGCGCTCGTGGCCGGATGGGCCGGATGGGCCTTGATGAGGACCGCGCAGCCGGCCGCGAGGGCCGACGCGGTGTCCCCGCCCGGCACGGAGAAGGCGAAGGGGAAGTTGGAGCTGCCAAAGACCGCGACCGGGCCGATCGGCACGCGCACGCGTCGCAGGTCCGGCAGCGGGCCCATCGGCGAGTCGGTCGCCTCGTCGATCGAGGCCGCGAGGAACATGCCGTCCCGCACGACGCCGGCGAAGAAGCGCAGCTGGAAGGCCGTGCGCGCCAGCTCGGCGCGCAGGCGCGCCTCGGACAGCGCCGTCTCCTCCTGGGCCAGACCCACCAGGCCCTGCGCGTCCTCCTCGAGCGCGTCGGCCATGGCGCCCAGCAGGCTCGCGCGCCACGTCAAGGGCCGTGCGGCGTACGGGGCGCTCGCGCCCGCGGCGCGCACGGCCAGATCCGCCACCTCGGCCACGGTGTGCTCGGTGATGCCCAGCGAGCGCGTCTCACCGCTGCGCGGGTTCGTGCTCGTGACGTTCATCAGGCCCCCTCGACCAGGTGCTGCACGGGCGCACCGGCTCGCCCGAGGCGCACGGTGGTGACATCGTGGCCGCACAGCGAGGCCAGCACGAGCCGGTCCAGGTGCTCACCGTAGAAGGCGACGTTGGTCGGCGAGAGGATCTGCTCGCCGCTCCACTCGTCGATCAGCAGCTCGAGGCCGGAGTCCTCGCTCCAGCGCCAGAGCTGGTTGGGCTGATAGCACGAGATGAGCAGCCCGCCCTCAGCGTCAAGCGCCAGGCCGTCGGGCACGCAGCGGCTCATCGGGATCAGCAGCTCGAGGGGCCCGCCGTTGATGTCCATCGCGCTCACGCCGGGCGTCGAGGACTCCACGACCCAGAGCGTCGAGCCCGTGAAGGCCAGTCCGTTGGCGAAGCCCACCGGGCGCGGGGAGACGTCGTGGGTCGTGCCGTCGCTCTCGATGGCCAGGATGCGCCCGGTGGGCTCGAAGAAGGAGCCCGAGTCCGAGACGTAGAGCCGACCGTCGGGCCCGAAGGCCGGGTAGTTGGGAAAGCCCATCGGCTCGCCGAAGGCGTGTGCGCGCATCGCGGCGTCCAGGCGCCACACCTGGTGATTGGCCGTGTCGCACACGAAGAGCTCACCGTCCCGGCTCAGGGCCAGGCCGTTGAGCGCGCCGCCCTCGATGGTCGTCTCCACGCTCACGGTGCCGTCCAGGCCGATGCGGTAGATCTGGCCGGCCTCACCGCCGGCCCAGACGCACTCTCGCACCGGGTCCCAGCAGACCCCCTCGACGTGATCGAGTCCGCTCGCCAGGACCCGAAAGTCCAGCTCGGGGCCCAGTGTGGCGTTCACGCGGTCCCCCGGGCCAGGGACACCCCGCTGAGGGCGTCAAAGAAGTGCAGGCGCTCCTCGTTCAGGCGCACGTTCAGCACGTCGCCCACCCCGACCCGAGCCTGGGGCGCCATGCGCGCCACGAGCACGCTCGGGCGCGTGATCGCGACGTCCTCGTCGTAGGCGACGCTGCTCGGAGCACCCGCCTCGACGAGCGCGAGGTGCACCAGGATCTCAGCGCCCAGCGCCTCGCGCCGCTCGACGCGGGTGCGAAGCGTGGGCCCGCTGCCCGCTTCGTCCACCACCTCGATGTCCTCGGGCCGCACGCCGAGCACGAGCTCGCAGTCGGCGTCGGTGGGCAGCTCGTGGCTCGCCTCGTAGGCGCGGGGCAGCTCCAGGCGCTGGGCGCCGACCGCCAGTGCCAGACGGCCCTCGGCCGGCGCGGTGCGCACGCGCAGCAGGTTCATGGGCGGAGAGCCCATGAACCCGGCTACGAACTCGTTGGCCGGCCGGTCGTAGAGCTCCTGGGGCGGGGCGACCTGCTGGAGCTTGCCACCACGCATGACGGCCACCCGGTCGCCCATCGTCATGGCCTCGATCTGATCGTGGGTCACGTAGAGCGTCGCCACGCCGAGGAGGCGCTGGATGCGCGCGATCTCCACGCGCATCTCCACGCGCAGCTGGGCGTCGAGATTGGACAGCGGCTCGTCCATGAGGAAGGCCCGGGGGCTGCGCACGATGGCCCGGCCCATGGCCACGCGCTGGCGCTGGCCGCCCGAGAGCGCCTTCGGGCGCCGGTCCAGGTACTCGCTCAGGCGCAGGATCGAGGCGGCCTCGGCCACCTTGCGGGTGATCTCGTCCTTGGACTCGCCGCGGATCTTCAGCGCGAAGCCCATGTTCTGGGCCACGCTCATGTGCGGGTACAGCGCGTAGTTCTGAAAGACCATCGCGACGTCGCGGTCCTTGGGCAGGACGTGGTTGACGACCCGACCGCCGATGGACAGCGTGCCCGAGGAGATCTCCTCGAGCCCGGCCAGCATGCGCAGGGCCGTCGTCTTGCCACAGCCCGAGGGACCGACGAGGACCATGAACTCGCCGTCGGCCACGTGCAGGTCGAGGTGATCGACCGCCGTGACGTTGCCCGCGAAGACCTTCGTGACGCCCTCGAAGGTGATCTCTGCCATTACGAACTCCCTCGCTGGGTGCAACTCATCGATCGATGCCCATGGTCAGGCCCTTGACCAGGTAACGCTGAAAGACCAGGTAGACGATCATCGCCGGCAGCGCACTGAGCAGCGAGCCCGCCATGAGCGCCGGGATCGAGGTCGTGCGCCCCGCGGCCAGCACGGCCAGGCCCACCGTGATGGGTCGCTCGGACGTGTTCTGGATGAAGAGCAGCCCGACCAGCAGGTCATCCCAGATCTGGATGAACTGCAGCACCGTGACCGTGGCGATCGCCGGGATCGCGATGGGCACGATGAGGCGCCACAGGGCGCCGACGTAGCCGAGGCCGTCCACGATGCCGGCCTCGATGAGCTCGTCGGGCACCCCGCGAAAGTAGGTCGCGAACAGGAAGACCGAGAAGGGCGTGCCCAGGGCCGCGTACACGAGCACCGCGCCGGTGTAGCCACCGGTCAGGCCCAGACGAGTGATGTTGACGAACTCCGGCATGAGGATGGCCTGCAGGGGCACCATCATCGCGCTGACGATGCCGAGGAAGATCACGCCCGAGGCGCGGAACTTCAGCTTGGCGAAGGCGAAGCCGGCGGGCAGGCCCACGGCCAGGATCAGCAGGATCGACACCGCGCAGATGATCGTGGAGCTGATGACCTCCTGGAGCACCGGGATCGTCGAGCTGAGGGTGCGCCAGCTGGACCAGGAGAAGCCGTGACCGGCCAGGAACTGGTTCTCGGACTTGAGGCTGTCCACGATCATCACCCAGAACGGGTAGAGCATCACGACCGCCACGCCCAGCATGACGACGAACAGGGCGCCGCGGCCCGCGCGGCGCGCGCGCACGCGGCGCTCGACCGAGGTGTCGGTCTCGGCGACGTCTACGGTGTCGCGGCTCACTCGTCTGATCCGATCAGTCGCAGCTGGATGATGCCCACGATCGCGGTGAGCACGAAGAGGATCAGCCCGTAGAGGGCCGCGGTGCCGAAGTCACCCTGGGCGAATCCGGTCTGGTAGATGAGGAACTCCATCGTCGTGGTCGCGTAGCCCGGACCGCCGCCGGTCATCACGAAGATGAGGCTGAAGAGGGCCGAGAACAGGGCGATCACCGTCATGACGAAGGCGAGCTGGATGAAGCGGCTCAGGTGCGGCAGGGTGATGTGTCGAAAGATGCGCCAGCGCCCGGCCCCGTCGATGCGCGCGGCCTCCTCGAGGCTCGTGTCGAGCGTGGCGAGCCCGGTCAGGAAGAGCATCGTGTTGGTGCCGATCATGGTGAAGACGAACGTGATGCCCAGCGCGCTCAGGGCCGTGGACTCGTAGCCCAGCATGTTGGTGTTCACGTGGGCGAGCCCGACGACGTGCAGCAGGGAGTTGAGCGTTCCCTGGTACGCGAAGAAGCGCTCGGCGACCAGGCCGAGCACCACCCACGAGATGGCCGTGGGCAAGAAGTAGATGGAGCGAAAGACCTTCCAGCCGACGACGCGCTGGTGCAGCAGCATCGCGATCAGGAGTGGAAAGCCGAGGGCGAAGGGCACCGCCAGCAGGAGCCACGCGTTGTTCTGCAGCGCGGTCCACAGGTTGGGGTTGTGGAAGGCCTGAGTCCACGTGGACGGGCCGATCCAGGTCGAGGTCAGGCCGTCCCACTGGGTGAAGGAGTAGTAGACCGCCTGGCCGATGGGCAGGCCGATGAGTCCCAGCACCAGCACGAGTGCGGGCAGCGCGAAGACGGCGCCGGCCAGCTGACGGCGCCGGCGCAACGTCAGACGGGGCACCCTCGCGCTCGGTGGACTGCTCATCGCTCTCTTTCGTACTCGGGCGTGGGGGTCGGCCCCGGGCCCCGCGTCACGCGGGGCCCGGGGCCGAGATATCAACCGCCGGCGAAGCTCGTGGAGCTGCGCTGCGCGGCCGGCAGCTGCTGCCAGGCCTGCTGCATGTTCTGCAGTGCCGACAGGGCCGACTGCTGGTTCGCCAGGACCGCCGGCAGGACCTTGTCCGCCGCGTTGCCGACGTTGACCTGGACGTAGTTGTCCATCATCGGGTACGGCGTCATGTGGTCCTTGCTGACGAAGTTCAACATCTCCTGGTTCACCGGGTTGGACGTCGTCATGCCGGTGATGTCCGGAATCAGACCGGCCTTGTTGATGATCTTGCCGGCCTGGGTGGTGCTGAGGAAGTCGATGAACTTGAAGGCCGCGGCCTTGTTCTTCGAGCTCTTGAGCACCGAGAAGCCGTCACCCGGGTAGTCCACGACGCCCTTGATCGGCTTGGTGGAGAACGGCGGGACGAAGGCGGCGACGTTGGAGCCCATCTTGCCCGTGTACTGGGCAGTGTCCCACGTGCCGTCGACCAGCATGGCGGCCTTGCCCGACTCGAAGGTCTGCAAGTTGTTCGTGCGCGTCAGCACGTCGTTGTTCGTGTAGCCGAGCTTCTGGAGCTTCGCCCAGTTCTGCAGCTGCGCCACGTTGACCTTGGACGTCCACGGGATCGCCCCGTCGTACAAGCCCTTCCAGCTCGCCAGCGAGTGCGCGCCGATCATGAGATAGCTCATGTCGTACCACGGGTAGAACTCCGTGCTGATCGCCTGGCCACCGTTGCCGTAGACCATGGGCAGGATGCCCTTGGCCTTCAGCTTGGCCGCGTCGGCGTAGAGCTGGGACCAGTCCGTGGGCACGCTCGTGATGCCGGCCTTCTTGAACAGGGCCTTGTTGTAGAAGCCGATGTAGAACTGGGTCTCCAGGGGCATCACCAGCGGACCGTTGGACGCCGTGAAGTTCGGCGCCGTCCACTGCAGGTTCTGCATCTTGGCCAGATCAGCCGCCGGGACGTTGCCCTTCAGGTTGACCAGGAGGTTCTGGTACTGCAGGTCGAACACCCCCGTCCACATCACGGCCAGGTCCGGGCCGTTGCCCGAGATCTGCGAGGCCTGGAGCAGCTGGAAGTAGTTGGTTCCCGGCTGCGCCACGTCCTTGATCGTGATGTTCGGATTGGCCTTCTCGAAGGCGGCGATGAGGTTCTTGGTCGCCACGGCGTTCTGCTCCGTGCCGTAGTTCTGCCACAGGGTCAGGGTTACCTTGCTGCTCGCCTGTGCCGGCATGCTCGCAAAGAGCGTCGCCGCGAGCATCGCCGTTGCCGCAACAGCCCCCACTCCCTTTGATCTGATTGCTTTCAACGTGTTATCCCCTTAACTACTCCCCCGGAGCCCACCTTGAGCCCCGCTCTTGTCGGGCCGAGGCCCCTCAAGATCTGCCCACCACCGGCTCGTCGAGGTGCGGGCTCGCGCCCGCCTCGAGGGCCAGGAAGTCGAAGTCACAGCCCCGCGGCGCCTGGGTGACGTGGCGCCGGTAGAGAGAGACGTAGCCGCGCGCCTCGCGCGTCGCCGGACGCGCCGCGGCGGCGCGCGCGGCGAGCTCGTCCTCGCTCAGCTGCACGTGCAGCACTCCCGCGTCGGCGTCAGCCTCGATCACGTCGCCGTCGCGCACCAGGCCGATGGCCCCACCCACCGCTGCCTCGGGAGCCACGTGCACGTAGACCGTCCCGAAGCTCGTGCCGCTCATGCGCGCGTCGGTCACACGCACCATGTCGGTGATCCCGCGCTGGAGCAGTGCGGGCGGCAACGGGATCATGCCCCACTCGGGCATGCCGGGCCCACCCACCGGCCCGGCACCGGCCAGGACCAGAACGGCGTCCTCGGCGAGCTCGGCCAGCGCATCGCTGCGCGCGCCCGGCTCGTCGTGCGCGCTAACCACGTGGGCCGGTCCGCGGTGTGAGAGCAGGGCGGCACTCGCCGCGGAGCGCTTGATGAGAGCGCCCTCGGGCGCGAGGTTGCCACGCACGACTCGAAAGGCTCCGCCCGCGTCAACGGGGTCCGCGAGCGTGCGCACCGGGCCGCTCGGGCCCGGCGCGCTGGCCTGCACCTCGCGCGTCGTGCGCCCGTCGGCGAGCACGACGGAGCCCTCGAGCAGTTCGCCGAGCACCCCGAGCACGCACGGCACCCCACCGGCACCGTCCAGGTCCTCCATCAGCCCGCGTCCCGTGGGCTCAAGGTCCACCAGCACGGGCACCTTCCGGCTCACCTCGTCAAAGGTCTCCAGCGACATCTGGTGGCCGAGTCGGCCCGCCATGGCCGTCAGGTGGATGACGGCATTCGTCGATCCACCGAGCGCACAGAGCAGAGTCGCCGCGTTGCCCACGCCGAGCGCGCTGACCTGCGAGGCAGCGCTCGCCCCGGCGCGCACCAGCTCGACGATGCGCCCGCCGACTCGACGGGCGATCTCGAGGTGGCGCACGTCGCCCGCGGGAACGCTGGTCGAGCCGGGCCAGGCCAGTCCGAGCGCTTCGGCGATCGCACCCATGGAAGAGGCCGTGCCCATCGTGTTGCACGTGCCCTGGCCGAGGGTGAGGGCGTCCTCGAAGGCCGCCCAGCGCTCGTCGCTCATGCGCCCGGCTCGTCGCTCGTCCCAGGCGCGCCACAGGTCGGTGCCCGTGCCGATGCGCTGGCCCTCAAAACGGGCCGCCGGACGAGGCCCGGAGACAAGGAGCAGGCTCGGCAGGTTCGTGCTGAAGACGCCCATCAGGGCCCCCGGGACCGACTTGTCGCACGCGGCCAGCACGATCACCCCGTCCAGGGGCTGAGAACGCAGCGACTCCTCGAGCTCCATCGCCACGAGGTTGCGATACAGCATCGCCGAGGGCTTCATCAGGTCCTCGCCCAGGGACATCACCGGGAACTCGAGGGCGATCCCGCCGGCCGCCTCGATCCCCTCGCGTAGCGGCCCGATCAGGTGGCTGAGGGGCTGGTTGCAGGGGTTCAGGTCGCTCGCGGAGTTCGCAACGCCGATGAGCGGCCGCCCGCCGGTGGGGCGCACCGGGGCACCACCCATCTTGAGGGCCACTCGGCTGTCCAGGGCGACCTCGTCGTCCCCTCGCACCCATCGGTCGCTGCGCAGGTTCACGGCTCGGGCACTCCGAGACCGGGCGCGCCGGGCTTGGACATGACGATCTGGCTCGTGACGTCGCTGAGGGTGTCCACCGCGATGGCCGCGCGGCGCACCTTCTCGCGCACGTTGTTCACGACGTCGTCCATGACCTGGCGTCCCGCGGGATACACGGCGCGCGCGTTGCGCAGGCCGAACTTGGCGTACAGCGGTGCGGCCACCGTGACCAGCTCGGCCAGCTCGTTGCCGCGCACCATGCCGCCCATCGCGTCAGGCGCCTCGACGTACAGGTCGATCGGCGCGCCCGAGAGCGCACGGATCTCGCTGAGCTCGCCCAGGCTCATGTCACTGGGCACGTTGACCGTCGTGCCGCCCAGCGCGACGAGCTGGCGGAAGCTCACCGGGTTCGACGGGGCGAGCACGGCGGAGATCTTCCACACGATGTTCGCGGGCAGCTCGCCCTTGGCGAGCATGCTCGAGAGGATCTCCATCAGCCCGGTGTCGGCGATCAGGAAGCCACGGATGCCCAGGTCCGCGGCGCGCAGGATGTCCTCGATCGCGTAGCGCAGGTGGTCAAAGCCACGCAGGCGCCCATTGAGCAGCGCCCCGTCGGGGCTGCGCACGCCACCGCCGATGCCGAACTCCTCACGCGGGCCGACGAAGAGGTTGACCTCGATGCCCTCGTCGGCGCCGATGCGCGCCATCTCGGACAGCTCGGACTTGCTCAGCAGCATCGCCCCACTGCCCTGGGAGACCCGGTGCACGGGCACGTCGTGGCGCTGGGCCTCTTCCACCACGGCGCGCAGCGCAGTGGGGTTCTCCACGCTGGGGATCTCGATGCGCACGTGCGCACCGTCGACGAAGCGGTGCTCGCTCGAGCGCGGGCCACTCAACTCGCTGACGTACCGAGTCAGGACCCGGCTGCCACGCGGGGTGCCCATCCCCCTCACCATCTCGCTGTCTGTCACCCGACCACCTTCACTCGCTCGTACTCGTTCTCAACTCGCGTCACGGGCTCGAGCCCGAACTCGCCGATGAGATAGGTCTCCTCGATCTTCGCCCCGCCCGTCAGGCTGGGATTCCAGGCCACCGCGCAACCCTCCTCGCACGGCTTAGCCCAGAAGCTCGACTCATGCTGGCCGGGGGCCAACTCGAACTCACGCTGCTCGAAGGCGATGGGTCCGCCCTGGTAGTGCTCGCTCCAGGCCCCCTCGTGACCGATGGCGCGGTAGGCCTCGGCCAGGGCCTCCACGGCCTGGCCCCAGGTGCGCCCCGGTCGGCTCGCCGCTCGCACCGCCTCGTCGACGCTCGCGAGTCGCTGCGTCAGCGCGACGATAGGATCACTCGCCCGGGTGACCGCCAGTCGCGTGGCGGCCACGTGCAGCCCGCCGCGACGGGCCACGACGACGGCCATGACGGCCTCGTTCAGCACGTCACCGACGCTCAGGGGGTGTCGCAGCTGGCGCAGGCGCTCGTCACCACCCACGATCAGACACACCGGCACCGCGCCGTGACTCGCCAGCGCGCCGGCGATCTCGCCGGCGAGATCGAGGTCGCGACTCAGCCCCGGCTCCCAGCTCGCCAGGGCCTGCTCGAGCGCGTCCGAGGTATCCCGACCGAGACGTCGCAGCTCGTCGCGCTCGACCTCGGAGAGCGCCATACGCGTCAGCACGATGTGCTCACTGACGTCCTGGCCCAGTTCGGGCACGTCGGCCAGCACCCGCGCACCGGGTCCCAGAACGTCACGCACCGCCTCGGCCATGGCGCCAGCCCGGTACCACGCCACGCCGAGGGTCTCGAAGCCGAGGGCCTCCACGTCAAAGTCACGCACCAGGCGCGGCACCTCGATCGTCGTGCTGATGAGGACTCGGCGCTCAGAGGTCAGCACGACCCACACGGGATCGCTGGACGCGGTGACGTCGATGGGGTCCGAGATCCCTCCACCCAGCCAGTTGACCGAGCCGGGCCGCGTCAGCACCAGCGCGTCACCACCCAGGCGTTCACGCAGGGCTTGGGCCCGAGGTAGAGACGCGTCGACGCGCTGCGCCGCCAGTTGCCGTCTGTTCGGCATCACAGAACGCGTGTCGGTAATGATCACGTCATCCAAGCAGGTAACGTCACCCGCGTCAAGGACATCGACCGCGCAATTGGCGGAATTGCCGTATGGTGTTGTCCAATGCCGAACATTGAACACACTGAGGACCGCTACCGGGTGCAGTCCGTGGCCCGCGCCGCCGCCCTCCTCGAGCTCGTCGCCGACGCCGGGCCCCAGGGCCTCGGCGTCACCGAGATGGCCCAGGGGCTGGGCGTGGCCAAGAGCACGGCGCTGTCGCTCTCGCGCACCCTCGCCCACGCCGGGCTCCTGCGGAGCCTGGACGTGGGGGCCCGCTACGGACTGGGACTCAACCTGCTACGCCTGGGCGACCTGGCCAGTCAGCAGACCTCGATCGGCGAGCTCGGCCTGCCGGTGCTGCACCAGCTCTCCCAGGCCACGGGCATGACGGCGAGACTGGCGATCAACGAGAACGGCTATCCCATCTTCCTCGAGCGCGTCGACGGTGGGGGCCCGGTGCGCTTCCACGCCCCGCTCGGCCAGCGCGAGGAGCCCCACTGCACCGCGGCGGGCAAGGCGATCCTGGCCCAGATGGACGAGGCCAGCGTGCGCCAGCTCATCGAGGAGGCCGGCATGCGCGTGCACACGCCCAAGACGCTGCGAAGCGTCGAGGAGCTGCTGCACGACTTGGAGCGCGCGCGCCAGGTCGGCTTCGCCCTAGACGACGAGGAGGAGGCCGAAGGCGTCTTCTGCGTCGGTGCGGCCTTCTTCGATCACCAGGGTCGCTGTGCCGGGGCCCTCAGCGTCACGGACCTCAAGCTCGACGTGCCCCTGCGTGAGGTCCAGGCCCTGGGCCAGTCCGTGCACGCGCACGCCGAGCGACTCACGACGATCCTGAGCGGCTCGAGACGAATGGCGCGTCGTTGAGGGCCGTCGTCACTGCACCCGACAGCGGCGTGGCCCTACGGGAGGTTCCCGCGCCGCGCCCGAGTGACGGCCAGATCCTGGTGCGCCCGCTGCGGGTGGGCGTGTGCGGGACCGACCTCGAGCTCATCGACGCGACGATCGATCCGGCCTACGTGCGCTACCCGCTGGTCCTGGGACACGAGTGGGTCGGCGCGCTGACGAGCGACGTGCCCGGCCTCGGCGAGGTCGGGGACCACGTCGTCGTCGAGGGCATCATCCCCTGCGCACACTGTGGGGCGTGTCAGGACGGCGACACCAATCGCTGTGAGACCTACGACGAGATCGGCTTCACGCGCCCGGGCGCGCTCGCCGAGCTCATCAGCGTGCCCGCATTCCTCACGCATCGACTGGGTGCCTCGGTGTCGCTCGATGACGCGGTGCTCACCGAGCCGATGGCCGTCGTCTGGCGCGCCCTGACGAGACTGCCCGTGCGGGCGCGAGCGCGCGTGGCCATCATCGGTGACGGGTCGATCGGCCTGCTCGCGGCCCACCTGGTGCGCCGCCTCTCCCCTCACTCTGTGACCCTCCTGGGGCGCCGGGCCGAGCAGGCCGAGCTCGCCGTGGCCCTGGGGGCCGACGAGTTCACGCTGGACGTGCCCAAGGAGAGATTCGACCTCATCATCGAGGCCGCCGGCGTCGCGCAGGCCACGGCCACCGCGATCTCGCTCGCCAGTCGCGGTGCGAGCATCACCCTCTTGGGCCTGCCGCCCCACGGGACCACGGTGCCCGTGGGGCCCGACGATCTGGTCAACAACGACCTGATCCTGCAGGGAAGCTTCTCCTACACGCGCCGCGCCTTCGCCGAGGTCGTCGCGCGACTCAACGACGGCTCGCTGCGACCCTCAGCGATCATCACGCATCGCTTCGGCCTCGACGAGTTCGCCGGAGCTCTCGCGGCCCTGCGCGACACGTCCGGCGCGCTCGGGCCCCGGGGCAAGGTCGTGATTGACGTGTCAGTCCCGGGCCGCTAGCCCGCGGTGCGCACCGGCCGGCCCGCACCGCTCAGGCTGCGCACCCTCCCGGCTCCGGCTCCCGGCTCCGGCCGCGTCGCGGGTGACGTTGACTCAACGTGGCGGCGTCACTCGCTCCTCAGCTGAGCGCGCAGGAGCTTGCCCATCTCATTTCGCGGCAGCTGAGCCACGCGCACGTACCGTCGGGGTCGCTGCGCCGGGGCGAGGTGCTCTGCCAGCCAGTCGCGCACCGCGGACTCCTCGAAGTCCGAGTCGGCCACCACGAAGGCGGTGACCAGCTCGCCGAACTCCTCGTCCGGCACCCCGACCACCGCGACCTCGTGGATGCTGGGGTGCTCCAGCAGCTCCGTCTCGACCGCCTCGGGCACGACGTTGAAGCCCCCGCTGATGATCAGGTTCGAGCGCCGACCGAGCACCCGGTAGACACCGTCCTCTACCTCGACCAGGTCGCCCGTGGCGAAGTAGCCCTCACGCATCTGCTCTTCGAGTCGCCCGGGCTGGCCCCAGAAGCCGGCGCACATCGCCGGGCTCGCCACGTGCAGCTCGCCCTCGTGAACGCCTACGCGCACCCCCGGCATCGGCGAGCCGACCGTACCGGGCCGACGCGGCCCGTGCAGGGCCTGTGAGAGGACCAGGCCGGTCTCGGTCATGCCGTAGCGCTCCAGGAGCGGAACACCGGCGGCCGTGAGGTCGCCGAAGAGGCTCGGAGCCAGCGGGGCCGAGCCCGAGACCGCCAGGCGCAGGCGCGCGAGACTGCGGGCGCCCCCGTCGCGAGCCAGACGGTAGTACATCGTGGGCACGCCGAAGAAGAGGCTGGCGCCCTGGGTCTCGATGGACTCAACCACGCCGGAGGTCTCAAAGCGCGCCAGCATGTCGACGCTGGCGCCCGAGACGAGCGCCGTCAGCAGTCCCACGACCAGTCCGTGGATGTGCGAGAGGGGCAAGGCGTGCACGAGACGGTCCTGCGGGGTGATCTGCCAGGCCGCGCGGACCGAGGACGCCGCGGCCAGCAGGGACTCGTCGGTGTGCACGACGCCCTTCGGACGCCCGGTGGTGCCCGAGGTGTAGATGAGGAGCCGCGCGTGCCCCGACTCACCGGCCGAGTCCGGGCCCACCAGGCCCGTGGGCGCGAGGCGCCCGTCGATCCCGAGAACCCAGGTGGCACCACAGTCGTGAATCACTCGCTCACGCTGAAGATCCGGCGCCGACGGCGACACCGGAACCGCCACCGCACCCACCAGCCAGAGGCCCGCGAGGTGGGCCGCCAGACGCGCATCGGCCCGGGCCACCAGAACCACCCGGTCCCCCGCTCTCACCCCCGCTCTCACCGCCTCCTCGGCGAACTGGCCCGCCGAGGAGGCCAGCCACTCACCCGTGCGCCACGCGCCGCCAGGGTCACGCAGCACTGCTCGCCGAGACGCGTCAGACTCCCCGAGGCCCATGAGCGCCGACGCGAGCGAGCCGGCCGACGAGTTGGTCTCATGGCGCGTGCCCATCGGCGCCACGCTACCGGGACCACGCGGGTGCCCCTCGACGTGCGCGGCGCGGCTCCGGTGCCTCTGGCGACTTGGCCGAGGGAGGGCCGCTCGGCCCACGCATGGGTGAAGGCACCCCGAGTCCCTTCGCTCGCGACAGACACGATCTAGGGAACTTCACTTCTCTGTGTCGAGGCGAGACTCAATGACCGAGTCGCAGACGGTGACGAGTCTGGTCACGGATCTCGTCGCTTCCACTGAACGGCGGGTTCGCCTGGGCGAAGAGAGGACCAATCGCTCTCGTCGGCTTCACGATGAACCTCTCCGCTCCAGCGTGGTCGAGATCGGCGGCGGCCTTATCAAGAGCGTCGGAGACGCCGAGCCGCTCGCGTTAGCGCGCTCGCTCACGGAGCGCCACATCGTCGCCGGGGTCGGCGCGCTCCTGGTCACCTGAAACGTTGACTGGCGAGTCACTCCCGACACTGGCGTGACTGCGCACGCTGGCCCTGATACCATCCCGGAGAACTGAATCGGAGGGGCGATGTTCACACGGAGACTTTCGACGCTCGGCGTCTCGATCGCGCTGGGAGCTCTGGCCCTGGCCGCTCCGGTAGGAGCCCAGACGCCACCGGGACTCATCCACTACATGCCCACCCTGCACGGTCTCGGGATCAATGACGCGGGCCACGGCTCGGGCAAGAAGGGCGGATCGGCCTCTTCGAACCTGGCCTACAACGGCGGCTCGATCGAGACCGCGCCCACGGTGTACCTGGTCTTCTGGGGATCCCAGTGGAACTACAACGACCCCAGTGGCGAGGCCAACCTGTTAGAGCAGATGTACAGCAACGTCGGCTCGAGCAGCTGGAACAACACCGTGACCCAGTACTGCCAGGGAGCCGCCAGCGGCGCGACCAGCTGTGGCGCCAACACCGCCGCCGTCGGCAACGGCCCCGGCATGCTGGCCGGAGTCTGGTACGACAACGCCACCGCCGCGCCGACGAAGCCCACGCAGAGCCAGCTCGCCGCCGAGGCCGTGAACGCGGCCGCGCACTTCCTCAATACGAAGGGCTCGGCAGACACGACGGTCCAGTACGTGATCGCCACCGCCACGGGCAACAGCTCGTCAGGCTTCGGCACTCGCTACTGCGCCTGGCACAGCTCGGTGAGCTCGAGCTACGGCACCATCGCCTACACGAACCTGCCCTACATCACCGATGCGGGCGCCAACTGCGGCGCGGGCTTCAACAACCTGGGTCCCACCGCCGGCATCACGATCGTCGCTGGGCACGAGTTCGCCGAGACCGAGACGGACCCCTTCCCGAGCACCGGCTGGACCGACGGCTCCGGCTCGGAGATCGGCGACAAGTGCGCGTGGAACGGTGCCACGACCAACGTCGCCTTTGCCGCAGGTGTCACGCTTCCCATGCAGCCGCTGTGGAGCAACGCCGACAAGGGCGGCACGGGCGGCTGCGTCATGAGCTACTGAGTCACGGCGCGGATCGGGCCGCGCGCCCGGCGACCTCACTCGCGGCGACCCCACGCGCGACCCTGGCTTCAGCGGGCCCCCTACGGGGAGTGAACCTCGCGCTCACCTGAGCGCGACGGCGACCGCGGCGAAGTGGAGCCCCGCCCCGACCAGGGTAAGCGCGTGAAACAGCTCGTGGTAGCCGAAGACCCGGGCCCAGAGCCGAGGCCGCTTCGCGCCGTAGACGGCCGCGCCGAGCGAGTAGGCCAGACCACCGCCCAGCACGAGGAAGAAGCACGTCGCTCCCCCGCCCCGGTAGATCTGGGGCAGGACCGCCACCGCGGCCCAGCCCACCACGAGGTACGGCAGGGTGTTCGCCCACTTCGGCGCGTCCAGTGCCAGCTGGCGGATGGTGACGCCCACCACGGTGCCCAGGCCGATGAGGAGGAGGAAGACCGTGCGGATCGTGCCGTGCATGGTCAGTCCGGCCACCGCCAGGTACGTGCCCCCAATGGCCAAGAAGATGGCCGAGTGATCAGCGCGCCGCCACGCCCGCCGGCGAGCCGAGGACCAGTTCACCCGGTGAAAGACCGCGCTGGTGAGCATCATCAGGTCCACGCCCACGACGTAGAAGAGCACCCAGCCCACCTGGGACCACGTGCGTGCGCGCAGCAGGAGAATCGGCGCGCACCCCAGCAGGGCGACGGCACCCACCGCGTGCAGCCAGCCCCTCAGCACCGGCTTGGTCGAGACCTCCGAGCCCAGCGCGGTAGACGACGCCACCTCGCCTCGGGGCCCTGAGCGACTCACACCAACTCTCTCACGAGTGACCCGTGAGGCGCGCGAAGGAGCGCTCGGTGACCGCCGGGCCCGCTCCGTCGACGAGGAAGCGCACGCGCGGCGTCGCACCCGTCGTGACGATGAGAACCCGCGAGGCGCTGTCGACGAGCGCGAACCAGCGCCCACTCGGGCTCCACTGGGGTGAAGACAGGTTGTACTCCGGTGGCACGCCGACGGAGAGCAGGGTTCGCGTGAGATCACCCTGTCTCATGGTCACTCTCAGCGTGCCGGCCGAGGTGTGCGCCTCGACCACCTGACCCTGGGGTCCCACCCCGGTCCCGGGCCCACTGGGTCTTGTCCACGTGACATCCCTGGCCGCGCCGGTGGCCACGTCCACGACCTTGCCCCAGTGGTTGGCGTCTTGACTTCTCGCCTCGAGGCGCCCGTCGGCGAGCCAGCGCAGCGCGGGCTCCACGCCCTTCTTCTTGTCCCAGCTCACGCAGAAGAGCCTCTGGGGCACCCCGCCGCCAGCGGCGACCACCTCGACGCAGGTCTTCTTGTCGCCGGCGCTCACGACGCCGACCACGCTGTAGGCGACCGTTCCCACGACGGTCGCGTCCGGGTGTGTGCGCAGAGACGCGAAGGTGGGCACAGGTCTGAAGACACCCGAGCGACCCGCGAAGACCACGAACGAGGTGAGGCCCACGATGACGACCAGCACGAGCGCGAGGGCGATCCACCAGGCGTTGCGCATCCGAGGACGGGACCGCTCCGGGCGAGACTCGCTAGATGGATTCAATGGCACTCCTCGTCGTGGCGTGCACGGCCTCCACCGTCATTTCGACCGTATCACCGCTGACGCCAGCTCCCTCAAGACGAGGACCAGCCAGCGGGGCTGACTACGACAGACGCGCGAGAACCTCGTTGAAGGTCACCGAGGGCCGCATGATCGCACTCACCAGGCTCGGGTCGGGGTTGAAGTAGCCGCCCAGCACGACGGGGTGTCCCTGCACCGCGAGCAGCTCGGCCACGATCGTCGCCTCCGCGCTCGCCAGCTCGCCGGCCAGGCCGGTGAAGCGACTCGCCAGATCGATGTCCTCGGTCTGGCTCGCGAGCTCCTGGGCCCAGTAGAGGGCGAGGTAGAAGTGGCTGCCGCGGTTGTCGAGGGTGCCGAGCCTGCGTCCCGGGGAGCGATCCTCGTCCAGGTACCGCCCGGTCGCTCGATCCAGGGTGTCGGCGAGCACTTGAGCGCGAGCGTTGCCGGTGTACTGGGCGACGTACTCGAAGCTCACCGCCAAGGCGAGGAACTCACCGAGGCTGTCCCAGCGAAGGTAGTTCTCCGCCTCGAGCTGCTGCACGTGCTTCGGGGCCGAGCCCGCCGAGCCCGTCTCGAACAGCCCACCGCCATTCAGGAGCGGCACGATGGAGAGCATCTTCGCGCTGGTGCCCAGCTCGATGATCGGGAACAGGTCCGTCAGGTAGTCGCGCAGCACGTTTCCGGTGACCGAGATCGTGTTCAGACCCCGGCGGATCCGCTCGAGGCAGTACGCGATGGCCACGGTGGGGGCCATGATCTCGATGGTCAGGCCCGACAGGTCGTGATCCGCCAGGTACGCGCGCACCTTGGCGATGACGTTGGCGTCGTGCGCGCGCTTCTCGTCGAGCCAGAACACGGCCGGATCGCCCGTGGCCCGCGCGCGTGACACGGCCAGCTTCACCCAGTTGCGGATTGGGATGTCCTTGGTCTGGCACATCCGGAAGATGTCGCCCTGGCGCACCGTCGTCTCGAAGATCACGTCCCCGTCGCCGTTGCTCACGCGCACCGTGCCGTCGAGGGGGATCTCGAAGGTCTTGTCGTGGCTGCCGTACTCCTCGGCGGCCTGAGCCATCAGGCCGACGTTGGAGACCGATCCCAGCGTGGCCGGGTCGAAGGCGCCGTGGGCTCGGCAGTCATCCATCACGACCTGATAGATGTCGGCGTAGCTGGCGTCGGGAATCACGGCGAGCGTGTCGGCCTCTTGCCCGTCGGGGCCCCACATGTGTCCAGAGTTGCGGATCATGGCGGCCATTGACGCGTCAACGATGACGTCGTTGGGGGTGTGCAGATTCGTGGTGCCCCGGGCCGAGTCCACCATCGCCAGACGTGGGCCCTCCTTGAGCTCGGCCGCAAACGACGCCGCGATCTGCGGGCCCTGCGCGAGCGTCTCGAGGCCGCTCAAAATGGCCCCGAGCCCATCATTGGGATTGAGACCGGCCGCCTCGAGGACGTCGCCGTAGCGCGCGAAGGTCTCGGGAAAGAACTCACGCACGGCGTAGCCGAAGATGATCGGATCCGCCACCTTCATCATGGTGGCCTTGACGTGAAGGGAGAACAGGACGTCCTGGGCCTTGGCGCGCGCGATCTGGGCGCGCAGGAACTCTCGCAGAGCCGCCACCTCCATCACCGTGGCGTCGATGATCTCGCCGTCTAATACGGCCAGCGGCGCTCGCAAGGCGCTGCTCGTGGCGTTCTCGGCGATCAGCTCGATGTTCAACACACCCGCGGCGCTCATGACGGCGGACTTCTCGTTGGCGAAGAAGTCGCCACTCGCCATGTGCGCCACGCTGGTCCTCGACGTCGGGACCCACGCGCCCATCTTGTGCGGGTGAGTGCGCGCGTACTGCTTGACCGACGCCGGAGCCCGCCGATCCGAGTTGCCCTGGCGCAGCACGGGATTGACGGCGCTACCCAGAACCTTCTTGTAGCGCGCCAACGCGTCGCGCTCCTCGTCGCTCTTTGGCTCATCGGGCACGTCGGGCAGCGCGTAGCCCTGAGCCTGGAGCTCTGCGACGGCGAGGCGCAGCTGAGGCGTCGTCGCCGAGATGTTGGGCAGCTTGATGATGTTGGCCTCGGGTCGGGTCACCTCAACGCCCAGCTCCGCCAGGTCGTCGCTCCTGCGCTGGGCCGGCTCCAGCTGATCGGAAAAGGCCGCGAGGATCCGCCCGGCCAAGGAGATGTCGCGTGACTCCACGGGCACGCCGGCCTGAGCGGCGTAGGCCCGAACGATCGGCAGCAGGGAGTACTCCGCCAGCGCGGGCGCCTCATCCGTGTGGGTGTAGATGATCGTTGAATCCGGCACGGTCTTCTCGCCTTCGTCCGTAGTTATGAACCCAACCAACGATAGAGCCTCCTCCGTACCGCTCCCACCTGTCCAAGGTCCCAGGGGGCCATTGTCGAGGCGTCTGTGCCGGCGTTCACTAGCGATGGCGGAGGAAAGCGTGTGACGAGACTGCTGCGCGGGCCCAGGAGCCCGCCTCGGCACCGGGCAGCATCGAAAGAGCCGGTGAGACACCCCCGAAGAGCAGCCCTGGTTCTAAGTAAGAACGACACCGAGTATGACAAGAAGGATTCATGAGAATGATGACAATGGCGCGGTACGCTGTCCTGCTCGCCGGATGCCTTGCGCTGGTGGCTCAACCGGTCGATGCGCTGGTCCACTCGCCTCTTCGTTCGTACAGCGCGACTGTCGTTCATCCGAATATCCACGCGGCAGCCACATTGTGCGAGGGGACGATCGCAGGTCACGTCGATCTTCTCACGGTCACCCGGTCGCGTCCCTTGAATGCAGAGCACTTCGGCCTGGCGTCAAAGATCACGAGCTCGCGCTCCGAGCCGATCCGCGCGCTGGCCAACGTCGTGTGCTCCCTGCCCCGAGTCCCGCAGGGAAACGTCACGTCCTGTCCGAATGACTTCGGGGTGACCTACACCCTTCGATTCGCCATCGCCGCAAGAGTGTCCGTCGGCGGCACATTCATCACGCCGGTGACCTACGACGCGACGGGCTGCCGCTTCATCGCCGGCGCTGGCGCTGCGCGGCGCAGCACTGAGGGATTCATCCTCGCGATGGGCGCCGCGCTCGGCGTGGCGCACCCCACGTTTTCCCTGTTCGCAGGAGTCCTCGCCAAGAAGTGACGTGGTGCGCGCATAGCGCGACAGCGGGGTCACCAGTCGCCACGGTCTCCGAGCAGCTGTCCCCGAACACGTCGGACCACCGAATTCCCGGGTGCGTACAATGAAGACTCAACCAGTTCACGAGAATCGCCGACGGAATCACTGACATCCGAGTCAACGGACATGCGTTCACCGCGACGCCCAAGCACACAGAAGTGAAACACTCTTCTGGCACTCAGCGAGTCAAAGAAGTCGATGGTGAGAGCAAAGTGCAAATTGCCCCGGATCGATGGGGCAGTATCGACATATGCGAGAGTCCGATCGTGCGCGAGACGCGACACCAGTGACGTCGCAAGTGGGCAAGCAACCGCAGTACGAGACCTTTGCGGACGAGTACCTGGATCATGCCGCGGAGGGTTTCTTCAACGCCTACTACGATCGCCCGGCGTGTCTTGATTTGCTCGGCAATGTCGACGGAAAGCGTGTCCTTGACGCCGCGTGTGGACCCGGTCTCTACGCGCAAGAGCTGGTGAGGCGTGGCGCCTCCGTCGTGGGCTTTGACCAGAGTCCGAAGATGATCGATTTCTGTCGGGCTCGAGTCCCCACGGGCGACTTCCACGTACACGACCTAGCCGACCCCTTGGACTGGTTAAGCGACGCGAGTTTCGACCTCGTGCTTCTAGCCCTCGCGATCGAGTACGTGGACGACCGGGTGAGCGCCCTGAGCGAACTTCGCCGAGTGCTGTCCCCGCGCGGGGCACTCGTAATGTCTCGTCAACATCCAACCGCCGATTGGCTCTCCAATGGCGGCAGCTACTTCGAGAGCCGCATCGTCGAGGAAACCTGGAGCAAGGGTTGGCAGTTGCGATACTGGCTTTCGCCACTTGAGCGCACGTGCGAGGAGATCTATCAGGCGGGGTTTCTCATTGAGCGCCTGCTTGAGCCGCGGCCGACGCCGGAGGCGGCAGCGCTGAGTCCTTCAGATTTCGAACGCCTACAACGAGAGCCTGGCTTCATGGCGCTTCGGCTCGTGCAGAGTACTCGACCGCACGAATAGCCAACGAAGTCAGCGCCGCGGCGGCAATGCTGCCATCACGAACTGACGCCTGCGCGAGAACTGCGGCCCACGAGCCACTGCCAGTGAGACTCGTTCCCGGTGCTGCTTCTTCCAGAGCACTCTTAACTCGACCGGGTTCACGCGGCCTCACAAAAGAAATACGTTCAGGATTCGAAAACCCTTGCTACTACTAGTCTTTCGTGGTGGGCCGTACAGGACTTGAACCTGTGACCCCTTGCGTGTCATCCCGCCTTGGCCCGTTCGCGCCAATTCGATTGACGCCATTTTAGGCCATTTTTCAAGGATATCAACTGATCCAAATTCGGAGCGATTCGCCCCGATTCAGAAGAATTGCTGACGGAATTGCTGACATGGCTGGCAGGTTCCTTCACTGACTTCGCCTGGATGTGACTCCTCGGTCACGAATTGACTTCCGCGACGCTAGAAATGTGTCGATGAGCGACGACGTCTACGGCGAGGGCACACCCTTCGCCGACCAGATCCATCGAGACATAGGCTCGATTCGCGACTTTGGGAGTAAACATCCTGACGTTCTCGTCGACCTTAAGTTGTCTCACGATCCGACGACGCATCTCGTGGTGCTTCTCAAGGCCGGGACAACGAGTGATTCCATTGCGGCGCTGAAACACCGTCTTGCACATGGAGATCACCTCGAAGTGGAGTTCGCTTCTGTCACGTCCGGACAGCTGGAGATGGTGAGAAGTGAGATCGACGATTTGATCCGCGAGCAAGGAGCACAGTCCTTTCGTGAATATGGAGTGCAGTGGGGCCAGGTGCACATCAGCTTGAGATCAGACCAACTCCAATTTGCAGAGGAGTTGTTGCTGCGCTTCGGCAACCTGGTGCGACTCGAAGTTGGGCGAAAACCTTATCCACCTGATCCAGGATTTACTCGAGCTGAGCGACCTCATCGAACTGAACAGACGCGGCCGGACATCACGATTCCAGGACTCAACGTCACGTTGCTCCTCGACCAGCCAGCGATCGCCAGTGGCAGCGACGGGGGCGCTCAAGTCAGTTTCGAAAATGGTGGCGACCAACTCATAACGATCAGCACAGGCTCACCGCTCACCGCACGTCTCATCGATCCAGCCTCCAACGACACCGTTGGCTACTTCGACGGGGCGATTGGTGGAGTCGGCATCACTCTGCACCTTCGGCCCGGAGATGTCGAGACGATGCCCGTCATCTTCGGAACCACCTCGCCAGCCGACGTAGAGGGCTACTCCGTGCCACCCGGCCGGTATCTCGTTGAGGTTGACGTTCCCGTCTACGGCGAGCCGGATGAGAACGGCGTACCCAGCGTTTCAATTCTCAGAGTCGGAACCGAGGTCATCGAAGTCACGAAGACCTGATCATGAGAGGCCAATGAGATACTCATCTGACATTTAGATCGAGGTCGCCCACATGTGCGACTCGCCGACGACCCCGCTCTCTACGGAAGAACTACCTCAGCACCCGCTGGCTGCTTTGCCGATCGGATTAGCGATGGCGTCGAGCTGCCACGTCGAGGACGTCGGACCGCCCTCCTGCGTGACATTGAGATTCGCCCGAGAACCGTTGGTCAACGTTTTCGTCCAACTCTGACCCGGTGGATCCTGGGGCCGAGACTCGTGGACTGCGGTCCAACCGAGATCCGAGAGGCGGGCGTGCATGAACGAGATGAGAGCGTGAAAACTTCCCTTCCACCTGAACCCAGACTGGACGACAACTTGGGACCAGCCTTGGGTGCCGGGCCGTCCGTCGCAACTGTCCTGGTGCGGCTCCAACTTGATGGCGTAGGGAGCCACCATTGATTGAGGTATCTGGCTGACCCAGGGCAGCGCACTCGTCCCGTACCCGGGAAGCGCACTGACCGTCGGCACCAGTTGGTCCATCACCTTGCGTCCTGGGTCTCCGGTGGGGGTGGAACTTCGAAAGATGATGTTCGCGGCGACAATGGCGGCGATCAGCACGACCACAGCGGTCATCCAGACACCACATCGGCGACCAACTCGGCTCATATATCAATGCGACGTTCGGTTTGGGTGGTGACGTCTCGCGGAAAACTAGTGGCGTCTCGCCCACTGATCACCTGATCGTTGACACTTTGAAGTGGTCGAGAAGAGAAGGCGCCGTCCACTACGACTTCACCCTTCCCGACTCTTTTATCCGTAGCGCTGCCATCATCAAGCAGATCGGAACGGGGGCGACAAACGGGCCGATTGTCAGCATCCCCAAGAAAGTGAAGGCACCGAGAACCCCGATGACAAGCCACGTGAAGGTGCCGACACCCACTCGAGCACGCCTCAGGCGGACCAAGATGGTCCCGATGACGAGAAGTGCGCCGAGTAGAGGAATCGAGACGATGACGATCACCTTCCCGCCGTTGGCTTGTACCAAGGTCTGAGAAATGGTGCCGTTGTAAGCCGAGACCGTAAATGCCGCCACCAGTAGTCCCGCACCGAAGATGACCGACGCCAGCAGCCACCAACGGGTCCACTTGTCCAAGCGCGTCCAACTGACACTCATTGGCTCACCATACCGACATACCTCTCACTGCCAGAACTCGAATGTCACCAACTCACAGGACTCCCAGCATGGTCAATACCAGTGGATACTCCCCAACGGCCAGATTTTTAGGAAGACCTTCCCGACAATGCTTGATCTGGGCACCGTACCCCACGTTCGACTATCGCAGGAGTTTGCGTGATTGTCGCCCATGACGAAGTAGTGACCGCGCGGAACCGTGACGTTACGAATCGGTGTGGCTCCAATCGTTGGCCACACTGACCACTTCTGGTCGAGCGGCACGCCGTTCACGAAGATCGTATTTCCCTTGGACACGAGATGATCTCCGGGCAGGCCCACGACACGCTTGACCAAATCGGTAACAGAATCTCCGCAGTCGACCTTCACATTGACCGGCGCACGAAACACAATGATGTCGCCAATGTTGATGGTCCCAAACCGTACACTCATCTTGTCGACGATGATGCGATCTCCCTTCCAAAGCGTGGGTTCCATAGATCCCGACGGGATGAAGAATGTTTGAACAACGAAAGTACGAAAGAACATAGATGCACCGAACGCAATAACAACGATCATCGCCCATTCGACCGCAAGTCGTTTACGGCGGCGAGCCTTCATAGAATCCCTTTTTGGATCCCCATTGTCAGCCACAGACTTATCGAGGCGTGTCATGAACGGAATCTCTCTTCCCCTAGACCCGAATCAATGGACTCGATTGAAGAAAGGACATCAACGGTAGGTAGTCCTTGGAGTCAGAGTTCCTGAGATTCAATCTTCGTCCTTCGCGAACAGATGTCGCTCTTTGGTCATTGCTTCCCAGAAACTTCTCTTGCTCCCTGGCGAAGTTCTCCCAGTCCTTTGTGCTGCGCCTTCGGATGAAGGATCGGCTGCTTCGGTGATCGGCACCTGGGGGATGCCTGTCTCCGAATTCTGCACGACATGGGACTGTGAAGGCGCGGCACTTGAATTGCCTACCGTCGGCATGTCGCTAGGCCACTGGCTCCGTTGCCATCCAGGTCTTGCGAGGGGTTCCCGGGTGTCGGCCGACTGAGCGGAAGCAACGTCCGCCAGTATCCCCAACGCAGCTAGTTCCTGCCGATCAAACACTGAGATCAACATGGTGAAGATGTGACCCAGCGCGAAGAGCACGAGCGCGAATAGCAGTCCGCCGACTAGATAGACCCAAGTAAAGAAGTTACTGAAACCTGAAGCCAGAGAGGATACGGAACCAGACCGAAATCTGTACACGCCGTAGACCGTGATTCCGCCGGCGACAAGAGACAGGAGCTTCAGGATGACCGCGAGAAACGCTGACACGTCTCGAGCCAGCTCCTGCTCTCTTCGGACCATGTATTTTGAACCGTCAATTGGAGCGTCCACTAGTTCCACAACACCTGACCCATCTAATTGGCAGCGGCCTGTCGATCGGACGCCAATATATGACCATATACGCCGCCAGTCATACGGATTCGCGAATGACATCCACATTACGCGTTTCCAAAGTCCTCACGAAGAATGTGGCACAGTGGTCACAACGGGAGATAACTGAAATGGTGCCAAACCCTTCGACGATTCCGGGATGATGCGGCCCTGTGGCACTTAGCACGCCGCACACGGAGCAACCCATCAGTTATGATTCACTACATTCGCCAGGAGGTTCCCGAAGTGTCGCGAGATCTAGACTTGGTATTGCTCACAGGAGCGGGAGCGAGTCGAAATCTCGCGAATCCACCTTTTCCGTTAATGGGCGACTGGGCTAAAGCATTAACGCAACACTTGGGCAATACCCCATACCTTAATGAAGCGGTAGGCATCCAAGGAGTCACAGACGGGCAGAAGTTCGAAGAACGATTGGGTAAGTTCCTTGCCGAGACAGCAGCGTTTCGATCCAGTAGAGACTTAATAATTCGATCCGCTCACTTCCCCTTCGTGGCACCTGCTTTTGCGGACCCGCAAGGGCTATCTGATTGGTGCGATCACGTCGAAGCTGTACTTAGCTCTTCCGTGAGGGCAATTCATGAGTCTCTCGTCGCCGAGTTTGGCTCCAAATATTACAACAGTATAACAGGACCCGATGTATATAGACGTCTTCTCGGAGCATTGCGTATTAATCAGCAAACATCGACTTGGGTCTATGCAACGAAAAATACGACATCAATGGTGAAGGGATTCTTGACGACCTTGGCTTTGCGGTTAACTCGGCCGAACAGAGGCATCCACGTGCTCCGACGACGGGCCGGTTGAGCGTTACTGGGATAGTCGAAACAATGGGGACCTCGAGAGTAAGTGTGTTACATCTCCATGGGAAAGTCGGCTGGTTCCGGAGATCGGACGGAACCGCGTACTTCGCAGATCCTTCATCAACGGGCACGACATCGGATGACACTCCGGTAGTGATGCTTCCCGACCCTGAGAAGGACTATGAGAGTGACGAGTTGATCCAGGAGACTTGGTCCCAGTTCCGGATTGCCCTCAGACGTGCTCGCGCAATTTTGATTCTTGGTCATTCATTAAATGACCGACAACTTGTGAAGGCGATGTTAGACGAGGTTGAACCGTTATCACGAATTGCGGTGATTGTGCAGGGAAGAGAAGAGAACGATGACCCATCTCGGGACGGTGAGATTCTTGCTCAGCGTATCACTCAGCTATTTGGAACTTCGTTGGCAACGTTTCCTCTTCTTTTCGGTGCAGACATGCGTGTCAGATCCCTTCAGCGCCTAACTGAGTGGATTGACAACATCCAAAGACTTGGGGCTTAGAGTGCGCCAAGAATTCTGATGCTGCGATACTAAGGTAGTGACCAGAATTCCAGCGCGTTAGTTATGACGTCGCGCTGCATCTGTTTCTTGAGGGTCGAAATGTAGGATTTGCGGAGAGAGGAGTTTATATGCCATTCAGAGTGACTCACACGAACATGAATTTTCCGAGTAAGGAAGGTGAGTTGGAGGACATAGCAGCAGACAGGTACACGCACGAAGATGGCTGGTTCCACTTCTTTGTGGAAGACGGTGACGTATCGAGGCAAGTGGCATCTCTCCGTGAAAACGAAGTGAAGAGGATCGACTTCAATTAGCGGCGAAATCGCGTCGCGAAAGTCTCAAAGGCGCCTTAACTCGAGCATCGAAATCTAGCGGGGTGTGATCGTCGCGAGTAGATCCCAGTTGAACTTGCCGGCGTAAAGCTGAGCGCGGATCCGGTAGTTGCGAAATGACTGGAAGCCGAACGCCACGCGCTTCATTCGCTTGGCTCAACTGTTCATCGCCTCGGTGGGCCCGTTCGTGATTTGCATCTTGATCCCTGTATAGAAGGTTTCAACCAACCATCTCCTGGACCATCACGTACAGCAACGAACGCCGGCCGCGGTGATGCGCGGCCGGCGGGTCAGGTGAAGAATCAAATATTTCTCAAGTCGTGACCAGCAGTGACCGCCAGTGTCCGCTGTGCTCATTCTTCGTTTCACTGCCCATCGCGGTCCAACCGATGGTGACTGACAGCGATTTGAGGAGGATCCATGAGAGCAGTGACCGACCGTGACAACTGGCGATACGAGCGACGAGATCATCAAGACGATGACTTCTGGACCGACGGTGAACCGGACTGGAGTGACGACGAAGAGAGATCACCGGGGATCGTGATGACTCCGGTGCTGAGCGTGCAGCCACCCGAGAGGGAGCCGGCGTTGCTTCTCAAGGTCGAAGACGCCGCACGGCTCCTCGGCGTGGGTCGGACCACACTGTTCGAACTCATCAGCCAGGGGCGCATTCAGACCGTCCGCGTGGGACGCCGACGCCTCGTGGTGCGAGCTGGCCTCGAGCGCTTTGTCGAGGAGATCAGCTCCTAGTGATCCCAGAGGACCGCCGTCATCGCCCTCGCCGCCTGCTCGCGGTCGGGATCGAGGATGTGCCCGTAGACGTCGGCCGTCATGCGGATCGAGGAGTGTCCGAGGACCTGACTGACCACCTGGAGCTTGACGCCGTTCGCCAGCATCAGCGACGCCGCCGAGTGCCGCAACTCGTGTGGATGCCAGTGCGACAGCCCCGCGTTCTCGCACACCTTCTGAAAGTCACGGTAGAGGTTGCGAGGATCGATCGGCGTGCCGATCGAGGACGTGAAGACGAATCCCGTCTCCACCCACGCCGCCCCCAGATCCGCTCGTTCATTCTCCTGCTCGTCGTGATGGCGCACGAGAAGCTCCACCACCGGCTTGGGCAGGTTGACCGCGCGCCGGCTCTTCAAGGTCTTCGTGTCGGCCGTCACGATATGCCCGCCTTCGCGCTTGAGAGACCTCCGGATGCGAACCACTCCCCTCTCGAGGTCCACGTCCTCCCACTTGAGCCCGAGCGCCTCGCCGCGGCGCATGCCGGTCGAAAGCATCAGGGTGTAGAGCGCCTCGTTTCGATGCCCGTGGAGAGACGTGAGGAGCCCCCGAGCCTGCTCCGGCGAGAGCGTGCGCCCCTCTGGTCGTATCAGCTTGGGCGATCTCGACAGCCGCGCCACGTTTCTCGGCGTGACACCCCAGCGGATTCCTTGGTCGAGGCACTGCGACAGCACTGCCCGGATCCGGTGCACCGTCGAGGGTGAGAGGCCGGAGGCCATTTTCGCGGCCAGCAGCCGATCCACTTCGGCGACCGTGAGCTCGTCGACCCTCTTGCGCCCGAGGGTGGGCAGGATGTGGAACTTCACGATCGAGCGGTAGTTGTCGATCGTTGAGCGCACCACCTCTCGCGCCATGACATCGACGAACCAGCGCTCGAAGAGGAACTCCAGAGTCGGTGCCTTCTGCGCGGTGACGAGTCCGTCGTCGATCTGGCGCGAGAGGGCCTTGAGCTTGCGCACGACGTCGGGTCGCGTCTTGGCGCTCACGGACTTTCGAATTGGCCGGCCGGAGGGGTCAAGACCGACCGTCGCCGCGCCCATCCAGCGCCCGTCGGAGGAGCGTTGGTAGATGGATCCCTCGTTGTTGCCTCGCCTGGTCATGCGTCTCCGATCAATTGCTGACGGAATTGCTGACACAACGGTCGCGGGCGGAAATGAAACGCGCTCAGGATTCGAAAACCCTTGGTACTACTGGTCTTTCGTGGTGGGCCGTACAGGACTTGAACCTGTGACCCCTTGCGTGTCATGCAAGTGCGCTACCAGACTGCGCCAACGGCCCTCGAAGGTTCTACCCTACCACCCGAGCGGCTCTCG
>JAJXUK010000022.1 GCA_021782915.1 Actinomycetes bacterium | reverse complement strand
CCGAATCTTACCTACATTCTGATATTTAGTGAGGAGCAAGGGTTGTGATCGCCACCGCCAGCGTCGCTGTCGCCCTCGGCGTGGCCATTGGCCTGTCCTTGGGGGCTCTCGGCGGCGGCGGCTCGATCCTCACGGTGCCGGCGCTGGTGTACGCGCTCGGCGTGAGTCCGCGCAACGCCACCGGCTCCTCGCTGGTGATCGTCGGGCTCAGCGCCTTGATCGGTATGGCCGGGCACCATCGTGCGGGTCGGGTGCGCTGGGGCGCCGGCCTCAGCATCGGCGCGATCAGCGTCGTGGGCTCCGTCATCGGCACCGCGCTCAACCGGCGGGTCAACCCGGACCTGCTCTTGGCGCTCTTTGCCGCGCTGATGTTCGTCGTCGCCGCGCTCATGATTCGGCGTGACCGGCGCGCGGGTGCTCCCGCGAGCGTGCCCGGGCCGATCTCGGGAGACGTCGAGCTCGCGCGCGGATCGAGTTCCGTGGCACTGGCCACGATCAGCGCGCCACCCACGACGCGAACGAGCGCCAAGCCGTGGCTCGTAGGCGTGGTGGGCGTCGGGGTGGGATTCCTGACTGGCTTCTTGGGCGTGGGTGGCGGTTTCATCATCGTGCCCAGCCTCGTGCTGGCCCTGGGCTTCGGACTCGCCGATGCGGTCGGGACGTCGCTGCTCATCATCGCCATGAGCAGTGCACTGGCCCTTGCCGAACGCCACGGCGTTAGCGGAGTGTCCTGGTCGGTCCTGGGCTCCTTCTCGGTGAGTGCCATGGTGGCCGCCCTCGCGGGCAACCAGATCGCCAGTCGTGTTCCGGCGCGGCGATTGAATCAGGGCTTCATCGTCCTCGTAATCGCCGTGGCCTGCTACGTGGCGATCCGCAGTGGCGTCGCCCTGACAGCGGCCTAGTCTGCGACGCGTCGCCTCCCCGCTCCCCTTACCGGTCGATACTCCTTGGTGCAGCGACCTGCTCGGTGAGGCCCCACGTCGCCGTGCGAGCCCTCGATCCTGACGCGGATTCGAGGCGGCGGATGCTCCGTCGCGCTGGCGATATGGTTGCGCGGGGCCCGTCACAAAGGGGGAGTGATGGTGAGTGGATCACGTGAGGTCGACGGCGCTGGCCGGGCATTCGAGCCCTCCGAGTTGCCGGCGATGGTGCGCGAGAGCGGGCTCGTCGAGCCGACCTATCCGCTTTCGGGTCGACTGGCGGTGGCGACGTCGGCCGAGTACGAGGAGCTCTACCGGGCCTCGATCGCCGACGTCGGTGCCTACTGGGCCGGGGTGGCCGATGAGCTGGAGTGGATCTCCGGGTGGCCGGCCAGTGAGTCGCTGGTGGGCGACCTGGCTCAGGGCTTCACGTTCTTTCCGGGCGCCTACGGCAACGTCAGCGTGAACTGCGTGGACCGCCACGCGCGCACGAGTCCTAACAAGGTGGCCGTGCACTGGATCGGAGAGGACGGCCAGCGACGCGCCTGGACCTACGCGCAGTTCGCCGACGAGACCGCGCGCTTTGCCCAGGTGCTGGTCGACATGGGTGTCACCAAGGGTGACGTCGTGGCCCTCTACCTGCCCAACCTGCTCGAGACGTTCTCGGTGGTGCACGCGTGTCTGCGCATCGGGGCGATCTACAACATCATCTTTTCGGGCTTCTCGCCCTCGGCGCTGGCCGACCGTATCGTCGACACCGGCGCCCGGGTGGTGGTCACGGCCGACGAGACCTTGCGGCGCGGGCGCACGATCTCCCTCAAGGCCACCCTCGATGAGGTCCTCGGGGACCTGCCGAGTGTCGAGCACGTGGTGGTCGTTCGCCGCAGCGCGAACCCGCAGGTGCCGATGGCCGCGCCGAGGGACCGCTTCTACGACGAGTTGGTGGCCGAGACGCCCCACGGCGCCGAGCCGGTGGCCCTGGAGGCCAACGAGGCGGGCTTCATCATCTACACCTCGGGCACGACCGCCAAGCCCAAGGGCCTGGTGCACAGCGGCCTGGGATTCCTCATTGGCGCGTCGCACAACGTGCGCTACGCGCTGGACCTGGGGCCCGAGGACGTGTACTGGTGCACGGCGGACTGCGGGTGGCTGACCTTTCCGATCTTCGAGCTCATCGGGGCCATGGCCCACGGGGCCACGGTGCTGGCCACCGAGGGCGCCCTGGATTTTCCCCAGCCGGACCGGCTCTACGCCGTGCTCGCCGAGTACCGGGTCACCAAGATCTTCACCGCGCCCACGGTGCTGCGGATGCTCGCGCGTCAGGGTGCGGCGCTGGCGGCGGCCCACGACTTGAGTGCGCTGCGCCTCATCTCCCTGGTTGGTGAGCCCCTAGACGCCACGACGTGGCACTGGGTGCGTGACCACGTCGGCGATGGGCGCGTCGAGATCAACAACACGTACGGCCAGAGCGAGACGGGCAGCGCCTGGACGTCCTCGCTCGTGGGCGTGACGCCCGCCAAGCCGGGCTCGTGCGGGCCGGCTCTGCCGGGGCACGACTACGAGATCGTGGACGCCGAGGGCACGCCGGTCGCTGCGGGACAGACGGGCTATCTCACGATCACCCAGCCATTTCCCACGCTGTTTCGCGGGATCTGGCGCGACCCGGAGCGCTATCGCACGCAGTACTTCAGCCGGTTCGGCCCGTCTCGCTACGACAGCGCCGACGCGGCCCTAGAGGATGAAGACGCCCACGTCTGGGTGATCGGGCGCGTCGACGACGTCATCAACGTGGCCGCTCACCGACTCTCGACGATGGAGATGGAGAGCGCCCTGCTGACCGTGCCCGGCGTGGCCGAGGCGGCGGTGATCGGTGTCGCCGATGAGCTCAAGGGTCAGGTCCCCGAGGCCTTCGTCACGCTCGCGGCCAGCGCCGCGGGGACCGTCAGCGAGGAGCTGCTCAGCCAGCGCCTGGTCGAGGCGATCGGTCCCATCGCGCGCCCGCGGCGCGTCCACGTCCTATCCACGATGCCGCGCACGCGCAGCGGCAAGATCGTGCGCCGCCTGTTGCGTGAGCTGGTGGCCGAGGGCCGCGCCCGGGGCGACGTGAGCGGCCTGGAGGACCCGGAGGTGCTGGCCCAGCTCGAGAAGGAGATCGGCGGCTCTTAAGGCCGCGACGCGGGTGGCTCAGGCGGCCGTACCCGCTCCGGCGCGCGACGGAGCGGGCGTCGAGAATGAGCTGATCGGCGAGGCGGGCGAGGGCGGGGGGGCCGGCGGCGTGTCGAAGTTGCGCAGGGCGTCGCTCAGGATGTCGGTGAGGGTCTCTCGGGCCTTGGGGTCGGTGGTGGGCTCGTGGCGATGTCGATCGAGTTCGACGAGCTCGTCGGTGACCCCAATCTCGTTGATGAGCATCCTGACCTCCCGGGCGGCCCCGCGTGCTTCGTGCACGGGCTAACTGGACCCGCACTCTGCCAGAGCAAACTCGATGGACGACCCCAACTCTCACTTTATTGACACAATTCTGCGCCGACGGGGATTCGGGGCCGTGGCCACGAGCCGGTAGTGTCGGGGCGATGTCCGAGTCCGAGTCCAGCACTGCTCAGCGCGTCGAGGCGCTGCTGAACGACGTGGACCGGGCGCTGGAGCGCCTGCGCGCTGGGACGTACCGCGCGTGCCAGGTCTGCGGCACGCCGATCTCCGACGCCGCGCTGGTCGAGTCGCCGCTGCTGGCGAACTGCCCGGCCCACCCCGAGCTCAGCTGAGCCCCGCGGCGCCACGAGCCCGCACGCGTGACGCGTTCGTCAGGCTGACCAGCGAGAAAGCGACCACGATCCGTAGTGCGTGCATTTTGATGTCGCATGTGTGTAGTATTGATATCAATGTTGATATCAAACTACATCGCGAGTGTGCGCAGCGACTTCGAGAACGTGGCCTCGCTCGCCAGCGCCGAGAGCGGCGCCCTCATCGAGCGCCTGGGCAGCACGCTGGCGCCGACGTTGCAGCAGCGACTGCTCGAGGCGCTCAACGGCGTGGTCCAGGAGTACAACCTGAGCGCGTCGACTCCTCTGGCCCTGCAGGTGGAGGGCGACGAGGTGCGCCTGGCGCGACTGGCCCCCTCGGGCTCCGAGGAGGTGCCCTCGAGCGCCACCTACTCGGCACGCATCGCGCTGCGTCTCAGCGACGAGCTGAAGGAGGCCATCGAGGCCCTGGCCTCCGGTGTGGGCTCGTCGGTGAACACGTGGATCGTTCGGGCCCTGGAGCGCTCGGTGCGCGATGACGCGCCCGGCGTGGGCTGGAGCGGGCCTCGCCAACTGCGAGGACGCGGGCGGGCCTAGCCCGCCATCGGGAGGGAGAGACCGGATGTACAGCCGCAGCATCTTTCACACGGTCCACGGGCCGTGCGAGCCGGGCTACCGCGAGCGTCGCCGGCGCACGCTGAACTTCGAGGCCCTCGGCAAGGAGGCGGCGAGTGACGCGGACCTCTGGGCTCGTGTCGTGGGCCGCGCGAGTCGCTCTCGGCGCTACCGCGTCATTCAACCAAAGGAGAAGGTCATGTCCGATTTCGAGTCTCGAGCCGGTCGGGACCGCGCCGTGCCGTCCTTTCGCCACCAGCGCGACGAGCGCTTCGAGGCACGCGGCGAGCTCTCGGTCCACGTCGCCACGCGCAGCGGGGACGTCACCGTCCTGGCCGGAAAGGCCACGGAGCTCGCCGTGCGCCTGGGCACCGATCGCTCCGCGAGTGCGGAGGCGCCCGGGCGCGCGCGCGTGGAGTACGACGCCGCGCGGGGCACCCTGCTCGTCGAGACCCTCCCGCGGGCCGGACGCGGACTGCGCGGAATGACCTTCAGCGACTGGCGTGAGCGCGACGACGTGAACGTCGTGCTCGTCCTGCCCCTCGGCAGCGACCTGCAGGTCACGACGGTCTCGGGCGACACGCGGCTGGAGGCGGCCCTGGGCGAGGTCGAGGTCTCTAGCGTCTCGGGCGACGTGCAGGCGAGCGACGAGCTCTCAAGCCTCGACGTGCGCACGGCCTCCGGGGACGTCTCGACTGGCACCGTGCGTGAGCGCTTGCGCTGTCGCGTCGCCTCGGGCGACGTCATGATCGCGGGGGCCGCGGCGCGCACGGACGTGGCGAGCGCGTCGGGCGACGTGGCGGTGACCGCCCTGTCGCCCAGCGACCTCTCGGTGAACGCGGCCTCGGGCGACGTGCGCGTGAGCGTCCTCGAGGGCCTGGCCATCGACGTCGCCGGGCGCACCGTCTCGGGTCACTTGGAGTCCCGGATCGACCTTGACGGTCTGGACGAGGCCGCGTCGCGCAGCGATCAACTCTCGATGATCAGGGTCACGACCGTCTCGGGCGACATCCTGATCGATCGCGTGACGAGCTGAGCTACTTCTTGGTCTCCCAGAAGATCTCGGCGATGGCGTCGATCTCGCTCAGCAGTCGCTCGGCGACTACGACGTCGTTCGTCTTCTTGGCGTCGCCGGCGGACTTGGTGGCCATCCAGAACAGGTCGTGCAGGTTCGGGAACGCCTTGAGGTGCTCGAGCTTGAAGTAGTCGGTCCAGAGCACCCACAGGTGGTGCTTGACCAGCTCGCAGCGCTCCTCCTTGATGAGCGTGGCGCGCACCCGGAAGTCCGGGTCCTGTGAGGCGTGGTACTTCTCCATGATCGCCTTGACCGACTGGGCCTCGATGCGAGCCTGGGCGGGGTCGTAGACGCCGCAGGGCAGGTCGCAGTGGGCCGACACGCTCAGGGGCGTCGTGTGAGCGTCGAGCAGGGCTGCGAAGCGAGAGATCACGGACATGGTGTCGCCTTTCCTCAGGGTGCGGTTCCTCTCACGCAGGTTAGCGAGCACGAGCCGGTATCGTTCAGCCCGATGCGACGTCTGGTGGAGCGCTTTGTGCGCCGAGCGGTCATCGAGGGAGAGTCCATGGCGCCGACGTACCGCGCGGGTGAGCGGGTGACCCTGGTGCGCCGTCGTCGGGCCGTGCGCGTGGGCGACGTGGTGGTGGCGCCCGATCCGCGCGAACCCTCACGACTGCTCTTCAAGCGCTGTGTCGCCACGTCGAAGGAGGGCCTCGAGCTGCGCGGGGACAATCCGGGCGCCTCGACCGACTCGCGCCATTTCGGGCCACTCGCGACGCGTCGGGTCACGTGGGTGGTGGCCCGCTCGTCGTGGAGGCCGGCGCCGGGCTCCCGTTAGGCTCGGCCCGTGGCGCGACTGGCCGTCCTCTCCTATCACACCTCGCCGCTCGCCCAGCCGGGCACCGGCGATAGCGGGGGGATGAACGTGTACGTGCGCGAGCTGTCGGCGGCACTGGCGCGTCAGGGCCACGACGTGGACATCTACACCCGTCGTGACGCGCCCGAGCTGCGCGACGTGGTGCGCGTCGAGCCCGGGCTGCGCGTGCACCACGTGACCGCCGGGCCCAGTGCCCCGCTGGGGCGTGCACAGATGGCCCACTACGTGGACGACTTCGCCGACGCGCTCAAGGCCATCATGCGCTCGAGCGGCCTGCCGGACGCGCTGCACGCCAACTACTGGCTCAGCGGGGTGGCCGGACATCGCCTGAAGCACGAGCTCGGCCTGCCGCTCATCATGACCTTTCACACCCTGGAGCGCGTCAAGGCCGCCACCTTTGAGAGCGAGTCCGAGGAGCGCGCTGAGCAGGAGGCCGCCCTCTTCGCCTGCGCCGACGCCGCGCTGGCCAGCTGCGAGGTCGAGGCGGATCAGTTCGTGCGCCTCTACGGTGCGAGCGCCTCACGGGTCTTCGTGGTGCCCCTCGGCGTGGAGCACGCCTTCTTCGCCCCGGGTCGGCGCGCCCAGGCGCGCCGCGCCCTCGGGGCGCACGACGAGGTGCCGCTGCTGCTCTTCGTAGGCCGGCTCCAGGCCCTCAAGGGCGTCGACCTGGCCCTGGAGACGCTCATCGAGCTGCGTGAGCGCGAGGTCGCGGCCCAGCTCGCCATCGTCGGCGGGCCCTCGGGTCCCGACGGGCGCGACACGCTCAGCGCCCTGCACCGGCGCGTGCGCGAGGCCGGCGTCATCGAGTCGGTGAACTTCGTGGCGCCCCAGGCGCACCAGCTGCTCTCGACGTGGATGCGTGCGGCGGACGTCACCCTCGTGCCCTCGCGCGCCGAGAGCTTCGGTCTCGTGGCCCTGGAGTCCTCGGCCTGCGGCACGCCCGTGGTGGCCAGCGACGTTGGCGGCCTGCCCACCCTCGTGGACGACGACGTCAACGGCGTGCTGATGGGCACGCGAGACCCGAGCGCCTGGGCCGACGCCGTGCAGCACGTGCTCGAGCCGGCCACGGCCGCGCGTCTGGGCGCCGGCGGGGTGCAGCGCGCGCGCGCCTACACCTGGGCCGCGGCCGCGACGTCGCTGGGGCGCCTGGTGTGCACCTTCGCCGACTCGAGCACGGTGCGGTGCTAGGCACGCCCGAGCAGCGCCGGGGGCACCTCAACCACCTTCTGGAGAGCTGGCGAGGCGAGTGGACGCGCTCGGGCGCGGACGCCCAGATCGAGCATCGGGCCCAGCCCGACGCTCGCGGGGACTTCCACTGGCTCCTTCGGCTGGCCGGTGAGGAGAAGGACGTCATCACGATCTGGCTGCGACTGGCCCAGCGTCGCGTGCACCTGGAGTGCGAGCTGGTGCCCGCACCCGAGGAGAACCGCGAAGAGCTGTACCGCTACCTGCTCGCACGAAACGCCCGCATGTCGCGCGTGCACGCGGCCCTGGGACCCGAGGACGGGCTCTACCTGGTGGCCAGCCGCGAGCTCGAGGAGTTGAGCGAGGGCGTGCTCGACGAGCTGGTCGCCGCGACGCTGACCTACGTCGAGGAGATCTACCCGACCGCCATGTCCCTCGCGCACCCGCGCTGGTATCGGCGCCGGCCCGTTCGCTAGACACCGGATAGCGTGGGGTGGGTATGGCCTTCGAGCTGATCATCCTGGGCGGAGGGCAGATGGGCGGGGCCCTGGCCGAGGGCCTGGTGCGCGCGCACTGGTGCGCGCCGGAGGCCCTGCTGGTGATCGAGCCCGCCCGCGAGCGCCGCGAGGTCCTCGCCGAGCGCCTGGGAGGCGCGAGCCTGGCGCCCGAGCTCGCTCTCGAGCACCTCGGAGCGGCCACGGGCGTCGTGCTCTGCGTGAAGCCCGACTACGCCGAGAACACGGCCCGCCTGGCGGGGGCCTGTGGGGCCACGCGACTGCTCTCCGTGGTCGCGGGTCTGTCCACGTCCCGCCTGGAGGCCGTCATGGCCCAGCCGGTGGCGGTGGTGCGCGCGATGCCTAACACGCCGGTGCTCGTCGGGCGCGGCGCGAGCGCGATCGCCGGGGGCGCCCACGTGACCAGCGCGGACCTCGAGTGGGCCGAGTCGATCCTGTCCGCGGTGGGTAGCGTCGTGCGCGTCACCGAGCGCAACCTCGACGCGGTGACGGGTCTCTCCGGGCCGATGCCGGCCTATCTCTACCTGGTCGTCGAGGCGCTCATCGAGGCCGGGGTCCACCAGGGCCTGAGCCGCGAGGTCAGCCGCCAGCTGGTGGTGGACTCCTTCGCTGGCTCGGCCGAGCTGCTCGCGCGCAGTGGCCAGTCGCCCGAGGAGCTGCGCTACCAGGTGACCTCGCCGGGGGGCACCACCGCGGCCGGACTGCGCGTGCTGGAGGGTCGCGGTGTGCGCGCGGCCTTCCTCGAGGCCGTGGCCGCCGCCGCCGAGCGCAGCCGCCAGCTGGGCCGCTAGCGGGTCGTGGCTAGCGTGGCGGGATGACGTCGCGCGCGCGAACCCGACAGCTCTCTGAGCCGACGATCTCGCGCCTGCCGATCTATCAGCGCATCGTCGAGGGCTGGGCGGCGCGCGGACAGCGCCGCATCGACTCGCGCCAGATCGCCGAGATGGCGGGGGTGACCGCGACGACCGTTCGCCGTGACCTGGCGGCCCTGGGCAGCCTGGGCACGCGCGGGGCCGGCTACGAGCCCGCCGTGCTGGCCGAGCGCATCGGCGAGGCCCTCGGACACGACCTGCACTACGACGTGATCGTGGTGGGCCTGGGCAACCTGGGGCGCGCGCTGGTGAACTCCTCGAACTTCCTCATTCGTGGCGCGCACCTGGCCGGGCTCTACGACGTCGATCCGCACGTGCTCGGCACCGAGGTGGCGGGTCTCGTCGTGGCCGACGCGCGCGGGGAGCTGATGAGCGCCACCCTCGGGGTGATCTGTGTGCCCGGCCCGGCGGCCCAGGAGGTCGCCGACCGCCTCGTCGCCGCGGGCGTGCGCGGGATACTCAACTTCGCCCCGCAGGTGCTCAGCGTGCCGCTGGGCACCGCCGTGCACTACGTGGACTTCTCCATCGAGTTGCAGATCCTCGCCTTCCACCTGACCAACGGGACCGGCCCGCTGGGCGGGGTGCTGCACTCGGTCGGACTGGCTACGACGGGCCCGGGACCCGGCGCCTAGCATGGTTCTAAACGCGGAGGCGCTGTGGCACTGATCTCGGTCGGCATCGACCACGAGCACGCCGAGCTCGACTTCCTCGAGCGGGCGACGATCCCGGAGCACGAGTGGAGCAAGGTGCTGCGCACGCTGGTGGCCCAGCGCAACATCCACGAGGCGGTCTTCGTGTCGACCTGCCTGCGCACTGAGGTCGTGGCCGTCATCGATCTCTTCCACGGCGCCATCGAGGACGTCGTGAGCACGCTCTCGCACTTCACGGGAATCGAGGCCGGCGAGTTCGAGCACCGTCTGTCGGTGCACTTCGATCGCGGCGTGGCCAGCCACCTGTTCTCCGTGGCGGCCGGCCTGCGCTCGGTGGTGCCGGGCGAGTTCGAGGTGCTCGGCCAGCTGCGCCGGGCCCTCGAGCTCGCTCAGGAGGAGCAGACGGTCGGCGCGGTGCTGGACGAGCTCTTCCATCGGGCCCTGGCCGCGGGACGGCGCGTTCGCGCTGAGACCGCCATCGCGCGCGGCACCACCAGCTTCGCTCAGGCCGCGGCGAGCCTGGCGGTGAGCGAGCTCGGCGAGGCCTTCGCCAACGCCGACGTCGTCGTCGTCGGGGCCGGCCAGCTGGCCACCGGGGCCGCGCGCAGCCTGCTGGACGCCACGCCACGTCTGGGTCGGCTCAGGATCCTGAACCGCACGCTCGAGCGCGCCGTGGCCCTGGCGGCCTCCGAGGACGACGAGCGCGTCAGCGCCGGCGGCCTGGGCGAGCTGGGCCGCGCCGTGGCCGACGCGGACGTGCTGGTGCTCGCCGTCGAGGTGCCCCAGCCGCTGCTCACGCGCGCGGACCTCGAGGAGCGCGATCGCGGCCTCTTCGTGCTCGACCTGGGCATCCCTCGTGCGGTCAGTCCGGACGTGGCGAACGTGCCGGGCGTGCGCCGAGTGGACCTCGAGGGCCTGGCCGAGCAGATCGAGGTCGCCCTGGGCGAGCGGCGCGAGGCGATCGCGGCCGCCGAGGAGATCCTGGCGGTGGACGTCGAGCGCTTCATGAACGAGCAGCGGGCGCGCGGCGCCGCTCGCATCGTCACCGAGCTGCGCGAGCACTTCGACGAGGTCGTCGCGGCCGAACTCGCGCGTCACGAGTCCCACATGCGCGAGCTCGACGAGAAGACCCAGGAGCTGGTGCGGTCCCTGGTGCGCTCCACGGTCGCCAAGCTCGCGCACCGGCCCACCGTGAGTCTCAAGGAGGCCGCCGGAACCGATCAGGGCGTACGCCTGACCGAGGCGACGCGCCAGCTCTTCGATCTATGAGGCCGCTGCGCCTCGGCACGCGCCGCTCGCCCCTCGCCCTGGCCCAGGTCCAGGTCGTGGCCCAGCGTCTCGGGGCGCGCGGTGTTGCCAGCGAGATCGTCCAGCTCGAGACCGCCGGGGACCGGCACCACGCTGAGCCCCTGTCGAGCCTGGGTGGCCAGGGCGTCTTCGCCGTGGAGATCCAGCGCGCGCTGCTGGATGAGCACATCGACGTCGCGGTGCACAGTGCCAAGGACCTGCCCAGCCAGACTCCGGATGGCCTGGTCCTGGCCAGCGTGCCGGAGCGACGCGATCCGGTGGACGTGCTCGTCGGGCGCAGCCTCGCGGGGCTGGGCCCCGGCGCCAGCGTCGCCACGGGCTCGCCGCGTCGGCGCGCGCTGCTGCTCGAGCACCGTCCCGACCTGCACGTCGTCGAGCTGCGCGGCAACATGGCCACGCGCCTGAGTCGCGTGGGCCAGGGCGTGGACGCGGTAGTGGCCGCCGCCGCCGCCCTCGAGCGATTGGGCGTGAACGTGAGCGTCGAGCGCCTCGACCCGGAGTGGTTCGTGCCCCAGGTCGGCCAGGGCGCGCTGGCCCTGGAGGCGCGTGCAGACGACGCGTCTACTCGCGCCACACTCGCCGAGATCGACGACCTCGACGCGCACCGGGCGCTGGACTGCGAGAGGGCCTTCCTGCACGCTCTCTCGGCCGGCTGCACGGTGCCGGCCGGAGCGTACGCGCGAGTCGTGGACGACGAGCTCGAGCTGAACGCAGTCATGTTGGCCGTGGACGGCTCACGCAGCGAGCGAGCGCGACGTCGCGGCACCGACGCGCGGGCCCTCGGCGAGGCGGTGGCCAGGTACCTGGCCGACGAGCGGGGGGGCCGCTCTCTGGCCGGCTGGGCCTGATGCGCGTGGTGCTCACGCGTGAGGCGGGACTCAATGACGCCGCGCGGGCCTGGTTCAGTGACGAGGACCAGGTGGACGAGGTGGCCCTCAGCGAGACGGTCAGCGTCACCGACGAGGAGTTCGCCGCCGCCGTCGCCCGACTCGGTTCACGGCGCTTTCGCGCCCTGGTGGTCACCAGTGCGCGCGCCGCGGCGCGCGCGGCCCCGCTCGCCGCGCGCTGCGATCGCGTGCTGAGCGTCGGCAGCGCCACGAGTGGCGCCCTGGGCCAACGCGGCGTCGCCGTCAGCGCCGAGGCCCCCGGGGCCGAGGCGCTCGCGGGGCTCATCACCGAGGGCCCGGTGCTGGCCGTGGGCGCGCGCGAGCCGCGGCGCGAGCTCGACGAGGCCCTCGCGCGTGCCGGGATCGAGCTGGTGCGACTCGTGGCCTACGAGACGACGCTGCGCTGCCTTGGGCAGTCCGATCGGGATCGACTGGCCGCGGCGGACGTCGTGCTCGTCGGTGCGCCCTCGGCGTGGCGCGCGGCGCGCGAGCACGTGCGAGCTTCGGCGTGGGTGGTCGTGCCGGGGCCGACGACCGCGGCGGCGGTGCGAGCCGATCACGAGCGCGTGCTCATCGCCTGGGGCCCCGAGCTGGCCGCGCGACGCGACCAGCTCGCCGGCGGGCGCGCACAGGGCGCGTAATAGGCTGATCGACGTGTTCCCCGTCGATCGTCCCCGGCGCCTGCGCCGTAGTGGCGCCCTGCGTCGGCTCGTCGCTGAGACCAGCCTGGCCCCCGATGACCTGATCGCCCCGCTCTTCGTGGGCGAGGGCCTCAGTGAGCCGCATCCGATCGCCTCGCTGCCCGGACACGTGCAGCACACGCGCGCCTCCCTGCGCGCCGAGGTGGGTGCGCTCATCGAGCGCGGCGTGGGTGGCGTGATCCTCTTCGGTGTGCCCGTGAACAAGGACGAGGTGGGCTCGGGGGCCTACGACCCGGCGGGAATCGTCCAGGTGGCATTGCGCGAGCTGGCCGAGGAGTTCGGCGACACGACGGTGCTGATGGCCGATCTCTGCCTGGACGAGTACACGAGTCACGGGCACTGCGGCGTGCTCGACGCACGCGGTGTCGTGGACAACGACGCGACCCTGGAGCTCTACGCACGCGCTGCGCTGGCCCAGGCCGAGGCCGGCGCGGCGCTCGTGGCCCCGAGCGGGATGATGGATGGCCAGGTCGGCGCCATCCGCACGGCCCTGGACGAGGCCGGCTTTCTCGACGTGGCGATCATGGCCTACTCGGTCAAGTACGCCAGCGCGCTGTACGGCCCGTTCCGCGAGGCGGTCAACGTCGAGATCGCCGGGGGCGGGGACCGGCGCGGCTACCAGATGGACTACCGCAATCGTCGTGAGGCTCTGCGCGAGGCGCGCCTGGACGTCGAGGAGGGCGCCGACATCATCATGGTCAAGCCGGCCATGACGTACCTGGACGTGCTGAGCGATCTGGCCGCTGGACTCGACGTGCCCCTGGCCGCCTACCACGTCAGCGGTGAGTACGCCATGATCAAGGCCGCGGCCGAGCGCGGCTGGATCGACGGGCCGGCGGTGGCCCTCGAGCAGATCACGGCGGTGCGCCGCGCGGGCGCGGACGTGGTGCTGACCTACTTCGCGCGCGAGCTGGCCGAGGAGCTCGCCCGGTGAGCAACGCGGAGTACTTCGAGCGCGCGCGCTCGGTCATCCCGGGCGGCGTGGACTCACCGGTGCGCTCCTTTGCCTCGGTGGGCGGCACGCCCTACACGGTGGTGCGCGGCCAGGGCGCCTACGTCTACGACGTCGAGGGCGAGCGGTATCTGGACTTCGTGCAGTCCTACGGGGCCTCCCTGCTCGGCCACGCCCACCCGGACGTGGCCGCGGCGATCAGCGCCGCCGCGAGGGCCGGCACCACCTTCGGCGCGCCCACGCCCGGTGAGCTGCACCTGGCCGAGGCGATCGTGGCCCGCGTGCCCGGCCTGGAGCAGGTGCGCTTCGTCTCCTCGGGCACCGAGGCGACGATGAGCGCGCTGCGTCTGGCGCGCGGGGCGAGCCGACGCGATCGCATCCTCAAGTTCGACGGCTGCTATCACGGACACTCCGACGCGCTGCTGGTGGCCGGGGGCAGCGGCCTGGCCCAGCAGGGCCTGCCGGGCTCGGCCGGTGTGACCGCCGGCGCGGTCCGCGACACGCTGGTGGCGCCCTATAACGAGGTGCCGGTGCTCGACGAGAGCGTCGCGGCCGTGATCGTCGAGCCCGTGGCGGCCAACATGAACCTGGTCGCGCCGGCGCCGGGATTCCTCGAGGGCCTGCGCGCGGAGTGCGATCGCGTGGGCGCCCTGCTGATCTTCGACGAGGTCATCACGGGCTTCCGGCTCGGCGAGGGTGGCGCGGCGGCGCGATTCGGGGTCACGCCCGACCTGTGGTGCTTCGGCAAGGTGATCGGTGGCGGGCTGCCGGTGGGGGCCTTCGGCGGCTCGGCGCAGCTTCTCGCGCACCTCGCCCCGAGCGGGCCGGTCTATCAGGCGGGCACCCTCTCGGGCAATCCGGCGGCGATGGCCGCCGGGCTCAGCGTGCTCCAGGCCCTCAGCGCGGGACTCTACGACGAGCTCGCCGCACGCGTCGGGCGATTCGCCGGGCGCCTGGAGAAGGCCGTTCGCACCGGGGGCCTCGCGGCCCGGGTGCCGAGCGTGGGACCCCTGGCCGGGCTCTTCCTCGCGCGCGAGGAGTTCGCCGCGCCGAGGAACTTCGCCGAGGCGCGCACCGTGCTCGGCTCGGACCTGTACCCGGCGTTCTTCCACGAGATGCTCGCGCGCGGCGTCGCCCTGGCACCGGGTGCCTACGAGATCCTCTTCGTCTCCCTGGCGCACACCGATGACGACCTCGATCGCGCCGTGGACGCGGCCCACGCGGCCGCGGCTGCGGTCGCGGCGCGCGCTTCGTGAGCGCCCTGGAGTCGCCCGGCTGGAGCGTGCGGCCCGGCTTCGCGCCCCACACGCCCACCTCGCCGGTGCGACTGGTGTTCGACGAGACCGGGCTCACCCAGCTGGCGGGTGTCTATCCCGAGTCGCTCCTGACCCCGTGGGAGTCGATCTCCTCGCTCGAGCTGGTGCGCAGCGCTCGCACGATGGCCCTCTTTGCCACCGTGGGCGGGGTGCGCTTTCGCTGGCAGAACGCCTCGCTCGAGGACTTCGAGGATCTGCGGGCCCTGGTGCTCGCGCGCGGCGGTCTCGTGCGGCGCCGTCGCCGGCGCGCCGGCGCCGTCGTCGTGGTCCTGGTGGTCCTGCTGGCCTCCTCGGCGGGCACGCTCGCCGCGCTGTTCGGGCACTCGAACGACGAGTTGGGCCTCGTGCGCCGGGCCAACCTGGGCCTGGCCGACCTGCCCCCGGGCTTCGCCGCGGTGGGCGCCTCGGTGCTCAGCTACGTGACCTCGCTGCCCGGACAGGTCATCACCTCCACGCCCACGAGCGCGCCGCCGGCCGGCAGCGACTTCGCCCGGGCCGCGAGGGCCTTCCAGAGCTGCCTCGGGGTCAGCAACGCCGTGGACCGCGTCTACGGCCGGGCCGGCCAGCTGCCCGACTACCAGGTGTCCTCCTCGGTGTTCACCTCGAACGACCAGGGCGGCGTGCAGGTGGCCAGCATCGCGCAGTACTACGCGAGCACCGACATGGTCGCGCGTGACGTGGCCGAGATGAGTCGCGCGGGCTTCGGGGCCTGCTTCGCGCGCTCGAACGCCGACATGCTGGTCTCGGGCGTGTCGGGCACGTTCGCCTCCCTGACGGGCGGCACGAGCTTCACCCCGAGCACCTACGCGCGCGCCTGGGCCCGCGGGGGCGTCGTGACCCTGCGCCTACCCGGCGTGGTCGTGCCCCTGCACCTGGTGATGGTGGTCACCGCGGCGGGCCACTACGAGCTGACCCTGGCCGCCCTGGTGGCGCGCTGGCCCTCGACGCGCGGCCTCGTGAGCGACCTGGTCAACACGCTCAAGGTGCGCATGATCGCACCGAGCGCCTCGAGCGCGGCCTAGCGAGCCAGGCGCTCGGACAAGCGAGCGGCCACGTCGGGCCACTCCTCGGCCAGGATCGAGTACATCGCGCTGTCGCGCAGGCGTGCTTCCTCACCGCGCACCTGGGAGGGCTGCCAGTGTCGCAGCACGCCCTCGAAGTGCGCGCCCACGCGCTCGATCGCGGCCCGCGCGCGCTCGTTGCGCGCGTCGGTCTTCAGGTCCACGCGCGCCACGCCGAGCGAGTCGAAGGCGTGCGACAAGAGCAGCAGCTTGGACTCGGTGTTGATCGCGCTGCGCTGGGCCGAGCCGGCCAGCCAGGTGCCGCCGATCTCGGCGGCGAAGAGGCGTCCCTCGCCGCGGCGCAGGTTCAGCAGCCTCGTGGCCCCCACGATGACTCCGTCGCTGAGGCGGCGCTGGATGAAGGCGAGCGTCTCGGCGCGTGCCACCTGGTCGAGCAGCTCGGCCACGTAGGCGCTGGCCTCGAGGAGCCCGTCGGGCACGCGGGCGTAGTGGTAGGCGCTGCGATCCTCGCCGGCCGCGCGGGCCAGGTCGCCGGCGTGCTCGCCCGCGAGGGGCTCGAGGCGCACGTGGGCCCCGGTCAGGGTCGGGCTCGCGCTCACGTGGCCGGCCTCGCACTGCGTCGGCCGAGCAGGCTGAAGGCGGCGACGCTGGCGGCGACGTAGAGCGTCCAGACGAGGCCCTGCAGCAGCGTCGGGTGGTCGGCGTAGCCGAGGATGGAGTGCGCCAGGTCCCCGAGGTTGGAGGACTCTGGGAGCGCTCCGCTCGTGTTCCAGAGCACGCGGGTGCCAAAGGGCAGCCAGCCCAGGGCCTGCATGTTCTGCACCGCGTCGACCAGCAGTCCGGCCGCGAAGAGCATCAGCAGCACGCCCAGCACCCGGAAGAAGACCTTGAGGTTGAGCCGGCGCCCGAGCCGGTAGATCAGCACGGCCACCCCCAGTGCGACCAGGAGCCCGAGGCCCGCGCCGGCCAGCACGCCCGAGCCGTGCACCGGCGTGCCCGCCTGGCGGGTCGAGGCGAAGATGATGGCCAGCGTGAAGACCATGGTCTCGAGCCCCTCGCGGCCCACGGCCTGGAAGGCGAGCACTCCGAGGCCGAAGCGCTCCGAGCGGCTCAGGGCGAGCTCACTTCGCGCGCGCAGCTCGCGGGCCATCGTGGGCGCGTGCGCGTGCATCCACAGCGTCATGCCGGTCAGCACCACGGCGGCCAGCAGGTAGGTGGCGGTCTCGAAGTAGGTCTGCACCAGTGAGCCGCTGTAGCTCTCGATGAGCAGGTACGCGGCCAGGCCGCCGACCACGACGAGCCCGAGCGCCGCGCCCACGCCGAGGTAGACGTCGCGGAAGCGCTGGCGCTGGCCGATCTGGGCGAGGTAGGAGAGCAGGATGGCCACGATCATCGAGGCCTCGATGCCCTCGCGCAGGAAGATCACGAAGGTCGGCAGCATCTAGCGCGTCGGCCCCTCACTCACGTGTTCAGGCTAACGGCGCGCCGGGCTAGTCGGCCTGGCCCAGCACGCGCTCCAGCACGCTCTCGGGCACCAGGTCAATCAGGCGCGACAGGGCCCGATATCCGATCTCGGCGGCTCCGGCGCGATCGTTGTTCATGAGGTTGGCCATCACGCTGAGCAGCTCGCGCATCACGGGCTCCACGCGCAGTCCCGCGCCGACGCACACGGCCAGCACCGTCGGCTCGCTGATGAGGCGCACGAAGGCGCGAGCCACCTTGTAGTACTCGCCGTAGGCGGCCTCGAGGTGCACCTCGTACAGCTCCAGGTCGCGCGCGTCGCCGCTGAGCAGGGCCGCGCCCACCGCACTCGCCCCCAGGCGCCCGGTCTCGTAGCCGTAGGCGATGCCCTCGCCGTTGAACGGGTTGACCGTGCCCGCCGCGTCGCCAATGACGATGGTGTTCTCGCCCACGCGCGGCCCGCGCGCCAGGCCCATCGGCAGGCGGCCCCCGGTCGGGGTGCCCAGGCTCGTGGCCTCGCTCAGGCCCCACTCCTCGGCGACCTGGGCGACGAAGTACTCCTGGAGCTTGGTCGTGTTGACGCCCTTCCAGGCCCCGGCGGTCGAGAGCAGTCCGACACCGACGTTCAGGCGCCCGTCGCCCAGCGGGAAGATCCAGCCGTAGCCGGGCACCACCTCGCCGTGGGGGTCGCGAATGTCCAGGTGCGAGTCGATCCAGGCCTCGTGCGAGCGCTCACTCGTGTAGTAGCCGCGCAGCGCCATTCCCATCGGCCACGCCTTCACCCGGTCCACGCCGAGAGCGCGTCCCAGGCGCGAGTTCTGCCCGTCGGCCACGACCACGAAGCGCCCCGTCAGCTCGGCGACGTCGCCGGACTTCGTGTCGGTCACGGCCACGCCGCGCGCGCCGGGCAGCCGGCCGGGCCTCGGCTCGGACATCTCGAGGAACTGCACCGCCTCGGCGCCCACCAGCACCGTGGCGCCGTGCTCCTCGGCTCGCTGGGCGACGAGTCCGTCGAGGTCGAAGCGAGTGATGGTGTAGCCGTAGCTCGGAAAGACCGGGTGATCCGGCCAGTGCAGCTCGAGCGAGGCGCCGAAGCCGTGCGCGCGCAGTCCCTCGTAGCGGTGTCCCGTCGCGGCGACCTCGGCCTCGAGGCCCATGGCGGCGAGCTGGTGAACGCTGCGCGGAGTGAGCCCGTCCCCACAGGTCTTGACGCGCGGGTAGGACTTCTTCTCCACGAGGCAGACCGACCAGCCGGCCTGGGCGAGCCAGAGCGCGCAGGCGGCGCCGCTCGGTCCGCCACCGAGGATGAGGACGTCGAAGTCACGGGTCGGCAGCTCGGCGACGTGAAGCACCCGTCCACACTAGGACGCGCCACGACGCGGTCACGTCCCCGGGGTCCTTGGACCCGCGCCACGCGCAAAGAGGCAGACTGTCGGTTCTGGTAGAAAGGATGGACGTGGACCAGTACCTGCCGATCGTTGGACTGCTCGTGCTCGGCGTGCTGTTCGCGTCGGGCTCGCTCGCCGCGTCCTCCCTGCTGGCCCCGCGCAAGCGCCTGAGCGAGGCGAAGCTCGCTCCGTACGAGTGCGGCATCGTGCCCGAGATCGACCCGCCCCAGCGCTTTCCGGTGCGCTTCTACCTCGTGGCCATGATCTTCGTCATCTTCGACATCGAGATCGTCTTCCTGTACCCGTTCGCGATTGTGTTCCGCCAGCTCGGCGCCTTCTCGCTCGTCGAGGTAGTGGCCTTCTCCGTCGCGGTCTTCGCCGCGCTGCTCTTTCTGATCTCCGAGGGTGCCCTGACGTGGGGCCCCGTGAAGCACCTGACGCCCGGCATGCCCGCTCGCACGTCGTCTTCGACCATCGTGCGCCTCGGCGCGGACACGGAACGGGTGGCCTAGGTGGCTCTCGAAGACCTGCATCACAACTTTCTCACCGGACGTATCGAAGACGTCGTGAACTGGGCGCGGCGCGCCTCGCTGTGGCCGGCGACCTTCGGACTGGCGTGCTGCGCGATCGAGATGATGGCCGCGGGCGCGGCCGACTTCGACCTGGCGCGCTACGGCATGGAGGTCTTTCGCGCCTCGCCGCGCCAGAGCGACCTGATGATCGTGGCCGGTCGGGTCTCCCAGAAGATGGCCCCGGTGCTGCGCCAGGTCTACGACCAGATGATGGAGCCCAAGTGGGTCATCTCGATGGGCGTGTGCGCTTCGAGCGGGGGGCTCTTCAACAACTACGCCATCGTCCAGGGCGTCGATCAGATCGTGCCGGTGGATGTGTACGCGCCGGGCTGCCCGCCCAGCCCCGAGACGCTGATGCACGCGATCTTCACGCTGCACGAGAAGATCCGCACGAGTGAGATCCTCCAGCGCCGTGAGCAGCGCCGCCCGATCGACCTGGCCAGCGAGGCCAGCCCGTGGACGCCCGAGGTGCCGGTCAGTGTGAGATTGGGGACGCCTAAGTGATCGAGCTGCCCCCCCAGGCGCCCCAACCGATGATCCTGGCCGAGGCGCTCGGCGCGGACGTCTCGTGCTTTCCGACGCGCGAGCAGTACTACGAGCTGGTTCGCGCCTTCAAGGACGACGGCTACGAGCTCTGCTCGGACGTGTGCGCCGTGGACTACCTGGGACATCCCGGGCGCGCCCTGCCCGACGGGGTGATCCCGACGCGCTTCGAGGTGGTGACGAACCTGCTGAGCATGTCCAAGGCCTCGCGCGTGCGCATCCGCGTCCAGGCCGGTGACGTGCCCGAGGTGGCCTCGCTGTTCAACCTCTACCCCGGCGTGGAGGCGATGGAGCGCGAGGCCTTCGACTTGATGGGCGTGATCTTCACGGGACATCCCGACCTGACGCGAATTCTGATGCCCGAGGAGTGGGAGGGACACCCCCTGCGCAAGGACTACGGGGTGGGTCGCGTGCCGGTGCAGTTCAAGGAAGCGCCGGGGCCCCGATGAGCGAACCCACCGTGCGCGCCGCGAGTCGGGCCGACATCCTGGCGGCCGAGACCTCCGAGGGAGCCCAGGAGCTCCAGTACCGCACGGCCACGCCGAGCGGCGAGCTCGGACGCGAGGTGGGCGCCGTCCTGCGCCTCGAGGGCCACACGCTCGACCCGAGAGACATCGACGTCGATCGACCCGACGACGAGACGATGATCATCAACATGGGCCCGTCGCACCCGTCCACGCACGGCGTGCTGCGACTCATGCTCGAGCTGGACGGTGAGTTCGTTCTGCGCACCAAGCCGGTCATCGGCTACCTGCACACGGGAATGGAGAAGACCGGCGAGGAGCTCAGCTACGTGCAGGGCGCGACCAACGTCACTCGCATGGACTACCTGAGCCCCATCATCAACGAGCTCGGCTTCTCGATGGCGGTCGAGACGCTCCTCGGGCTTCAGGTGCCCGAGCGCGCGACGTGGATCCGCATGATGATGAGCGAGCTCAACCGCATGGCGTCGCACCTCGTGTGGATGGCGACCAACGGCATGGACGTCGGCTCGACGTCCATGATGATCTACGGCTTCCGCGAGCGCGAGCTCATCCTGGCCTTCTTCGAGAAGACCGCCGGGCTGCGCATGAACCTGAACTACGTGCGTCCTGGCGGGGTGGCGGCGGATCTGCCCGACGGCTGGCAGGACGACGTGACGGTGATCTGCGACACGATCGAGGAGCGCACCTACGAGTACGACCAGCTGCTGACCGGTCAGCCCATCTTCCGCCAGCGCATGGTCGGCGTGGCCCCGCTCATGGCCGAGGAGGCCCTGGCCCTGGGCGCGACGGGTCCGCTGCTGCGTTCCACCGGCGTGGCCTGGGACCTGCGGCGCACGATGCCGTACCTGGCCTACGACCAGGTGGACTTCGACGTGATCGTGGGCACCTACGGCGACAACTTCGATCGCTACGCGATTCGGCTCAACGAGATCCGCGAGTCGGTGCGCATCGTGCGCCAGTGCGTCGAGCGCATGCCCGCGGGCGACTACCGCAGTCAGGACCCCAAGGTCACCCCGCCGCCCCGCGCGCGCATTGGTGAGTCGATGGAGGCCCTCATCCACCACTTCAAGCTGTTCACGGAGGGCTTCCACGTCCCGGCCGGTGAGGTCTACTCGGCCGTCGAGTCCCCGCGTGGCGAGCTGGGCTGCTACCTGGTCTCCGACGGTGGACCCAAACCCTGGCGCCTGCACGTGCGCGCGCCGAGCTTCGTGAATCTGCAGGCCGTGCCGCTGCTCATGCGCGGTGGCTCGGTGTCCGACGCCATCACCGTCATCTCGACGGTGGATCCGATCATGGGAGAGGTCGACCGATGAGCCACCTGCGAGCCGAGCTGCGCCAGCGCGCTGAGGAGCTGGTGGGGCTGTACCCGTCGCGGCGCTCGGCCATGCTGCCCCTGCTGCACCTGTGCCAGGAGCAGGACGGCTACCTCACCGAGGACGCGATGGCCGAGGTGGCCGAGCTGACCGGCACGACGCCGGCCGAGGTGCGCGGCACCGCCTCCTTCTACGACATGTTCCACCTGGAGCCGGTGGGTCGCTACGTGGTGGGCGTGTGCACCAACATCGCCTGCCAGCTGCGCGGGGGCGAGGAGATGCTCGCGCACGTCAGCGCCGTGCTCGGCTGCGCCGTGGGCGGCACCAGCGAGGACGGGCTGTTCAGCCTGGAGGAGACCGAGTGCCTGGCCGACTGTGGCGTGGCACCGGTGGTGCAGGTGAATCATCGCTACGTGCGCACCACCAGCCCTGAGGCGTTCGACCAGATGGTCGCCGAGCTGCGCGCGGGCCGACTCGAGCACGACGTGCCGAGCCACGGCACGCTGATCCGCGTGCGACGCAGCGGCGGGCTGCGCGTGGACCCCGAGGAGATCGCCGCCGAGCGCGCCAGCGCGCGCGCCGCGCGCGCCGCGAGGCAGGAGCAGTAGTGGCCAGTCTCGACGCGCCCCGCATCGTCTCCAGCCGCCGGGACTACCCGGACTCCTTCAGCCTGAGCCGGTACCTGGCCACAGGTGGCTACGAGGCGCTGCGCGCCGCGTTGGGCATGCACCCCGAGCAGGTGGCGGCCGAGGTCGACGCGGCCTCGCTGCTGGGCCGCGGTGGCGCGGGCTTCCCGGCCGGGCGCAAGTGGTCCATGCTGCGAAAGTCCGAGATCTCCTACCTCGTGGTCAACGGCGACGAGTCCGAGCCGGCCACGTTCAAGGACCACTACCTCGTCGAGCGCGACCCGCACCAGCTCGTCGAGGGCGTCATCATCGCCGCCTACGCGCTGCAGGTGAACCGTGCGTTCATCTTCCTGCGCGGCGAGTTCGCCCTGGGCCTGGAGCGGGTCCAGCAGGCGCTCAACGAGGCCTACGAGCACGGCGCGCTGGGCCGCAAGATCTTCGGCTCGGACTTCTCCCTCGACGTCGTCCTTCACCCCGGGGCCGGCGCGTACATCTGCGGCGAGGAGACCTCGCTCATCGAGGCCCTCGAGGGCAAGCGGGGCTTCCCGCGCATCAAGCCCCCGTTCTTTCCCGCCGTGACCGGCCTCTACGGGGAGCCGACGGTGGTCAACAACGTCGAGACGATGTCGAACCTGCCGTGGATCGTGCTCAACGGCGGGGCGGCCTTCGCCGCCCTGGGCGCGGGCCGCTCGACCGGAACCCGCCTCTTCGCCCTGGCCGGGCGGGTCAACAACCCGGGCGTCTACGAGATCGAGATGGTCAAGAACACGTTCCGCGACCTGATCTATGACCCCGCCCTGGGCGGCGGCGTGATCGAGAACAAGGCGCTCAAGGCCATCATCCCGGGCGGCGTCTCGGCCCCGTGGTTCGGCCCGGACCTGCTGGACCTGGCCCTGGGCCAGGACGAGGTCGCCGAGAAGGGCTCGATGCTCGGCTCGGGCTCCATCGTGGTCCTGGACGAGGACAGCTGTGTGGTGCGCGCGGCCTGGCGCATCGTGAAGTTCTTCTCGCGCGAGTCGTGCGGCCAGTGCACGCCCTGTCGCGAGGGCTCGGGTTGGCTCGAGCGCATCATGTACCGCCTCGAGCACGGTGGCGGTCGCTCCGAGGACCTGGATCTGCTGCTGGACCTGTCGGACAACATCGCGCCGGGGCTCACCTGGCCGCCGCAGCAGACGACCATCTGCGTGCTCGGCCCGTCGATCCCGTCCTCGATCCACTCGGCGCTCAGCCTGTTCCGCGACGACTTCGTCGCCCACGTCGATCACGGGAGCTGCCCGCATGGCTGACGAGACCCCCACCAGCGTGAGCGTGACGATCAACGGGCGTGTCGTGTCGGCCGCACCGGGCGAGCTGCTCATCGAGGTCGCCGAGCGCGCCGGGACGTACATCCCGCGCTTCTGCTACCACCCGCGCATGGAGCCGGTGGGCGTGTGCCGCCAGTGCCTGGTCGAGGTGGCGGGCCCGCGCGGGGCCACGCTGCAGCCCTCGTGCTACCTGCGCGTGAGCGACGGCATGGACGTGGTGACGGACTCCGAGAAGGTCAAGAAGGCCCAGGACGGGGTGCTCGAGTTCCTCCTCGCGAATCATCCGCTGGACTGTCCGGTCTGCGACAAGGGCGGCGAGTGCCCACTGCAGAACCAGGCCCTGTCGCACGGCTCGGGCGAGACGCGCTTCGTCGAGGAGAAGCGCCACTTCGAGAAGCCGATCTCCATCGGCGAGCTCGTCCTGCTGGACCGCGAGCGCTGCATCCAGTGCAGCCGCTGCACGCGCTTTGCCTCCGAGGTCGCGGGCGAGGCCCAGATCGACTTCGCCGGACGCGGCGACCTCATCCAGGTCGCCCCCTCGCCCAGCCAGCCCTTTGACTCGGTCTTCTCGGGCAACACCGTGCAGATCTGCCCGGTCGGGGCCCTGACCGCGAAGCCCTACCGGTTCACGGCCCGCCCGTGGGACCTCGAGCAGGTCGAGAGCACGTGCACGACGTGCGCCGTGGGCTGCCGGGTCGCGGTGCAGTCCTCCGGTGGTCGCCTGACGCGCGTGCTGGGTCTGGACAGCGAGAGCGTGAATCACGGCTGGCTCTGCGACAAGGGCCGCTTCAGCCTGGACAGCGTGGACGGCAACGAGGAGAGCGTCGACGTCCTCTCGCCCGCCACGCGCATCACCCAGCCGCTTCTGCGCCGTGAGGGCACACTGCAGCCGGTGGCCTGGAGCGAGGCCCTCTCGGCGGCGGCCGAGATCCTCGGGGCCCACCCGGGCGAGGCGCTCGGCGTGATCGGCGGGGCGGCCCTGAGCAACGAGGCCGCCTACGTGTGGAGCCGCGTGGCCCGCGAGGTGCTGGGCACCGAGAACGTGGACGCGCGCTACGACGACGGCCTGGACCCCGCGCTGCTGGGCGCCCTGGCGCCGGCGAGCATCGAGGACGCCAGCCGGGCTCGGGTGCTGGTGACCCTGACGGGGGACCTGCGCCAGGAGCTGCCCGTGCTCTTTCTGCGTCTGCGCGAGGCCGTGCGCCGCGGCACGACCCTGGTCGAGTTCGGCTTCGGCCCGAGCGCCCTGCGCGAGCTGGCCGCGCACGTGCTGAGCGTGCGCCCGGGTGAGGCCCACCTGGTCGCCGCGGCCCTCACCGGTCGCCCCGGTGGCGAGGTGGCGGCCGGCGCGGCCCAGATCGAGGCCGTGCGCGCGCTGCTGGGCGAGGGCGACGGCGTGGTCGTGGTGGCCGGGCGGCCCAACCTGGCCGAGGACGCCAGCGTGATCGAGACGGCCCTGCGCACCCTCGCCGACGCGCTGCCGGCGGCGCGCTTCCTACCGGCACTGCGCCGCTCGAACGTGCGCGGCGCGATGGACATGGGACTGGCCCCCTCCATGGCCCCGGGTCGACGCGCCAGCGGCGCCGCCGGTCGCGACACGCGGTCCCAGCTCGCGGCCCTGGCCGCCGGCGAGCAGCGCGCCGTGCTCCTGCTGGGCGGCTGCCTGCTCGGCAACGTGCTCGACGTCGCCACCGCCACCGCCGCACTCTCGGCGGCCCAGGTGGTCGTGGTCACCGGCCACGGGGGAGCGAGCCTGGCCTACGCCGACGTGGTCCTGCCCGCGGCGGTGGCCCACGAGCGCCGCGGCACGGTGACGAACCTGGAGGGGCGCGTGAGTGCCCTGTCGGCCAAGGTGTCGGCCCCCGGCGCGGCCTGGGACGACGTGGCCATCGCGGCCGAGCTGACGATCGCGCTGGGTCGCGAGCCCGAGGCGACGTCCGTGGAGATGGCCGCCAAGCTGATCGAGGAGGGAACCGGGTACCCGGCCCTGAGCGTGCTCGCCGACGGCTCCCTCGAGGGGATCCTGAGCTGGTCGGGCGTTGCCAGCCAGCGCCGGGCCCTGGACCCCGTCGCCTTCCCGGGGGTGCGCTCGACCGACTCGTTGGGCCAGGCGGCCTACGCCGGCGCGACCAGTCACGTCGCGCCGGGCGCGCGCCCGGCCGGCGTGGGCCCCATCAGCTGGGACCAGGTGCAGCGCGGCCTGGGCGCGAGCGTGCCGCACGTGGACGCCTACTCGCTGCGCCTGAACGTGGCTCGGCGCCTCTACGACCAGGGCATCGCCATGCAGGGATCGCCCGCGCTCGCCGGGCTGATCGAGGAGACGACGCTGCTCGCGCACCCGAGCGACCTGGACCGCCTGGGCGTCAAGAGCGGTGAGAGCGTCGACGTGCTCGGCGTGGGCGCCCGCGTGAGTCTGCCGGTGCGCCCCGATGCCGCGGTGCCGCGTGGCACGCTCGAGATCGGCTTCTCCACGCGCCGGGCGGGGGAGGATCCGGTGCGCGCACTGCTGGACCCGGCCGGCACGTTGAGCCTGGTGCGACTGGAGTCACGCTCGTGATCGGCGTGGACCCCGTCTACAGCCACGGCCTGGGCCTGGCGGTCTGGCTCATCATCCTGATCCGCCTGGTGGTCGCCTTCGCGGTGCTGCTCAACGCGGTCATCCTCATGATCTGGTTCGAGCGCAAGGCCATCTCGGACATGCAGAGCCGCATCGGGCCCCAGCGCTGGGGGCCCTTCGGGCTGCTGCAGACCATCGCCGACGGCATCAAGCTGATCTTCAAGGAGGACCTGATGCCGGCCGAGGCCGACCGCCTCGTCTTCCGCCTGGCTCCGTTCCTCGCGCTGATCCCGGGCTTCATCACCTTCGCCATCGTGCCGGTGGGCGGCACGCTCACCATCGCCGGGCACCCGGTGCGCCTGCAGGTGGCCGACCCGCCGATGGGCATCCTGCTGATGCTGGCCATGTCGGGCATCTCGGTCTACGGCGTGATGCTGGCCGGCTGGGCCTCGGGCTCTAAGTACCCGCTGATCTCCTCCGTGCGCGCCAGCGCGCAGATGATCAGCTACGAGGCCGCGCTCGGTCTGTCGATCGTGATGATCGTCTTGGTGACCGGCTCGCTGTCCACGCACGACATCGTCGCCTCCCAGGCCCACGGGATCTGGAACTGGAACGTGATTCGCCTGGGCGTGGTGCCCTTCGTGATCTTCCTCATCGCGATCACCGCCGAGCTCAACCGACCGCCCTTCGACGTGGTCGAGGCCGAGAGCGAGTTGGTGGGCGGTTTCCACACCGAGTACTCCTCGTTCCGCTTTGCCATCTTCTATCTGGCCGAGTTCATGAACACGATCACGATGTCGGCGATCATCGTGACCCTGTTCTTCGGCGGCCCCGCCGGCTGGGTGCCCAACGTGGCGCACCTGCGCTGGGTCTTTCCGATCCTGTGGTTCCTCGCCAAGACGACGGCCTTCGCCTTCGCCTACATCTGGTTCCGTGCCGCCCTGCCGCGCTTCCGCTACGACCAGGTGATGGACCTGGGCTGGAAGCGTCTCATCCCGCTGAGCCTGGGCTGGCTGCTCGTGGTGGCCGGCTTCCTGATCTCCGTGTCCTGGGGCTTCGGCATGGCCGCGCTCGCCCTGTTCGCCTGGACGCTGCTCACGCGTGCCTTCGAGCTGGGCTCGGGCCGCGAGCGCGGCGCGGAGGCCGTCCTGCCCGTGATCGGGCCCCGGCCGCTGGCGCCCGAGGCGCTGCGCGAGCTGACCGACGAGGACGAGGAGGCCTAGTGGGCGCCATGAGTTTCTTCGGGGGCTTCCGCCTGACGCTGGCCCACCTGACGCGCCCGACGGTCACCGTCAGCTACCCGCAGGCCAAGCGCCCCAAGCAGCCGCGCCAGCACGGGCGTCACGTGCTGAATCGCTACGAGGACGGCATGGAGAAGTGCATCGGCTGCGAGCTGTGCGCGGGAGTGTGCCCGGTGGGCTGCATCTACGTGCGCGGCAAGGACAACCCGGACGATCCCGTCAGCCCGGGCGAGCGCTACGGCTACGTCTACGAGATCAACTACCTGCGCTGCATCCACTGCGACCTGTGCGTGGAGGCCTGCCCCACGCAGGCCATCACGGAGTCCAAGCTCTTCGAGTTCTCCTTCACCAACCGCGCCGACGCGATCTACACCAAGGCCGAGCTCGTGGTCGACGACGCCGGCGAGCCGCGCCACCTGCCCTGGGAGGACTGGCGCGAGGGAGAGTCGGCCATGACCGGTGGCTGGATGCGCGCGACGTCCCCGGCCGGGGCGGCCGACTTCGAGGGTGTGACGCAGTGGAGCGCCGAGCTGGGCGTGGGCCTGCGCGAGGCCGAGGCCGGCCAGAGCGGCCCGGCGAATCCGGCGACCGGCACCAAGTCGCTGCGCGAGGCCTACTACAAGCACCTCAGTCCCGCCGACGTGCCAGCCGAGCGGCGCGGCCTGGCCGGGATGCTGACGGCGCTGCGCGCGCGCACGCCGCGGCGCCGGATCAAGGGGGCCGCGTGATCGGCGTGAGCTACTCCATTGGCGCGGTGCTGGTCTTCGTGACCGCGGCGCTGCTCATCCTGGTCGGCGCCGTCGGGGTGCTGGCGGTGCGCAACCCCGTGCACGCGGCGATGAGCCTCATCATGACCCTCTTCGGTGTCGCGGTGGCCTTCGTGGCCCAGTCGGCCGACTTCCTGGCCGCGGTCCAGGTGATCGTCTACGCCGGGGCGATCGTGGTGCTCTTCTTGTTCGTGATCATGTTCCTCGGCGTGGACCGGCGCGAGGGGGTGCGCGTCGAGCCGCTGGTGGGCCAGCGGGCCCTGGCCGGGCTCGGCGTCGGGCTCACGGTGGCCGGGCTGATCGTGCTGCTGGCGCGCTCGCACTGGGTCAGCGGGGCGATGTCGGTCTCCACCAACGGCGCGCCGCTGGCGACCGGCTCGGGCAACGTCGCCCAGCTGGGCACAGCCGTGTTCACCACCTACCTGTACGCCTTCGAGGCCACGGCCGCCCTGCTGGTCATCGCCGTCGTGGGCGCCATCGTGCTCGCCCGGCGCGAGCGCGCGCTCGACGAGGAGGCCGCGTGAACGTCCCCGCCGCCTGGTACCTGGTGCTGGCCGCCGTGCTCTTCGGCATCGGCGCCTTCGGGCTGCTGACCCGGCGCTCGGCCCTGATCATGTTCATGTGCCTCGAGCTCATGCTCAACGCGGTGAACCTGACCTTCGTGAGCTTCTCGCGCACGCTCTCGGACGTGGCGGGTCAGGTCAGCGTCTTCTTCGTGATGGTGGTGGCCGCGGCCGAGGTCACGGTGGGCCTGGGGATCGTGGTGGCGATCTTCCGGCGCCGTCGCACCACGTCGGTCGACGAACTCTCCGAGATGAAGGGCTGAGATGGCACACCTGGCCACCCTGATCCTGCTGCTGCCCCTGGCCGGCTTCCTGTTCGTGCTGGTCAACGGCAAGCGCATGGGCGAGCGCGCCGTCGGCGCCGTGGCCACCGGCGCGGTGGGCCTGAGCTTCGCCCTGAGCGTCGCCGCGTTCTTCAGCCTGCTGGGCGACTCCTCGCGCGAGGTGACGGTGCACCTCTTTACCTGGATCTCGGTGGGCACCCTGCACGTGCCGGCCGCGCTGCTGATGGACCCGCTGTCGATCACGATGAGCCTGTTCGTCACCGGCATCTCGGCGCTGATCCACCTGTACTCGATCGGCTACATGCACGGCGAGCGCGACTTCCGCAAGTTCTTCCTCTACCTGAACCTCTTCGTCTTCTCCATGCTCACCCTGGTGCTGGCCAACAACCTCGTGCTGACCTTCGTGGGCTGGGAGGGCGTGGGCGTGTGCTCCTACTGGCTCGTCAGCTACTACTTCGACCGCGACAGCGCGGCCAGCGCGGGCAAGAAGGCCTTCATCTACAACCGCGTGGGCGACGTCGGGCTGCTGGTGGCGATGTTCCTGCTCTTCAGCCACCTGCACACGCTGAGCTACCTGAGCGTCTTCGCCGGCGCCGGTCACCTGGACCCCACGGTCGCGACCCTGGTGGTACTGGCGCTGCTGCTGGCCGCGACCGGCAAGAGCGCGCAGATCCCGCTGTTCAACTGGCTGCCCGACGCGATGGAGGGCCCGACCCCGGTCTCGGCCCTCATCCACGCGGCCACGATGGTGACCGCCGGCGTCTACCTGCTCGTGCGCATGTCACCGGTGCTGGCCCTGTCCTCCTCGGGGCGCGCCACCATCGCGACCATCGGCGCCCTGACGGCCTTCGTGGCCGCCACGATCGCCACCTCCCAGCGCGACATCAAGAAGGTGCTGGCCTTCTCGACGGTCTCCCAGATCGGCTACATGGTGCTGGCCGTGGGCGCCGGGGCCTACTCGGCGGCCATCTTCCTGATGGTCAGCCACGCCTTCTTCAAGGCCCTGCTCTTCCTCGGCTCGGGCTCGGTCATCCACTCGCTGCACGGTGAGCAGGACATGCGCAAGATGGGTGGGCTGTCAAAGTACCTGCCCTTGACCTTCCCGACGTTCCTCATCGGCTGGCTGACGATCTCGGGCGTGCCGCCCTTCGCCGGCTTCTGGGCCAAGGGCGACGTGCTGACCAACGCCTACGGCTACTCCAAGCTGCTGTGGGTGCTCGGAGTGCTCACGGCGGTGCTGACCGCCTACTACATGTCGCGTCTGTTCGTGCTGACCTTCCGGGGCACCGAGCGCTTCCGCGAGCTCACCCACGGCGCCGAGCCGCACGAGTCGCCCTGGGTCATGACCCTGCCCCTGGTGGTGTTGGCCGCGCTCAGCGTGCTCGGTGGGGGTCTGGACCTGCCCTGGGTGCACCACGCCTCCCTGGCCGGCTTCCTCGGGCCCACCTTCGGCTACGTGGCGAGCGGGCCGGGGCCCACGACGGCGACCCAGTACGCGCTGGGCACCGTGGACGTGATCGCGGCCCTGCTGGGCCTGGCCGCGGCCTTCGCGGTCTGGCGCTCGCGCAGCGAGGACCCGCGATTCGAGCGACGCTTCCTCGAGCGGGTCTGGTTCTGGGACGACGCCTACGACGCCGTCATCGCCACGCCGCTGCGCGCGGGCACCGAGGTGGCCACCACGCTCATCGAGCCGCGCGTGATCGACGGGGCCGTCAGTGGACTGGCCGGCGGGGTGCGACGCAGCGCCGAGGGCCTGCGCAAGGTCCAGTCCGGCTTCGTGCGCCACTACGCGCTGGCCATGGTGCTGGGCGTCTCGGTCATCGTCGTCTATCTCGTCGCGAGGGTGGGCTGAGCATGCACTCGTCGCTCTGGTTGAGCCTCCTGCTGATCCTGCCCCTGCTCGGCGCCGCCCTGGCGGGCCTCGTGCGCGCGCGGGCCAACGCCTCCTACCGCGTGGGCGTGGCGGTCGCGAGCCTGGAGACCGTGCTCGCGCTCGTCGTGGCCGTGCTGTACAGGTCCAACGTGCCCGGGGCGGGCACCTTCGACTTCATGGGCCGCTGGGTGCTGGCCGCGCCCTTCGGGCTGGCCTACGACGTGGCCCTGGACGGCATCAGCCTGCTGATGGTGGTCCTGACGGCGCTGGTGGTGCTGGTGGCCCTCTTTGGAGCGCGCGACACGCGCCGCGAGGGCGCCTTCGTGGCCTGGCTGCTGCTGCTGACCAGCTTCACGATGGGCAGCTTCCTCGCCCACGACCTGCTCGAGTTCTTCATCTTCTTCGAGCTGACCCTGGTGCCGGCGTACTTCATCGTCAGCCAGTGGGGCGCGGCCCAGCGCGCGCGGGCCGCGCTGAAGTTCTTCGTCTTCACCTTCACCGGCTCGGCCTTCCTCTTCGTGGGCCTGCTCTATTTGGGCCTGGCGCACCAGCACCAGACCGGCGGGGCGCTGACCTTCTCGTACTCGGCCCTGCAGTCCACGGCCATGTCCTCGAGCACCGCGACGTGGCTCTTCGTGGCCTTCGCCATCGCCTTCGCCGTCAAGTCCCCGATCTGGCCCCTGCACACCTGGTCGCCCCTGGCCTACGCCGAGGCGCCCACGGCCGGCTCGATCGAGCTGTCGGCCCTGCTGGCCAAGCTCGGCTCCTACGGCCTGCTGCGCTTCGCGGTGGGCCTGCTGCCCCTGGCCCAGGTGCACGTGCGCCCGGTGATGCTCACCCTGGCGGTGATCGGCATCGTCTACGGCTCGGCCCTGGCCACCACGACGCCGGACCTGAAGCGCCTGGTCGCCTACTCCTCACTCGCCCAGATGGGCTTCATCACGCTGGGCGTGATGACCGGCTCGAAGATCGCCATGGTCGGCGCGGTGCTGCTGATGTTCAACCACGGCGTCATCACGGCCGGCTTCTTCCTCATCATCGGCTTCATGGAGCGCCGCCGCGGCGTGGGGGTCAGCATCCGGGACCTGAGCGGCTGGCAGGGCCCGGCCCCGGTGCTGGCGGGGCTGTTCACGGTGGTGATGATGGCCTCGATCGGCCTGCCCGGGCTGTCGGGCTTCGTCAGCGAGTACCTGATCCTGATCGGCGCCTTCGCCACCCACGCCTGGTGGGCCGTGGTGGGCGCACTGGGTGTGGTGCTGGCGGCGCTGTACCTGCTCTGGGCCTACCAGCGCGTCTTCCACGGGCGCACGAGTGAGCCCATCGAGGACGCCACGACCTCCGAGCGCTGGGCGCTCGTGCCGATCGTGGCCCTGATCGTGGTGCTGGGCGTCTTCCCGCGTCCGGTGCTGGATCGCATCTCGCCCTCGGTCCAGCAGGTGATCGAGCACGTGGCACCGGCGGGGGTGAGCAAGTGAGCCTGATGCCCTCCATCGACTACCTGGCGATCCTGCCGGCCCTCGTGCTGCTGGGCGCCTCGGTGCTGACCCTGATGCTCTCGGCCCTACTGCGCCACTCGCTCAGCGCGCGCGTGGCCACGTCCCTGAGCGTGCTGGCCGGCCTCGTCGTGCTCGCCACGAGCGTCGCCCAGTGGGTCGACGTGGCCCGCCACGGCGCCTCGAGCACCATCGACCACGCCGTCGTGCTCGACGGCTTCTCGGTCGTGGCCACCGGGGTGATCGGCGTGAGCCTGGTGATGGCCAGCCTCATCGCGCACGACTGGCTGGTGCGCGGGCCCGTCTCGGCCTCGCACTTCTACACCCTGAGCCTGGCCGCCAGCGCCGGGGCGCTGGTGATGGTGCAGGCCAACGACCTCGTGGTCATCTTCCTCGGCCTGGAGATCCTCTCGATCGGGCTCTACGTGCTGGCCGCACTGGACCGGCACCGCAGCGCCAGCGCCGAGGCCGCCCTGAAGTACTTCCTGCTCGGCGGCTTCGCCTCGGCGATCTTCATCTACGGCGCGGCGCTGGTCTACGGGGCCACGGGCACGACGAACCTGTCGGCGATCGGCTACTTCCTGGCGGGCAACGTCCTGCTGGCCCCGGGCCTGCTGGTGGCCGGCGGGGCCCTGCTGCTGGTGGGCTTCGCCTTCAAGGTGGCCGCGGTGCCCTTCCACCTCTGGTCGCCCGACGTCTACGAGGGCGCGCCGACGCCGGTGACCGGCTTCATGGCCTCGGTGGTCAAGGTCGGCGCCTTCGCGGCCCTGCTGCGGGTGCTGGTCTCGGCCCTCTCCAGCCAGCTGACCACCTGGCGGCCCATCATCTGGGTGCTCGTGGCCCTGTCGACCCTGGTGGGCGCCTCCATGGCCCTCGTGCAGCGCAACGTCAAGCGCATGCTGGCCTACTCGTCGATCAACCACGCCGGCTTCATCCTGCTGGGCGTGTGGGCGGGCACCGTGCGCGGCTCGGCCGGCGCGCTCTTCTACCTGATGACCTACGCGCCGGTGGTGCTGGCCAGCTTCGGCGTGCTGGCCCTGGTGGGCGGGGCGCGCGACGACAGCCACGACATCGACCGCTTCCGGGGCCTCGCGCGACGCCAGCCGGTGCTGGGCGCGGCGCTGGCGGTGCTGCTGCTGAGCCAGCTCGGGGTGCCCCTGACGACGGGCTTCTACGCCAAGTACGGCGTGCTGCTGGCCGCGGTGGACGCCGGAGGCGGGCCGATCGCGCTGATCGCCTTGATCGGCGCGGCCATCGCCGCCTACTTCTACCTGCGCTGGGTCCTGGCCCTGTACGCCGAGGAGCCCATCGAGACCGACCGCGTGAGCGTCGGGCGCGCGAGCGGCCTGGCGATCGCTCTGGGCGTGGTCGCGACGCTGCTCTTCGGCCTGTGGCCCGGCCCGCTGGCCGCCCTGGCCCAGCACGCGACGCTCCTGTTCCATCCGTGAGCGTCGCCCTGGCCAGCGCGGCAGGCGTCACCGACGAGGACGCGGACCTGCTCATCGCGGCCTTGGCCGAGCGCGGCGTGAGCAGCGAGCTGGCGCTCTGGGACGAGGCGCGCGACTGGGACGCCCACGAGCTCGTGGTGGTGCGCTCGACGTGGGACTACACGGCCCGGCGCGAGGAGTTCCTGGCCTGGGCGCGCTCGGTGGCGCGCCTGGCCAATCCCTATCCGATCATCGAGTACTCCTCGGACAAGCGCTACCTCTTCGACCTGGCCCGTCGGGGCTTTCCGGTGATCCCCACGAGCCTGGTGGTGCCCGGCCAGCTGCCCGTGTTCCCCGAGGGTGACGTCGTCGTCAAGCCGAGCGTCGGGGCGGGCTCGATGGACGCCGAGCGCTTCTTCGCCCACGAGCACGAGCGCGCCCGCGCGCTCGTGGCCCGCCTGCACGCGGCCGGTCGCGACGTGCTGGTGCAGCCCTACGTGCACAGCGTGGACGAGGCCGGCGAGCGGGCCCTGATCTTCCTGGGCGGGGCGTTCAGCCACGCCATGACCAAGGCCGCGATGCTCAACGTCGCCGGCGAGGTGCGCGACCGGCTCTACCGGGCCGAGCGCATGAGCCGCGCCGAGGCCGAGCCCGAGGCGCTCGAGCTGGCGAGCGCGGTGCTGAGCGAGTTCGCCGATCTCACCTACGCGCGCGTGGACCTGCTGCACACGCCAGAGGGCTGGGCCATCCTCGAGCTGGAGATGGTCGAGCCCTCGCTCTTTCTCTCCTTCGAGCCGGCCGCGCCGGGGCGCCTGGCCGAGGCGATCATCGCCGCGATGCCCTAGGGCGTCGGGCTCGGGTCGGCTCGCCAGATGGTCGAGCGGTCCCGGCCCAGGCGCTTGGACTGATAGAGCGCGGCGTCGGCCCGCTCGATGGCGATCTCCAGGCCGGCGGCGTCCACGCGGGCCACTCCGACCGAGACGCGCACGTCGAGGTCCCCGCCGCTCGTGTGCACCGGCTCGGCCCGGAAGGCCGCCAGGACGCGGGCGATGACCTCGCTGGAGGCCTCGTCGTCGCCGCGCACGATGACGAGGAACTCCTCGCCGCCGTAGCGCCCGACCACGTCGACGTCGCGCACGCTGGCGCGCAGGCGCCGACCGATCTCGACGAGCGCCTCGTCGCCCACCGGGTGACCGTGGCGGTCGTTGATGTCCTTGAAGCGGTCCACGTCGATCAGCGCGACGCTGGCCGCCTCGGCGTCATCGACCAGCCGGGCGCCGTCGCGGTTCAGGCCCCGCCGGTTGCTGAGCCCGGTCAGCTCGTCGTGGCGCGCGTCGCGCTGGGCTCGCGAGAGGGCCTCCTCGACGCGCCGGCGCAGGGTGGCCACCCAGGCCGAGAGCAGCGTGATGAGCACGATGACGAACACGGTGTCCATCTGGCGCTCGAGGCCGGCCTCGGAGCCGGTGAAGCCGATGGCGACGCCCAGGCCCAGGCCGAGGGCACCCAGGCCGAGCAGCTCGCGCGGGTTGAGCCGGGTGGCCAGCACGATGAGGGGCACCACCAGCAGGATCGGCATGATGCGGTGATCGGCGAGGCGCACGTCGACGCCGACCACGACCAGGAGCCAGATCGCGTAGCCGATCAGCAGCGCGCGGGTGGAGGGCCCCGCGCGCATCAATCGTCCTCGCCCCGCTCGGCCCGGCGCACCTCGTCGGCTCGCGCGGCGCTGGCCGCGGCCAGGACCTCGGGCGGCACCACGGTCGCGGGCCGGTTGGCCGGATCGCTCGCGAGCAGTCGGCCGATCATCGGGATCTCGGTCAGGCTCTCGGCGCGCAGCACCGCGGCCACCACCGGCACGAAGCTCTCCAGCGCGGGATAGACCAGGTAGCGCGGCAGCCAGGTGGGGTAGTACTTGGCGTTGAAGTTCCAGAGGGTCTCCAGGGGCAGGATGCCGCTGAGGCGCTTGAGCGCCCAGCGCTCGACGCGGGTGAAGGTGCCCTCGCCGCGCTCGCCGTCGAGCACGTTGCGAAAGGCCGCGAAGTTCAGGCTCAGGCCCCTGGCCCCGTTGGCGCGCAGGTGCTCGATCGTCGAGCACAGCGCGTAGTCGATCAGCCCGTTGGGGTGCTCGCCCGGGTCCCGGCGCATCAGGTCCAGCGAGTAGCCGTTGATCGCCGGGCTGGGCACGAACTGGCAGACCGCGGCCGGCTTGTGGTCGGGCCCGTAGACCACGGTCAGCAGCAGGCCCTTGTCCCGGGGGTTAAAGAGGCGACCGAGCATCATGGAGAAGCCCCGCTCGCCCTCGCCGCGGCGCAGCATGCTGATCAGCTCGAGCAGCTCGGGCACGCGCGGCGGGTCGATCTCGCTGGGGTCCAGGAACTCCACGGTGTAGCCCCGGCGCGTCAGACGCGTGCAGGCCTGGCGCAGGCCCTTCATCTTGCCGCCCTCGAGGCTGAAGGTCGTGCAGTCCACGATCGCCTCGTCGCCGACGTAGAGGTTGTGCAGCCCGCCCGCCGATCGGA
>JAJXUK010000021.1 GCA_021782915.1 Actinomycetes bacterium | reverse complement strand
CTGTCGAGCTTGCCGACGTATTGATCGTCGACGGACGCATCGCGCAGGTCGGCACGATCGACGCCCCGCCCGGCGTCGAGGAGATCGACGCGTCGGACTGCTGGGTTGGGCCGGGCTTCGTGGACCTGCACACGCACCTGCGCGAGCCGGGCCTCGAGGCGGCCGAGACCATCGAGAGCGGTGCGCGCGCCGCGGCCGTTGGTGGCTACAGCGCCGTGCTCGCCATGCCCAACACCGAGCCCGCCCTGGACAACGTGGCCCTCGTCGAGCACGTGCTCGCGCAAGGGTCGCGCGCGCTCGTGGACGTGGCGGTCGCCGGGGCCATCACCCAGGGCCGCCGGGGCGAGAAGCTGGCGCCCCTGGCCGAGATGGCGCGCCTCGGGGTACGCCTGTTCACTGATGACGGCGCGGCGGTGGCCAGTGCCCAGGTGATGCGCCGCGCTCTGGCCTACGCCCGGCCGCTCGGGGTGCGCCTCGCCCAGCACTGCGAGGAGCCGACGCTGGCGAACGCGGGCTCGATGAACGAGGGTCCCCTCGCGGGTCGTCTGGGACTGATCGGACGCCCCGCGCTCGCCGAGGAGCTTCTGGTCGCGCGCGACCTCGAACTGGTGCGTGACACGGGGGCGTGCCTGCACTTCCTGCACCTGTCGACGGCGCGCTCGGTGGAGCTGGTGTGGGCCGCGCGTCGGCAGGGCCTGGACGTGACCTGCGAAGTCGCGCCCCATCACCTGAGTCTCGACGAGTCGGCCTGTGAGGGATACGACCCCCTGTACAAGGTGAATCCACCGCTGCGAGGCGCGGGCGACGTCGCGGGCCTGCGCGAGGCGCTGCGCCGCGGGGAGATCGACGCCGTGGCCACGGACCACGCGCCCCACCTTCCCGAGTCCAAGGATCTGGTCTTCGACGAGGCCCCCGCCGGGATGCTCGGTCTGGAGCACGCGGCCTCGCTCACGCTGGAGGCGCTCGGCGAGGACGCGGATCCGCGGAGGTTCTTCTCGCTTCTCTCGCGCCGACCCGCCGCCATCGCCCAGCTGCGCGCCGGGGATGCACCGGTGCGTCACACGGCTCACGGTGGTGCGATGACGCCCGGCGAGGACGCCAACGTGGTGGTCTTCGACCCCGCGCTGCGCTGGGTCGGGGACCGTGACTCGCTGCAGAGCCGGGCTCGCAACACCCCCTATCACGGTCGGGAACTGCGGGGCCGGGCTCGCGCGACCATCGTCGCCGGGCGTCTCGTGGCCCGCGAGGGGAGCGTTCTGTGACCCGTGAGCCGGCGCTCCTGGCCCTGAGTGACGGGAGCCTCTTCGAGGGCTCCGCCGCGGGCTACCGCCCGCCCGGGGGGATCACGCAGGGCGAGTTCGTCTTCAACACGGCCCTGGCCGGCTATCAGGAGATCATCACGGATCCCAGCTACGCCGGACAGGTCATCGTCTTCACGTATCCGCACATCGGCAACTACGGCGTCACGCCCGAGGACGACGAGGCGCGGCGCGCGTTCTGCCAGGGCGTGGTGGTGCGCGACCTGTCACCGGTCGCCTCGAACTGGCGCGCGCAGTCGGGCCTCGAGGAGTTCCTCATCGACCAGCAGATCCCGGCGATCATCGGGGTGGACACGCGTCGCCTGACGCGTCACCTGCGCACCCACGGCGCGTTGGCTGGCGCCTTCGGCGTCACGGACGCACCCTCGGTGCTGGCGGCGGCCCGAGAGGCGCGCGGCACCGACGACACCGACTTGGTCTCGCAGGTCAGCACGCGCACGCCCTACGAGGCGGGCGCGGGCGCACGTCACGTCGTCGCCTTCGACTTCGGCATCAAGACCACGATGGTCGAGCAACTGGCGCAGCGCTTCCGGGTCACGGTGGTGCCCTCTCACACCAGCGCCGCCGAGGTCCTGGCTCTCTCGCCAGACGGCGTGATGCTCTCCAACGGCCCGGGTGACCCGGCCGCCCTGGGCGAGCTGGTCGATCAGATTCGCCAGCTGCTGGGCGTCGTGCCGATCTTCGGCATCTGCCTGGGGCATCAGCTGCTCGGCCTGGCCCTCGGCGGCCGGACGTTCAAACTGGCCTTCGGACATCACGGAGCCAATCACCCCGTCAAGGACCTCGCGAGCGGCAAGATCGAGATCACGGCCCAGAACCACAACTACGCCCTCGCGGCTGAGTCGCTGGAGGGAGTCGAGATCAGCCACCTCAATCTGAATGACGGGGTGGTCGAGGGCATCGCCTCGCCGGCGAGACGATGCTTCTCGGTGCAGTATCACCCTGAAGCCGGACCCGGACCACACGACGCTCGCTACCTGTTCGAGCGCTTCGAGGAGATGATGGAGCGCTGATGCCTCGTCGCGACGACCTCAGGACGATCATGGTCATCGGCTCGGGCCCGATCGTGATCGGTCAGGCCTGCGAGTTCGACTACTCCGGCACCCAGGCCTGCCAGGTCCTGCGCGAGGAGGGCTACCGCGTCGTCCTAGTGAACTCGAATCCGGCCACGATCATGACGGATCCGGCGACCGCTGACGTGACCTACGTCGAGCCGCTGGAGGTGGGCGTGGTGACCGACATCCTGGAGCGCGAGCGTCCCGACGCGCTGCTGCCGACCTTGGGCGGCCAGACCGCCCTGAACCTGACCATGCAGCTGGTCGAGCGCGGAGTCCTGGACCGTCTCGGCATCGAGGTCATCGGGGCTCGCCCCGAGGCGATCGAGACAGCCGAGAATCGCGAGCTGTTCAAGTCGGCGATGGCCGACATCGGTCTGAAGGTGCCCGAGTCGGGTTTCGCACACGACGTCGAGGAGGCGCTGGGCATCGCCGAGCGCATTGGCTGGCCGATCATGGTACGCCCGAGCTTCATCCTGGGCGGCGCCGGCACCGGCATCGCCGAGAACGCCGTGGAGTTCCAGCGCCTGGCCGGCGAAGGCCTCACCGCCTCGCCCATCCACGAGATCCTCGTCGAGCGCTCGATCGCTGGTTGGAAGGAGTACGAGCTCGAAGTCATGCGCGATCGAGCCGACAACTGCGTCATCGTCTGCTCGATTGAGAACGTCGACCCCATGGGCGTGCACACCGGTGACTCGATCACGGTGGCCCCGGCCCAGACGCTCTCGGACGTCGAGTACCAGGCAATGCGTGATGATGCCTTCGCGGTGCTGCGACGGGTGGGAGTGGAGACGGGCGGGTCGAACGTGCAGTTCGCGGTTGATCCGGCCACTGGCGAACGCCTGGTGATCGAGATGAATCCCCGGGTGTCGCGGTCCAGCGCGCTGGCCTCGAAGGCCACCGGCTTTCCCATCGCCAAGATCGCGGCGCGCCTCGCGGTGGGCTACACCCTGGACGAGATTCGCAACGACATCACGCGCGTGACGCCGGCGAGCTTTGAGCCGGTCATCGACTACGTCGTCACCAAGATCCCTCGTTGGGCCTTCGAGAAGCTCCCCGGGGCCAGCGAGCGCTTGGGCACGCGCATGCAGTCCGTCGGAGAGGTCATGGCGATCGGGCGAAACTTTGCCGAGTCGCTCCAGAAGGCGGTGCGCTCCCTCGAGCGGGGCCGCATCGGCTTCGCGCTGGGTCGCGACGACGAGTTCTCCTCACTGAGCTCGGCGGCGCTGCTCGCGCGCTGCGCCCTTGCCACACCAGATCGGCTCTTCGCGCTGCACGAGGCGCTTCTGCGCGGCGTCAGCGTGGAGGAGCTGGCTCGCGAGACGCGCATCGACGCGTGGTTCCTGGCCCAGATGGAAGAGATCGTCCGGGCCGAGCGCGCGGTGCTGGACGGACTCGAGCTCGAGCGGCTCACGCGACGTGAGTGGCTCGGCCTGAAGCGTCTGGGCTTCTCGGACACCCAGCTCGCCGCGCTGGCCGGTGAGACGCGCGCGGACGTCGCGCGCTGGCGCAGCGCAGTCGGGGTGAGGACCGTCTTTAAGACCGTGGACACCTGCGCGGCCGAGTTCGAGGCGACCACGCCGTATCACTACAGCACGTTCGATGACACCAGCGAGGTGGCGCCCTCCTCGCGCGACCGCGTCATCATCCTGGGCTCGGGGCCGAACCGCATCGGCCAGGGAATCGAGTTCGACTACTGCTGCGTGCACGCGTCGTTGGCCCTGCGCGCCATGGGCGTGGAGACAGTCATGGTGAACTGCAACCCCGAGACGGTCTCGACGGACTACTCGACCTCCGACCGGCTCTACTTCGAGCCCCTCACCGACGAGGACGTGGCCGCCGTCATCGAAGCCGAGCAGGGCGCGTGCCGTGACGGTGCGCGCCTGGCCGGCGTGATCGTGTCCCTGGGCGGTCAGACGCCGCTCAAGTTGTCGCACTCCTTGGACCCGGCTCTCGTGCTGGGCACGCCAGTGGCCTCGATCGACGCCGCCGAGGACCGCGAGCTGTGGTCGGGCATCTGTCGTCGTCTCGGGCTGCGTCAGCCGCCCGGGGACGTGGCGTTGACCCTCAGCGAGGCGCGCGAGGTTGCCGCACGCATCGGGTATCCGGTGCTCGTGCGCCCGAGCTACGTCCTCGGTGGACGGGCCATGGAGATCGTCTACGACGACGCGGGCCTGGACCGAGCGATGGCCAACCTGACCGGAGCCCACGGCGCCCTGGCCCGCGAAGGTGGCGTCTCGGCGACGCGGCCCATCCTGATCGACAGCTTCCTGGAGGACGCCATCGAGGTCGACGTGGACGCCGTGCGCGACCAGCGCGGTGAGCTCTACATCGCCGGCGTGATGGAGCACGTGGAGGAGGCCGGAGTGCACTCCGGGGACTCGGCGTGTGCCCTGCCGCCCCAGAGCCTGGCGCCGCAGGTCGTGACGGAGATCGAGCGCGCCACCGAGCTCATCGCCGACGAGCTGGGGGTGGTGGGCCCGATCAACGTGCAGTACGCGGTCAAAGACGGCGCGGTCTTCGTCCTGGAGGCGAACCCGCGAGCCAGTCGCACGGTTCCCTTCGTGGCCAAGGCCACGGGCGTCTCGGTCGCCCAAATCGCCGTGCGCGTGATGATGGGCCAGAGCCTGGCCGAGTTGCGAGAGATGGGCGAGGTCCCAACGACGCGGCCGAACCCCTCGTACGTCTCGGTCAAGGAGGCCGTGCTGCCCTTCAGCCGCTTTCCGGGGGTGGACACCGTGCTGGGCCCGGAGATGCGCTCGACCGGCGAGGTGATGGGGATCGGGGAGAGCTTCGGCATCGCCTTCGCCAAGGCCCAACTGGCCGCGGGCACGCGACTGCCCGATACCGGCTGTATCTTTCTCTCCCTGGCCGACCGGGACAAGCCCGCGGGCCTCGAGGTGGCCCGACAGTTCGCCGAGCTCGGTTTCCGCCTGGCGGCCACCGTTGGCACGGCGGGCTTCCTGCGCGCACACGGCGTCAGAGTCGACACCCTGGTGGGCAAGGTGGGCCTCGCCGACCTGGGCGCGGACGCGGTGAGCCTGATGGCCTCGGGCGAGGTCCAGCTCGTTCTGAACACACCGTCGGGTCAGGGAGCGCGCCTGGACGGCGCGCAGATTCGCGCGGCCAGCGTCGCGTACTCGGTGCCCTGCCTGACGACGTTGGCCGCCGGCTCGGCCGCGGCCCGGGGAATCGCGGACTCGCGCCAGCACGGCTGGCGCGTGGCCTCGCTGCAGGAGCTGCACCGGTGAGTGACCTGTCAGTGCACGTCGGCACGGTGAGCCTGGGCTCTTGCGTGCTGACGGCGGCCGGCACGTCGGGCTACGGCGACGAGCTTGGTGGCTACGGCGACCTCGCGGCCCTGGGCGCAGTGGTCGTCAAGTCCCTGACGGCCTACCCGTGGGCCGGCAATCCCGCGCCACGAGTGGCGGCCTGGGGCGAGCACATGCTCAACTCCGTCGGCCTGTCGGGGCCGGGCGTGGAGGCCTGGCGGCGCGAGGAGCTGCCGCGTCTGCTCAGCACGGGCGCCACGGTGGTCGCCTCGGTCTGGGGCCGGCGCGTGGAGGACTACGCGCTGGCCGTGGCCCAGATGTCCGGAGCGGCCATCAGCGCCCTCGAGGTCAACGTGAGCTGTCCTAACCTCGAGGACCGCTCGCGGATGTTTGCCCACTCGGCTCGGGCCACCGCACAGGTCGTGGCGGCCTGTCGTGGGGCTGAGGTGCCGCTGTGGGTCAAGCTCAGCCCGAACACGCCCGACTTGATCGAGGTGGCCGAGGCGGCCCTGGACGCGGGGGCCGAGGCCCTCGTGCTGGTCAACACCGTGCTGGGCATGGCCATCGACGTCGAGACGGCGCGCGCGGCCCTGGGCGGTGGCGGCGGCGGCCTCTCCGGGCCGGGACTGCACCCGGTGGCTCTGCGCGCGGTCTACGAGTGTCGGGCGGCTCTGCCGTCGGTGCCCATCGTCGGCGTCGGCGGGGTGAGCTCCGGGGTCGACGCCGTGGCTCTGGTGATGGCCGGGGCCAACGCCGTGGAGGTGGGCACCGCTACGTTTGCCGACCCGCGCGCGCCCTGGCGCATCCAGCGCGAGCTGGCGGCCTGGCTGGACCGGCACGCGCACGAGGGCCTCAGCGACATCTGGGGCGCGGCACATGCCTGAGAGTTTCGGCGAGACCCTGGCGGCGCGCATCGAGGCGTTCGGCCCGCTCGCGGTGGGGGTGGACCCCTCCGCACGGGTCCTGGCCGACTGGGGTGTGAGTGACGACGCGGATGGTGCGGCGTACCTGGGCCTGACCGTGATCGAGGCGGTCGCCCCTCACGTGCCGGCAATCAAGATCCAGGTGGCGTTCTTCGAGCGCTTCGGGGCGGCGGGCTTCGTCGCCCTGGAGCACGTGATGGACGCGGCACGTGAGGCGTCGCTGCTCGTCTTGGCCGACGCGAAGCGTGGGGACATCGGCTCGACCAACGAGGCCTACGCCGACGCCTGGCTCGGCGACGGGCCCCTGGGCGCGCACGCACTGACGGTGAGCCCGTACACGGGTGTCGGTTCCCTCGAGCCCTTTGTGCTCCGGGCCCAGCGCGCGGGTCGGGGCCTCTTCGTGCTGGCTGCGACGTCGAACCCCGAGGGCGGTGCGATCCAGGGCGCGCGCGTCGAGTCGGGTCGGCGGGTCAGTGACGCGGTGCTGGAGGAGCTCGCCGCGCGCAACGCGCGGAGCGACGGGCGTGGGGTGCTGGGCGCCGTCATCGGTGCCACGCGCGAGGTCCCGCAGATGGACCTGGCGAGCCTGGGCGGACCGGTCCTCGTGCCGGGCGTCGGGGCCCAGGGAGCCGGCGCCAGCGACGTCGCGCGACTCACGCGCGGCTGCGCGCGTGCCTCGGTACTGCCCAGCCTCAGCCGGGCCATCCTGGCCCGGGGACCCTCCGTGGCCGGCCTGGCCGCCGAGGCCCGGCACTGGCGTGACGAGCTGGCCAGAGAACTTCTCTGAAGGCCCTGGCGAGTGGGGATATCCTGGGGACATGACCCCCACCCCTCCCTCATTGACGCAGGAACAGCGGGTGCAGGCCTCGCGTCTCGCGGTGGCGAATCGTCGTCGCCGAGCGGAGGTCAAGCGCCTCGTGAAGTCGGGCGAGATGTCCCTCGAGGAGATCTTCGAGCTCGCTGAGAACGAGGAGTGCGTGGCGCAGATGCGCGCGTACGACCTCATCAGCTCGCTGCCGGCGATCGGCGAAGTCAAGGCCGAGCGCATCATGGCCAAGGCGGCCATCGCCAAGACCCGTCGCATCCGCGGCCTGGGACCCAAGCAGCGCGCCGAGCTCTACCGCGCCCTTGTGCGCTGAGGCCGCCCCACTCGTCGCGGTCTTGATTGGCCCGGGCGGCGTGGGCAAGGGGACGATCGCCTCGCGCCTGGTGGCCGAGGACGATCGCTTGTCGCTGAGCCGATCGTGGACGACGCGAGCCCCGCGCGCGGGCGAGCACGGCGACGAGTACGTCTTCGTCACGCGCGAGGCCTTCGAGGCCGCGATCGACGACGGCTTCTTCCTGGAGTGGGCTCAATTCCAGGGCAACCTGTACGGCACACCGCGGCCCGACCCGCACGTCGTGCGAGACGTGCTGCTCGAGATCGAGGTCCAGGGCGCCGAGCAGGTGCGTCGGGAGCACCCCGACGCGGCGATCTTCCTGGTCCTGGCGCCGTCCATGGAGCAGCTCGAGCAGCGCCTGCGCGGGCGCGGTGACGGCGACGAACACGTGCAGCGGCGCCTGGCCAGCACGCCGAGTGAACTCGCCCGCGGGCGCGCACTGGCCGACTACGTGATCATCAATGACGATCTGGAGCGGGCGACGAGGCAAATCCTCTCTATACTGGAGGGACTCCGCAGGAGCCCGCGGACCCCCTCGACGAAGGAAACGACCCATGGCTGAGCGCCCGACTCTGGTAGACCCGCCCATCGAGGACCTGCTCGACAAGGTCGGCGGCTCAAAGTTCACGCTGGTGGCCGTCTCGGCGGTGAGGGCTCGAGAGATCAACGAGTACTACAACGGTCTCGGCGGGGGCCACGGGGCCCTGATCCCGCCCCAGGTGACCAGTCTCTCGAACAAGTCGCTGTCACTGGCCCTCGAGGAGCTCTACGAGGGCAAGCTGGAGTTCCACCGGCCGACCCCCGAGGAGCTCGAGGCCGAGCAGGCCGCGCGCGAGGCTCAGGAGCAGGCCCGCCAGGACGCGATGAGCGACTTGGACGCCTTCACTGATGCCCTCCGCGACGCCTAGTCCATCTGGTTCACGCATCGTCCTAGGGGTCGCGGGCGGCATCGCCGCCTACAAGGCCGTCGAAGTTCTGCGACGTCTCATGGACGTCGGTTTCCACGTGACGCCGCTCATGACGCGCGAAGCGACGCGCTTCGTGGGCCCGACCACCTTCAGCGCGCTCGCGAGCGAGCCGGTGCGCATCGATCTCTTCGACTCCACTGATCATCCCATCCCTCACACCCACCTCGGCCAGAGCGCCGAGCTGATCGTCGTCGTGCCGGCCACCGCTCACCTGATCGCACGCATGGCCGCGGGACTGGCCGACGATCTGCTGAGCGCGACGCTTCTGGCGAGCCGAGCGCCGATCCTGCTGTGTCCGGCGATGCATACCGAGATGTGGGAGCAGCCCTCGGTCCAGGAGAACCTGGCGACGCTGCGCCGGCGCGGGGTGATGGTCCTTGAGCCGGTCAGCGGCCGCCTCGCGGGTGGCGATGAGGGGGCCGGACGTCTCGTGGAGCCCGAGAGCATCGTCGAGATGGTCGAACGCATTGTGGCCGGCTACCGCGGAGCACTGAGCGGGCGACACGTGCTGGTCAGCGCCGGGGGCACGCGTGAGCCGATCGATCCGGTGCGAGTCATCACGAACCGCTCCTCCGGGCATCAGGGTTACGCTCTGGCGGAGGTGGCCTATCGTCTCGGAGCCCGGGTGACGCTGGTCAGCGCCGCCGAGCGTGGCCTCGCCCTGGACGTGGCGCGCGGGGTGAGTGTGCGTCGCGTGGAGAGCGCGGCGCAGATGCGCGAGGCCATGCTCGAGGCCGCACCGAGCGCTGACGCGATTGTCATGGCTGCGGCCGTGTCCGACTACAGCCTCGTGCCCGCCGCCCAGAAGATCAAGCGATCCTCGTCCAGGCTCGAACTCTCCCTGGACGCCGCGCCGGACGTCTTAGAGGCCCTGGTTGCCGCGCGTCGGCCCCACCAGGTCATCGTCGGCTTCGCCGCTGAAACCCAGGACGTGCTGGACAACGCCAGGCAGAAGCTCGCACGCAAAAGGGTTGACATGTTGGTGGCCAACGACGTCAGCGCCGTCGGGGCGGGCTTCGAGGGGCCCACCAATGAGGTCGTCATTCTGGGTGCTGACGGCAGCGTGCACGAGCTGTCACGACGCTCGAAAGAAGCCGTTGCGTACGAGATCTTGACTAGGGTGGCGTCATTGTTAGCCCAAGGAGCCGCATGAGCGACCGGACCCTCTTTACGTCGGAGTCGGTGACTGAGGGACATCCCGACAAGATCGCCGACCAGGTCTCGGACGCCGTTCTCGACGCGATCCTGGCGCAGGATCCGTTTGCGCGCGTGGCCTGCGAGACCCTCTTGACGACCGGTCTGTGCGTCGTGGCTGGCGAGATCACGACCTCGGCCAGCGTGGACATCACCTCCATCGCTCGCCAGACGATCCTGGACATCGGCTACGACGACGGCGCCAAGGGCTTCGACGGGCGCAACTGCGCGGTGCTCGTGTCACTCGACCAGCAGAGCGCGGACATCGCCTCCGGTGTCGACGAGGCCCTGGAGCTGCGCAGTGGTCTGGGCGGTGAGGACGAGTTGAATGCCCTGGGCGCCGGTGACCAGGGAATGATGTTCGGCTACGCCTGTGACGACAACGAAGACTTCATGCCGCTGCCCATCTGGATGGCGCACCGGCTCGCGATGCGCCTCAGCCAGGTGCGCCGTTCGGGCGAGGTGCCCTACCTTCGCCCCGATGGCAAGACCCAGGTCACGATCGCCTACGAGAACGGTGAGCCCGTGGGAATCGACACGGTGCTCGTTTCCACTCAGCACGAGGACGGCTACGACCACTCGACGATCCGCGCCGACGTGCTCGAGCACGTGATCCGTCCGATGCTGCCGGGGACCCTGGACGCCAGCTCGCTGAACGTCATCGTGAATCCCTCGGGCAAGTTCGTGCTCGGCGGCCCGCACGCCGACGCCGGCCTGACCGGACGCAAGATCATCGTCGACACCTATGGCGGCATGGCCCGCCACGGGGGCGGAGCGTTCTCCGGAAAGGATCCGTCCAAGGTCGACCGTTCTGCGGCCTACGCGGCGCGCTGGGTCGCCAAGCACGTCGTGGCGGCCGGCGCCGCACGGCGCTGCGAAGTGCAGGTGGCGTACGCCATCGGCATGGCACGACCCGTCTCAGTGCTGGTGGAGACCTTCGGCACTGAGCGAGTGGACCGCGCCAAGATCGTCAAGGCGGTCGATGCGATCTTCGATCTGCGCCCCGCGGCCATCATTCGGGACCTGGACCTGCGGCGACCCGTCTACGCGCGCACGGCCGCCTACGGGCACTTCGGCCGCTCTGACCAGGGCTTCACGTGGGAGCAGACGCCGCGCGTGGATGATCTGCGCCGGGAGCTCTCTCTGAGCGAGTGAACCCGCGCGCGGTCGCGGTCGTCACCGAGGTGGCGGCGCTGGACCGTGAGTTGAGCTACCGCCTCGACGAGGCCGTGGGGGACGTTGGACTCGGGGATCGAGTGCGAGTGCCGCTGCAGGCACGCACCGTGCGCGCCTGGGTGTGGGCGCAGGCCACGGAGGATCCAGAGACGTTGCGCCCGGTGGCCAAGTGGCTCGGGTACGGGCCGCCCCCGCGACTGCTCGATCTCGCCGAGTGGGTGGCCGAACGCTGGTGTGCGCCGCTGGCCCGCGTGCTCGTGGGCATGTCACCCTCGGGCCTGGTCCGCGTGCTGCCGGTGGCCCCCCTCGACAGAGCGGCCACCGAGCGCGCCGCGTACCCGTGGGCGCCCGGTCCCATACATCTGGGGCCCACGAGCGACCCCCTCGACGTCGTGCTCGCCGCGCACGAGGCCGTCGGATCACGACCGGGCACCCTGCTCGTCCTGGTTCCCACGGTGGCGCGGGCGCAGCGCCTGGTCCAGCGACTTCGTCACCGGGGACTGCACGTCGCAGCGGGTGAGGAGTGGGCCGAGGCACGCGCGGGTTGGCCCATGGTGGTCGCCTCTCGTGGGGGCGCACTCGCCTCGATTCCGCTCCTGAGCGGTGCGGTCGTCGTCGACGCCGACGACGAGAGCTTCATCAGTCAGGCCACGCCAACCTGGGACGCCACCAGCATCGTCGCCGAGCGTTGTCGGCGCGACGCGAGTCCGCTCTGGGCCACCTCGATGCTGCCCTCGCCCGCGTTGCGCGCGCGGGGCGAGCTTCGGCGCGATCCGTCACTGGTGCGGTCCTGGCCCGTCGTGCGGGTGGTGGACCGACGCTCGCGCGATCCGCACGAGGGAGTACTGGCGGCGCCGGTACTCGAGGCAGCTCATCGGGCGCTCGGGGGCGACGAGGAGGTGGCCGTCGCCGTGATCCTGCAGCGACTCGGCACCGGTCGGCTCATGGCCTGTGCACGATGTGGCGCACTGGCACGCTGTGAGGTCTGCGCGCAGGCCGAACGTGAGGTCCCCGAGGGTCTGGCCTGCGCCGAGGGACATGCTCCGCGTCCGGTGTTCTGTCGCGACTGCGGCGCGACTCGCCTGAAGCGGGTGCGCGCGGGCGTGAGCACCCTGGCGCGCGACGTGGGCGCGCAACTGGGCCGGCCAGTGAGCGAGCTCACGCGCTCGAGCTCCTCAGCGAGCCTGGAGCGTGTCGTCGTGGGTACCGAGGCGGTCTTCTCTCGAGTGCACCGCTGCGCGTTGGTGGTCTTTGCCGACTTCGATCAGTACCTCTTGGCGCCCCGAGCCACCGCACGGCGCGAGGCCATCACGGCCGTGGGCCGGGCCGGTCGGCTCGTGGGCGCGGCTGATCAGGCTCGTGGGTCGATCATGGTGCAGACGCGTCGGGGCGAGGACATGGTGCTGCGCGCGCTGCGCTCACGGGACTTCGCAGAGGTCATGGCGGCCGATGACTCCGACGCGCGTGAGCTCGGCCTCGCCCCGTACGCCTACAGCGCCGAGGTCTTCGGCGAGGGGGCCGACGAGCTCGTCGTCGGCCTCGAGGCTGAGGGTCTGCTGGTGCGCGCCAGCGCCGAGGGCTGGCGCGTGAGCGGTGCGGATCCGCTCGCCCTGGGTCGTGCCCTGCGGGTTCGCGCCCGTGGCACGAGCGTGCGGGTCAAGATGCGCTGACGGTAGCGTGGAATGGTGACTCTGCCCATCCGTGTTTACGGCGACCCGGTCCTCAATGAGGTGACGCGCGAGGTCGATGACATCGATGGGCGAATCGCCTCGCTGGCCGAGACCATGATCGAGACGATGTACGAGGCGCCGGGCGTGGGCCTGGCGGCCAACCAGATTGGCGTCCAGAAGCGCCTCTTCGTCTACGACAAGGGCGAGGGGCCCCAGGTCGTCATCAATCCCGTGATCGTTGAGTCGGACGGGGAGTGGACCTACGAGGAGGGCTGTCTCTCTGTGCCCGGCCTGAGCTGGGAGATCACGCGTCCGAACGCCGTGCACCTCATCGGCTTCGACCTGGACGGCCGAGAGATCTCCATTGAGACTGACGAGTTCGAAGGTCGCATCTTTCAGCACGAGATGGATCATCTCAACGGGATCCTGCTGGTGGAGCGCCTGGACGTCGATCAGCGTCGCGAAGCCAAGAAGCTGCTGCGCGCCATGCGGGTCAATCTTCGCCCGGGTGATCCGGACGGGCTCGCCCAGCTGCTGGGCGAGTAGTGCGCCTCGCGTTCCTGGGCACGCCGACGCCGGCGGTGGTGTGTCTGGGGGCCCTGGTGGGGGCCGGCCATGAGGTGTGCGTGGTCATCACGCGTCCGGACCGGCGACGGGGCCGGGGCGCGGCACTCGTGCCGAGCCCGGTCGCCGCGGCGGCCGCGGATCTGGGACTCGACGTTCGTCACGAGCTCGGCGCCCTCGACGAGTTCGAGGTCGAGCTTGGCGTGGTGGTCGCCTATGGGGCGATCATTCCGCCCCGGGTGCTGGAGCGCGTACCCATGCTCAACGTGCACTTCTCGCTACTGCCGCGTTGGCGCGGTGCGGCCCCGGTGGCCCGCGCCATTCTCGCCGGCGACGAGGAAACGGGCGTCGGCATCATGAGCCTGGAGGAGGGCCTGGACACGGGACCCGTGCACGCGGAGGCTCGCGTGAGCATCCGGGACCAGACGCTGAGCGAGTTGACCGACGAGCTGGCTCGACTGGGCGCGGACCTGCTCGTCGAGGTGCTGAGCGATCCCGCCCGGCGCGCCTCGCCACGTGCCCAGCGCGGCGAGGTGACCTACGCGGCCAAGCTCGGGGCGGCGGACTACGTGATCTCGCCCGAGCAGAGCACGCTCGCAGCGTGGCGCGTCGCGCGCCTCGAGCGCAGTCGGGTGCGCATCGGTGGGCGTACCGTGCGGGTCGTGCGGGCCCGGGTGCGGGACGCGAGCGGCCCGCCCGGCACGGTCAGGCGCGCCAGTGACGGGCTCCTGCTCAACTGTGCCGACGGGGCGCTCAGTCTCGAGCGCCTCCAGCCCGACTCGGGTCGTGCAATGGACGCTCTGTCGTGGTGGGCCGGTGCCCGACTGAGCGAGCCCACTCGATGGGAGGGCCTGATGAGCGGGGCGAAGCAGTAGGCTCGCTCGCGTGACGGCATTGGACGCGGGCCCGCCCGGCGCGCTGCGCATCGCCCCGTCGATTCTGGCAGCGGACTTCGGTGCGCTGGGCCAGGCCATCGCTGCGGTTGACGCCGAGACGGACTGGCTGCACGTAGACGTCATGGACGGACATTTCGTGCCCAACGTCTCGATCGGACCTCCGGTCGTCGCGTCGCTGCGCCGGTACAGCGCACGCTTCTTTGACTGTCATCTCATGATGAGCCAGCCGGGTCGCTACCTGGAGGCTTTTGCTCAGGCCGGTGCCGACGGCTGTACGGTGCACGTGGAGGTGGGCGACACGGCGGCACTCTTGGCCGAGGCGCGCGCGCGGGGCCTTCGAGTGGGCCTCGCGGCCAATCCCGATACGCCCTTTGAGCGCGTGGCGCCCTTTCTTGACCAGATCGACCTCCTGCTGCTGATGACGGTCTTTCCCGGCTTCGGCGGCCAGGCGTTCATGCCTGAAGTCATGGACAAGGTGGGCCAGGCTCGCCGCGAAGTCGGGGCCAGTTCGCTGCGCCTCGACATCGAGGTCGATGGCGGAATCGACGAGGTCACCGCGCCGATCGCCGTGGCCGCGGGGGCCAACGTGCTGGTGGCGGGCTCGGCAATCTTTAGTCGGGCCGATCAGCTCGGCGCGGCTCGCGCCCTGCGCGCGGCGGCCTCCGGGAGATGAGCACCGACGCGACGCTGATGGCCCGGGCACTCGAGCTGGCCGACGCCGCGCGTCACCTCGCTCCACCGAATCCCTGGGTGGGCGCGGTGGTGGTGCGTGACGGGCAGGTCGTGGGTGAGGGCTTCACTCGTGAGCCCGGTGGCCCGCACGCCGAGGTCGTGGCCCTGGCGCGGGCCGGTGACGCGGCCCGGGGAGCCACGCTGGTCGTGACTCTCGAGCCCTGCGCTCACTCCGGGCGCACCGGGCCGTGCACGGAGGCCATCCTGGCCGCGGGGATCGCGCGCGTGGTGCTGGGCGTGCGGGACCCGGACGTGCTGGTGGCGGGTCGCGGCGCGGCGCGACTGCGCGCGGCCGGCGTCGAGGTCGCCGAGGGAGTGTTGGCCGAGCAGGTCAGCGCGCAGTTGGCGCCGTACCTGTGGCACCGGCGTCACGGTCGGCCGTTCGTGGTGGCCAAGGTGGCGGCCACGCTGGACGGAATCGTCGCCATGGCTGACGGGTCGAGTCAGTGGATCACGGGCGACGCGGCTCGTGAGGACGCGCACGAACTGCGAGCCCAGAGCCAGGCCATCGTCGTCGGGGCGGGTACCGTGCGTCGTGACGATCCGCGCCTGACGGCTCGACTGGCGGGCAGAACCCTCGAGCCCCTGCGCGTGGTCCTAGGAGATGCGCCCCCGGGGGCTCGGGTGCACCCGTGCCTGGAGTATCGCGGGGACGTGGCAGATCTGCTGGACGAGCTGGGTCGACGGGGCGTTCTCCAGGTGCTGGTGGAGGGCGGCCCGCGCACGACCAGCCAGTTCGTCGAGGCGGGCCTGGTCAACCAGTTCGTCTGGTACATCGCACCAGCCGTGGCGGGCGCGCGCGGCACCCATGGCGCCCTTGGCGCGCTGAGCACGGCGAGCATCGCGAGCTTGCGGCGAGGTCGAGTGGTCAGGGTGCGACAGATCGGCGAAGATGTACGTCTGGACGTGGAGGTCTGATGGCGCTGTCAACCATTGAAGAGGCCGTGGCCGCACTGCGCGCGGGCGGCATGGTGGTTGTCGTCGACGACGAGGATCGCGAGAACGAGGGTGACCTCATCATGGCCGCCGAGGACGTCACCGCGGAGTCGATGGCGTTCTTCTTGGAGTACACGTCGGGCGTGTTCTGCGTGCCCCTGGAGTCGACACGGGCCGATGAGCTGGACCTGCCTCTCATGGTCGTGGCCAACACGGAGGCCCAGCGGACGGCCTTCACGGTGACCGTGGACTACCGACACGGCACCACCACCGGGATCTCGGCGTCGGATCGCGCCGCGACGATCCGAGCGTTGATCGACCCGGCGACCACGCCGACCGATCTCAGCCGACCCGGTCACATCTTCCCCCTGCGCTATCGCACGGGTGGCGTGCTCAAGCGCGCCGGGCACACGGAGGCGACCGTCGACCTGTGCCGACTGGCCGGCAAGTACCCGTCGGGCGTGCTCTGTGAGATCGTCTCGGCGGACAAGTCGGACATGGCGCGCCTGCCCGAGCTGGAGCGCTTCGCGGCCCAACACGCCCTGCCGATCGTGACGATCGCCGACCTGATCAGGTACCGGCGCCACCACGAGAAGCTCGTGCGGCGACTCGCCGAGGCCACCCTGCCCACCGAGTACGGGACTTTCCAGGCCTACGTGTACGAGAACGTGCTCGACGGCGAGCAGCACCTGGCTCTGGTGCTCGGTGACATCGCCGAGCGTGACGTGCTGGTGCGTGTGCACTCGGAGTGTCTCACCGGCGACGTGTTGGGCTCGCTGCGCTGTGACTGCGGCCCCCAGCTGGAGACGGCCTTGGCCAAGATTGCCGCGGAGGGCGCCGGGGTGGTGGTGTACCTGCGTGGGCACGAGGGCCGCGGGATCGGGCTGGGCCACAAGATTCGTGCCTACGCGCTCCAGGAGCAAGGCCGCGACACCGTGGACGCCAACCTCGACCTGGGCCTGCCGGTGGACTCACGTGAGTACGGCATCGGATCTCAGATCCTGGTCGACCTGGGCGTCACGAACATGCGACTGATGACGAACAACCCGTCCAAGTACGGTGGACTGGAGGGCTTCGGCCTGAACATCGTGGAGCGCGTGGCCATAGATAGTCCGCCGAATCCGTTCAACATCGACTACCTGCGCACCAAGCGCGAGCGTCTTGGACACCTGTTGGAGGGTCTTGATGGACAAGATCAGTAGCCTCGACTTCGACGCCTCGGCCCTGGCGGGCCTAGCGACGTCCTTCGGCACCCTCCTCGAGGGAGCCCACGATGGGCGCGGCCGTCGCGTCGGTGTGGCGTGTGCGCGCTTCAATGGCTCGATCACCCTGCGCCTGCTCGGAGGCGCGCTCGCGGCTCTTGGCGAGGCGGGCGTGGCCCGACACGACATCACCCTGGCCTGGGCCCCCGGCGCCTATGAGCTGCCGATGCTGGCCCAGGGCCTGATCCGCTCGTCGGCTCACGTGGACGCGGTCATCGCCCTGGGGGCCGTGGTGCGCGGCGAGACCACGCACTACGACCTCGTCGCGGGCGAGTGCGCGCGGGGCCTGCAGGACGTCCAGTTGCGCAGTGGCGTGCCCGTCGTCTTTGGCGTGCTCACCACGGAGAACGTCGAGCAGGCGCTCGAGCGGTCCCGGCCGGACTCGACGAACAAGGGCCGTGAGGCCGCCTTCACTGCCTTGGAGATGGTGTCGCTGCTGAGCGGGGCGTTGGCCCCTCGTTCCTAGCTGATTCACTCGGCATCGCGCCGGAGCAGAGCGTCGGCGATAAGTTTGGGGCTGTTATGGCCACGGATCGAGCGCTCAGTCTGAGCGTGGAGGACGTCTCGGTTCACTTCGGTGGCCTGTACGCCCTGACCAATGTCTCCTTTGACGTCGCCGTCAATGAGATCGTGGGCCTCATCGGACCCAACGGGGCCGGCAAGACCACCGCCTTTAACGTGATCTGCGGCTTCCTGCGGCCCCAGACGGGGGTCGTGAGGTTCCCGGTGCTCGGACGCGAGAACCTGCGTCCGCATCAGTTGGCCCGCGCGGGCGTGGCCCGCACCCTGCAGGGCGTGGGCCTCTTTGATCGATTGAGCGTGCTCGAGAACGTCATGGCGGGCGCGCAGAGCCGATCCGGGGGCGGACTCGGTGTGGGTCTGTTCGGCCTGCCGGCGTCCGCACGTGGCGAGCGCGAACTGCGCCAGGAGGCTGCGGCCATGCTCGAGCGTGTCGGCGCACGTCAGTACGCCGGGGCCCTGCCGGGAGCCATACCGTACGGCATCGCGAAGAAGGTCGCGGTGGCTCGTGCGCTGATGGCGCGCCCCGCGCTGCTCCTGCTGGACGAACCGGCCTCGGGGCTCGACGAGAGGGAGTTGGGGGAGTTCGCCGATCTCATCAGCACCCTGGGTGAATCGATGAGTGTGCTGCTGGTCGAGCACAACATGGACTTCGTGATGCCCCTCGTGCATCGGGTCGTGGTGCTGGACTTTGGCGAGGTGATTGCCGCCGGCACACCGCACGACGTCAGTCACAACGAGACGGTGCTGGCCGCGTATCTCGGGGTTGGCGAATGATCCGCGTGGCGGGTCTCAGTGTCACCTACGGGGCGGTGAGGGCGCTGCGCGACGTGTCCTTCGAAGCCCCCACGGGACAGATCACGACGGTCATCGGTGCCAACGGCGCGGGTAAGACGACGTTGCTGCGCAGCATCTCGGGCCTGGCGCGCGCTGAGGGCTCGATCCGACTCGACGAGCGTGAGCTGCTGGGCATGGCCACCGAGGACGTCGCGCGACTGGGCGTGGCGCATGTGCCGGAAGGACGAGGGGTGATCGCCGAGCTAACGGTGGAGGAGAACCTGCGCCTGGGCACGCTGGCGAGCAAGGTTCCCCTGGCCGAGTCGCTGGCGAGCCAGTACGCCCAGTTCCCGGCCCTGGAGAGGCGCCGACGCAATTACGCCGCCACGCTCTCCGGCGGCGAGCGCCAGATGCTGGCCATGGCCCGCGCCCTCATTGCCCGGCCCAGCGTGCTGCTGCTGGACGAGCCGTCTCTCGGCCTGGCACCCCAGGTGACCGCCGAGACGATGCGCACCATCGCCCAGCTCTGCGCGTCCGAGAGTCTGACCGTGATCCTGGTCGAGCAGAACGCCAAGAGCGCTCTGCGTATCGCCCACGACGCGGTGGTGTTGCACCTGGGCCAAGTGGCCGCTGCCGGGCCCTCCCGTGAGATCGCGGCCGATCCGGAGCTGCGTCGCTACTACCTAGGAGTGGCCAGCTGATGGGCTCGTTCCTCGCCTCACGACTCATGACCGATATCTTCGGCGGCCTCGCCACCGGGACCGTCATCGCACTGATCGCCCTGAGTCTCGTGATCATCTGGCAGTCCACTCACGTGTTGAACTTCGCCCAGGGCGCCATGGGAATGTTCGCGACCTTCGTGGGTATGAACCTGGTCTTTCACGGACTGAACTACTGGTGGTGTCTCGCGCTCTCGGTCGTGACGGGCATGGCGCTGGGCGCACTGACCGAGAGGGTCCTGATCCGTCCGCTCTACGGCAAGCCCGAGATCAATCCGATCGTGGTGATGATCGGCTTCCTCGGCGTCCTCGAGGCGATCATCGCCTCGATCTGGACGACGAACATCTCGATGCTGCCCTCGCCCTTCTCGGAGATCTACTACGAGGCGGGCCGGCGCACGATCCTGGTGTCGCCCTTCGTGATCTACGAGGTGATTGTGGTCGCGCTCGTGCTCAGTGGCATCGCCCTGCTCTTTCGTCGCACCAACCTGGGCTTGCAGATGCGCGCGGCCGCCCTGTCGCCCGAAGTCTCCCGGCTGCTCGGCGTGCGGGTCGGGCGCCTGTTGACCTTCGGCTGGGCCCTGTCTACTGGGGTGGGCACCCTCGCGGCGGTGATCGTCTCGACCGGCCAGGTGCTGGCGCCAACCAACATGGACGGCATCTTCGTCAGCGCCTTCATCGCCGCGGCGGTCGGTGGCCTGGAGTCACCGACCGGCGCGATCATCGCCGGCGTTTCCATCGGTCTGGTCGAGCAGTTCATCCTGGACTTCTGGTCCACGAGCGTGGCGCCGCTGTCCGGGGTGATCGTGTTGGTCATCGGGCTGGCCATACGCCCGCAGGGACTCTTCACGCGCCAGGTGTCGCGGAGGGTGTGATGTCCTCGTTGCGTCAGCGATTCCCCAGCGCGTGGCGTCTCGTGGCCACACTGCTCCTGCTCGTTCTGGCCGTGGCGCTGAGCTTCGTGCTCAGCCCCCTGGATGACTCAAAGCTGGCCGGTGGCGCGGCGATCTCCATCGTCATCCTGGGCTTGAGCTGGCTGATCGGCTGGAGCGGGCAGGTCTCGCTGGGCAACGCCGGCTTCATGGCGATTGGGGCGTACGTCACCGCGATCTGGGCTAATCATCACGCGACGAGTCCCATCGTGTGGTCCCTCGTGTTGTCGACCGTGATCGGCGGTTTGAGCGGACTCGTCCTCGCTCTTCCCGCTACGAGGTTGCGCGGACCGTACCTGGCGGGCATGACCCTGGCGTTCTCCTTCGCCGTCACGCCGCTGGCCCTCAACTGGCGCGGCTTCACCGGTGGCTCGGGCGGGCTCTTCATTAACTTCCTCTCGACGCCGGCCTGGTTCGGCGGACTGTTCTCCGGCCCGGACGCGCTCATCCGCGCGAACGCCCAGTGGCCGGCCGACGTGACGCTGGTCGTGGCGGCGGTGGCCTTCTACTTCATGGCCAATCTCTTCCACTCGCGCGTGGGACGAGCAATGCGCCTGGTGCGCGACAACGAGGTCGCGGCCGAGCTCTCCGGGGTCAACCTCCAGCGTGCGCGTACGCTGGCCTTCGTCATCTCGGCGGCCTACGCCGGTCTCGGAGGCTCCGTGATGACGCTGCTCTCCGGCAGCGTCACGCCCCAGACCTATGGGCTCACCCTGTCGATCCTCCTGCTCACGCTCATGGTGCTCGGGGGGATCGGGACCCTCAGCGGCGCCATCCTGGGCGGGCTGATCTACTCGTACTCGGACAACTTGGTGTCGTTGGTCAACAAGGTGAGCGGGATCAATCCCACCTCGACGCTGGGCGCGAACCTGAAGGGCATCGTCTTCGGCGTTCTGCTCATCCTGACGATGATGCTCGCGCCGCGCGGACTCGTGGGCGCGGGCGCCTGGCTGCGCCGTGCCGCACGACGCTGACTCTGCGAGTGTGAAAAGTGTGATAGTGCATGTTTGGTGCGCCGTTGTGGCGCGCCGGTCCGCAAGGGCCTGAGGGGGAGGTAGTCAATGGTAGGTGTACGTTCCCGCCGAATGGTGGCGCTGGCCTCAGCGTCGGCACTCGCGCTCAGCGTCGTGACCGGCACGGTGGCCGTCGGCTCGTCGGGGGCCGCAGTCGCGACGCCCGGTGTGACCGCGAAGACGATCACGGTCGGCGCCACGGTTCCCTTGTCCGGCATCGCCGCTAACTACGCCGAGGTGTCCGCGGCCATCGCGGTCGTGTTCGACTACGTCAACGCCCACGGCGGAGTGAACGGTCGGCGCATCATCTACGTGCGCAAGGACGACTGCTACAACATCAACGCCCTGGGCTGCACCGCCGGCGTGGGCAACACCCCGACTCTGACTCAGACTCAGACTCTGGTGACCCAGGTGAGAGAGTTCGCCGAGGTGGGCTCGCTGGGCACCGCGGCGCAGGACTCGGTGATCAAGTACCTGAACCAGAACAAGGTTCCCGACCTGTTCGTCTGCTCGGGCTCCTCGGACTGGAACCAGCCGGCTCAGTACCCGCTGCTCTTCGGCTACCAGGCGAGTTACCAGGCTGAGGGCAAGATTCTGGCGCGCTGGATCAAGGCCAACAAGCCCGGCGCGACGGTCGGGGTCATTGGCCAGGGCGACGACTTCGGAGCCAACGGCTTGGCCGGCCTGCTCGCCGGAGGCTTGAAGATCGCCACCCAGGACCAGTTGACCTACTCGCCGCTGGACGGGGTGACCGGCAACTTCGCCGACATCACCCAGGCGCTGACCACGCTGAAGAGCGACAACGCCACGGTCGTGGTGCTGGACTCGATCCCGCCGCTCACCAGCTACATCCTGGCCGCAGCGAACAAGATGAGCTTCGCGCCACAGTGGGTCATCTCCCAGGTCGGCTCGGACCCCTCCTCGGTGAACAACCCTCTCGAGGCGGGGGCCATCACCCTGGACCCGTATCCGGTGCCGACCACGGTCAATGTCTGGAACCAGTGGCTGCGCAGGCTGATCGCTGCGGACAAGAACTCCAAGACGTGGTTCCCGAACTACTTCAAGGGCCCCTTCAGCAACATCCTGGACGGCAACATGATCTACGGTGCCAGCATTGGGGCGGCCTTCGTGGAGGCGCTGCACGGCCTGGGACGTAATGGCGTCACTCGCGCGGGCATCGTCAAGGCGATGATGAACACGCACTTCGCGACGCCGTCGCTGACGCCGCTGAGTTACTCGAAGACCAATCACCAGGGTCTGCAGGGTGGCTCGCTGGCGCGCATCGTGGCCAACACCGACCCCACCCAAGCACCGCGCGCCGCGGTCCTGCTGGGCAACGCGGAGTACACCACGGGTGACTCCGCCAACCAGCCGATCATCGTCAGGAAGCAGCAGGTCCTGCCGATTCCGGGCTACCTGAAGTAGTCGCCTTCCCCGTCACGCCCCGCCCCGCCGCCCTCGGGTGGCGGGGCGGGGCCGTTACGGGGCGCTGGCGCGCACGTAGACCTGTTGAATCTCGGCCAGGGCGTTGCGGTAGAGCTCGCGGTGCTCGCCCAGGCGCTCTCCGCCCGCGGCGACGAGGGCCGCGGCCACGTCGATGACGAGGGCGGCGTCTTCAAGCCGTGGGGGAGACTCGCCAAGGCGCACGGCGGCCAGCTGAATCAGCCCGAAGAGGTGCGCGCCCAGTACGTCCGTCACGGCGGCGTTGCGCAGTGCGCTGATGTCGTCGACCGGCTCGTCGCTCACGCGACTACCGTAGTGGCGAGCGGACTCGGCGGCGGCGCTGGGAGAGTTCCACCGCCGCCGAGCCGACGCTCTGAGAAGAACGCTACGCAGGGTGTCTAAGGGGGGTTCCGGGGGAGGCTAAGGCCTACCTAAGAGTCATGGCGTGACGCATCTGCTAGCCTGGAGCGAGTTTCACAGCAAGTGAGGTTGGCAAGTCCAACGTCCACCTGGGTGCGCGCGGCGTGCCGGGTATAGAGGAGTTTGCGCCCTGCTTGCCGTGGCGACGTCAAGGACGTCGCAGAGTGCAAGGAGAGAGTTATCGCAACAGGCCCGGGTGACCACCGCGTCAACGAACGGATCCGCGTCGACAGCGTACGGCTCATCGACCACGAGGGAAACCAACGTGGGGTGATGCCAACTCGCGAGGCGCTGACGTTGGCCCGGAGTCTGGATCTGGATCTCGTGGAGATCGCGCCGACCGCGACTCCGCCGGTGTGCCGGATCATGGACTACGGCAAGTTCAAGTTTGACGAGGCCCAGAAGGCGAAGGAGTCGCGTCGCAAGTCCCAGAACGTCGGAGTCAAGGAGATGAAGTACCGCCCGAAGATTGGCCCGGGCGACTTCGAGACCAAGACGCGACTCGTGGAGAAGTTCCTTCTCGAAGGTCACAAGGTCAAGATCACGATCATGTTCCGGGGCCGCGAGTCGGCCCACCCGGAGCTGGGCAAGAAGATTCTGGACCGCATCGTCGAAAAGCTCGGCGACGCGGCGCGCGTGGAGTCGGCGGCCAAGCTGGACGGACGCAACATGATCATGGTCCTCGGGCCCGAGCGCAAGGCCAAGGCGAAGGTCGCCGAGGCCAAGACAGAAGAACGATCAGAGGTCGCGCCGGCAGGTTCGGCGGCACCGTTGCTAGAGGAGGGCTGAGATGCCGAAGATGAAGACGGACACGGGCGCGAAGAAGCGCGTCAAGATCACGGGCAGTGGGAGGCTTCGGCGCCGCAAGGCCTTCCGTGGTCACATCATGGAGAAGAAGTCCTCGGCCCGCTCTCGTCGCCTCGGTCGCGAGACCGACATCGCGCCGGGCATTGAGAAGAACGTCAAGCGGATGCTGGGCCTCTAAGGGATCGAAGGAGACACGTCATGGCTCGAGTTAAGAGGGCGGTCAACGCCAAGAAGCACCACAAGGCAGTACTCGAAGAGGCCAAGGGCTACTACGGGGACCGCAGCCGCACGTTCCGCGCGGCCAACCAAGCCGTCCAGCACGCGGGCGTCTACGCGTTCCGCGACCGACGCGCACGCAAGGGCGAGTTTCGCAAGCTCTGGATTCAGCGCATCAACGCGGGAACGCGAGCTAATGGCATGAGCTACAGCCGCTTCATCGCCGGTCTCAACGCCGCAGGCGTCGAGGTGGACCGGCGGATGCTGGCCGATCTAGCCGTCAGCGACGCGTCCGCCTTCTCGGCCCTGGTGGTCCGGGCCTCTGAGGCCCTCGCGAAGTAGGTCGCCATCGAGACGCTGGGCGCCTCGCACCAGCGCGTGCGTCGGCTTCGCCGACTGTTGAGCAAGCGCACGCTGCGCTGGAGCGAGGGCGCCTGCGTGATCGAGGGCCCCGACCTGGTCGAGGCCGCGCTGAGCGCCTCGGCCCACTTCGAGGCGCTCTACGTGGACGTCGTGCAGGCCGAGAGCGGGCGAGTCGGTGAGCTGACTCGGCGCGCGCACGATCTGGGGGTGCGCGTGTTCGCGTTGGCTCCCGAGGTGTTCGCTCGCGTCTCCGATGCCGTCACGCCCCAGGGGGCGATGGCATCGATTCGTCTGCCGCTAGCAGATCTCGGGCAGATCGACGGGCGAGGTCTCATCGTGGTGGCGCACGGGCTGCAGGATCCCGGCAACGCGGGAACCATCATTCGCTCGGCCGCCGCCGCGGGGGCCGACGGGGTGGTCTTCACGGGGCATTCGGTCGATCCGGTCAACCCCAAGTGCCTGCGCGCCAGCGCCGGGGCGATCTTTGCGATTCCCGTGGTCGTGAGCGAGCTCACCTCGGTGATGGAGTACCTGGCCGCCCAAGGCCGTGCGACGTGGGCTGCGGTGCTGGGCGCACCGACGGAGTTGCGTGAGGTCGACCTGAGTGGTCCGTGCGCCGTACTGATCGGCTCGGAGGCCAACGGGCTGGACGACGCCGCACTGTCAGCCTGCCAGGGCTCACTGCGCATCGACATGGCGCCGGGCGTCGAGAGCCTCAACGCCGGAGTGGCCGCGTCGCTCGTCGCCTTCGCCGCGCGCTGGCAACGTCAAGACGCGGAGCGGGTGACGAGAGGCCGTAGCCTAGGTGGATCATGAAGCCGAACCCGCTGGAGAGTCTCGATCACGTCGTCAGAGACGCCCTGGGCCAACTGGCCGCGATCGATGACCTGGCGGATCTGAATGGGGCTGAGGCGAGCCTCATCGGACGTCGCTCCGCCTTCACGAGCCTGCAGAAGTCCCTGGGGGCACTGGCACCCGAAGATCGGGCCCGGGCGGGTGCCGCGCTCCAGGAGGCCCGCCGTCGGGTCGAAGACGCCTTCGAGGAGCGTCGGCGCGTGCTGGACAGCGGGGCCTGGGAGAGGCGCATGCGGGAGGATCGACTCGACCTGGGCGACGTGATCGCCGAGCGCGTCGTGTGGTCACCGCGTGCCGGGCACCCGGGCCTGGTGGCGATCACCCAGCGAGAGCTCGAGGACGTGTTCGTGGCCATGGGCTTTTCCGTCGCCGAGGGTCCGGAGGTGGAGAGTGACTGGTACAACTTCGAGGCCCTGAACATACCGCCGGCGCATCCGGCGCGCGGGATGTGGGACACGTTCTACGTTGAGATGGGCGAGCCCGAGACGGTTGTCTTGCGCACGCACACCTCGCCCACCCAGATACACCTGATGGAGGAGGCTCTGGCGAGTGGGACCCTGCCGATCCACTCAGTGATGCCCGGGCGCTGCTATCGGCGCGACACGCCCGACGCCCGTCACCTCGCGGCGTTCCATCAGGTTGAGGGCCTGGTGGTGGACCGCGGGATTGCCTTCGCGGACCTCGCGGGTGTGATCGAGACCTTCACCCGCGCGTACTTCGGCGATGACATCGAGGCCCGACTCCGCCCGGCCTACTTTCCCTTCACCGAGCCATCGGCCGAGTTCGAGATCACGTGCACGATCTGTCGCGGAGCGGGCTGTCGAACCTGCTCGCAGACGGGCTGGATCGAGCTCGGAGGCTGCGGGATGCTCGACCCGGCCGTGTTCGAGGCCGTCGGGCTGGACCCTGAGGTTTGGAGCGGCTTCGCCTTCGGCTTCGGCATTGACCGGTGCGCTCAGATGCGTCACCAGATCGCCGACATGCGCGCGCTGACCGAGAATGACGTGAGATTCTTGGAGCAGTTCTCGTGAAGGTCTCACTCAACTGGCTGCGCGAGTTCGTCGATCTTCCCGAGTCACTCGAGGAGCTGCGCGACACGCTGGATGACCTGGGCCTCGTCGTCGAGGGCATCACGCACGTGGGCGAGGGTCTGGAGGACGTCGTCGTGGCTCGCGTCAACGAGATTCGCGCGATCCCGGGGGCAGATCGAATCCGCCTCGTCGTGGTCGAGGCGGGTGGGGGGCCCCTCGAGATCGTGTGCGGCGCGAGCAACTTCGAGGTGGGCGACCGCGTGCCCCTCGCGCCGGTGGGTGCCGTGCTGCCCGGCGGCTTCGCGATCGAACGCCGATCCCTGCGCGGTGTCGTGAGCAATGGCATGCTCTGCTCAGCTCGGGAGCTGGGACTGAGCGACGATCACGTTGGGCTGATGATCCTCAACGATGTGCCGGCCCCCACGGGCGTCACACTGCTGGAGGCCCTTCAGGTTACGCCCGACGTCGTCTTCGACATCTCCGTCGAAGGCAACCGACCGGACGCGTGGTCCATCCAGGGCGTCGCGCGCGATCTGGCGGCTCGCTACGGGCGAGCGCTGCGCGTGCCCCTGCTGGGCAGCCCGAGCGGGGATCGGGCGACGGCCGAGGTCGCCGGGGCCGGCATCGACTCACCGGAGCTCTGCCAACGACTGACGGTGTCGCTCTTGCGCGGCGTCCGCGTGGGCCCGTCGCCCACCTGGGTCGCCCAGCGTCTCAGCGCGGCGGGCATGCGGCCCATCTCCAACGTGGTCGACGCCTCGAACCTGGTGATGCTGGAACTCGGTCAGCCAACGCACCCGTACGACGCCGATCACGTGGCCGGTCGGACCTTGCGCGTACGCGCGGCGAGAGCGGGCGAGAGCCTGGTGACTCTCGACGGCGTCGCGCGCGAGCTGGCTCGCGCTGGTCGGGGTCTGGGCGACACGGGCGTGGACTGCGTCATCGTCGATGGGCGCGATCGAGTCCTCGGCCTCGCTGGCATCATGGGCGGCGCCGCGAGCGAGATCAGCGACGCCACGAGTGAGGTCTTGCTGGAGGCGGCGGCCTTCGACCCGATGACGATCGCGCGATCCGCGAAGCGCCACGGCCTGCGCTCGGAGGCCTCGCACCGCTTCGAGCGTGGCGTCGACCCGGAACTCGCACTGGTCGCGGTGGCGCGCTTCGTGGCCGTGCTCTCGCAGAGCTGCCCAGATCTGCAGTGGCTGCCCGCGCCGCTCGACGAGCGCGGCGTCATGCCCTCGAGGCCGACGATCCATCTGCGCGAAGACGATGTAGAGCGCGCCCTGGGCACGCGCATCGAGTCCAGCGAGGTCCGTCGCATCCTGGAGGCGTTGAACTTCAGCGTGCTCGACGCCACTGGGACGCTCGAGGTCACCGCGCCGAGCGCGCGCGGCGACGTGCGAGAGGCCGCGGCGGGGCGGGCCGACGTCATCGAGGAGGTCGCGCGAATCCACAGCTACCGTGCGCTGCAACGGCGCACGCCCACCTGGGCGGAGCCGGGCGTTCTCAGCGATCGCCAGCGCCTGCGCCGACGCCTGCGCGACACGGTGGTCGACCTCGGGGCGCTCGAAGTCTGGACGCCCACGTTGGGCAGCGATGAGGACTTTGACTTGCTGCACCCGGGCGCGAAGCGCGTGCGGATCACCAATCCTCTCTCGGCTGAGGAGTCGGTGATGCGCGCCAGCCTCATCGTGGGCCTCCTGCGGGCGTGGTCGCGCAACCTCGAACGCCAGAGTGGCGACGTCGTCTTGGCCGAATTTGGCACCGTCTTCGCGCACCCGGACCTGGCCGGCGTGTCACGCCGTACGCGCGGCGGGGCGGGCGGGGCCCTCGAAGTCGACTTGCCCGCCGAGAACGAGCGTCTGACGGTGCTCCTGGGCCGCGTGGATGACGACGCGCGTCACGCCGTTGCCCTGTGGGGCGTGATCGTGGATCGACTCGGCTTGGCCGACGTCGTTGTGCGCTCGCGTGACGCGCTCGCCCCTGGACTGCACGTCACGCGTGGGGCCGAGCTGGTCGATCGCTCCAGCGGTGCGGTGCTGGGCGTACTCGGTGAAGTGGATCCGCGACTGGTCGAGTCGGTGGCCCCTAAGTTCGCGAGTCGCCGGGTGGGGGTGCTCGACCTCGACCTCGACGCTCTTGGTGACCCGCAGCGCGCGACGCGGCGCTCGTCGCTGGCGCACGTTCCGAGCCGCTATCCCTCGGCGCGCATGGACCTGGCTTTCGTGGTGCCCGGGGACGTGAATGCCGCTGACCTGGCGCACGCTCTGGCGAGCTCGGACGAGCTGGTCGAGTCGGTGAGGGTGTTCGACGTCTATCGCAACGAGATCCTTGGAGCGGCTCGCAGCGTGGCCTACGCGGTGTCGCTCTCGGCACCCGATCGCACGCTGGGCGAGGCCGAGATAGCCGTCGTGCGCGACGGCCTCATCCAGACAGCCACGTCGTGGAGAGCGAGTCTGCGCGCGTGAGCGAGTTCGCGCCGAGGCCCGAGACGGGCCGTGTCTTCGCGAACTCACGCCGCGTCTATCTGGGCGACGTCGGCTCCGACGGCGTGGCGCGCCCGGATGCGCTGGCGCGCATGCTCCAGGACGTAGCCGGCGACGACTGGGATGACGCGGCCGGGCCAGACGAGGATGTGTGGGTCGTGCGGCGCACGAGCGTGGCCCTCACATCGGACGGACGCTGGCCACGCCTGGGCGAGTCGGTCGAGCTGGCTACGTGGTGCGCCGGATCAGGAGCGGCCTGGGCCGAACGGCGCACCGACGTGAGCGTCGACGCTCAGCTGCTGGTGCGCGCCCGCGCCATCTGGGTCCCGGTGGACCGGACCACGGGTCTGCCGCGTCGTCTGCGCGACAGTTTCTTTGCGATCTACGGCGAGGCGGCCCGCCGGCGCGTATCGAGCCGCGTCGAACTGAGTGAGCCTCCCAGCCACGCGCTGCGGCGCCCCTGGGCGCTTCGCCGGGCTGACCTCGACGTCGTGGGCCACGTGAACAACGCGGCCGTGTGGGAGGCGCTGAGTGAGGTCGCCCCCTCGGGCGTGCGCGCGGCGAGCGTCGTGCACCACGCTTCACTCGAGAGCGATGATGCCGTCACGCTGGCCACAGCCCCCGGACGGCTCTGGCTACTGGTGGACGGTGCGGTTCGCGTCGCCGGCGACTTCGAGGTCTAGGCGGGGGCGCGACGTCGCCAGGACGCTGCCGAGCAGCACGAGCGGGAAGCCCAGCATGATGCCAGTGGTCAGCGGCTCTCCGAGCAGCATCACGCCGAGCACGACGGCCAGGGCGGTGTTCAAGTACGTCACGACCACGCTGCGCGTGGCTCCGACTTCCTTGACCAGCTCGAAGAAGGTGAGGAAGGCCCCGGCGGTGCAGAAGACGGAGAGCACCCCGATCGACGCCCACGTCTCGGCGTCCACGCGCACGGGCCAATGCATGATCGACCACGGGATCCAGGCGACGGCGACCACCGCCGTCGCCCCGGCCACGACCACCGGGCCGGGCACGTGGCTCAGGCGCGTCGCCAAGATGATCGGCCCGATGGTGTAGCCCAGGCAGACCACGAGCATGAGGCCGATCCACTGAAAGGAGCCGCTGGTGATGCTTAGGCCTACCAGGAAGGCCACACCCACGGCGCCGACTACGAGGCCGGTCAGTCGGCGGGCTCCGATGTGCTCGCGAGAGCCTCGCAGGCGCTGGGCGAGGACCGAGAACATGGGCACCGCACAGATGAGCAGGCTGGTCAAGGAGCTGTCGATGTGGCGCTCGCTCGTGGACATCAGGTACCAGGGAATGCCGAACTCGACGACGCCGAAGGTGCTGATCCAGCCGAGGTGGCGCCGAAGCAGGTCCAGCTGGCCGCGCCGCAGGACCAGGGGCAGCAGGAGTACCGCGACGGGGCCCGTGCGGCTCAGCACGAGCACACCGGGGTCGAGCTGGCGCACCGCGACGCGGATGAGCAGGTAGGGGATGCCCCAGAGCACGACCATCACGAGGAAGAGGGTCCAGCCGCGCCGACTCACGGGCCCAGCCTAGCGGCCGGGGCCCTCTCTTGCGCTTTTGTCACTACTTGTGCATAAAATGGCAACCATGAGAGTGGCGGTCGTGGGGGCGTCGGGGTACGCGGGTCAGGAGCTGCTGCGCCTGCTCGCCACGCATCCCGAGATGGAGGTGGTGCTCGCCACGGGAGAGAGCGCCGCCGGCACGTCCATCGCCGAGCACGCCCCGGCGCTCGCCGCGCTCTACCCGAGCGAGACCTTTGCGCCGACCAGCGAGGTCCTCGAGCACCAGCTCGACGCGGTCTTTCTCGCACTGCCGCACGGCCAGAGCCAGCGCTGGGTTCCGGAACTGGTCGAGGCGGGCGTCGCCGTGTTCGACCTCGGGGCCGACTTTCGCCTGCGAGACCCGTTGGTGTACGCCGAGTGGTACGGATCGACCCACAGCGCACCGGTGCTGCTCGCACCGGCCGTCTACGGGCTCGTGGAGCGCCATCGCGGCGAGTTGGCCGGCGCTCGGCTGGTGGCCGTGCCCGGGTGCTATCCCACCGCGAGCGTCCTCGCTCTGGGGCCCTTCGTGGACGCCGGGCTCATCGAGGCCCAGGGAATCGTGGTGAACGCCCTCAGCGGCGCCTCCGGGGCCGGACGTGGTCTGAACGAGCGGCTCCACTTCTCGCGACTCGCCTCGAACGCGGAGGCCTACTCGCTGCTGCGGCACCGTCACACCCCGGAAATGCAGCAGGAACTGGGCGTGGAGCTGCTCTTCACTCCGCACCTGGTGCCGGTCGCGCGCGGCATGCTGGTCAGCGCCTACGCGCGGGTGCGCGACGCCGAACTGACTACTGAGAGGGCCCTGGAGGTGTTGCGGGCCGCGTACGCGCCCGAGCCCTTCGTGGTCGTCACTGAGACGCCACCGACCCTCAAGGATCCGGTCGGCTCCAACCTGTGCTTCGTCAGCGCACGCGTGGATGAGCGCACCGGGTGGCTGGTTGCGATGAGTTCGATTGACAACCTGCTCAAGGGCGCCGCGGGCCAGGCGGTGCAGGCCTTCAACGTCGCTCTGGGTTTCGAGGAGACCCTCGGTCTGCCACGCGCGGGAGTCACCCCGTGACCCTCGTCGTCAAGGTGGGAGGTCACGCGTTGGACGACCTTCGTCCGCGCAGCGCCGTGCTGGGCGAGCTCGCCCAAGACCTGGGCGAGATGCTCGCGCGTGGCGAGCGCGTGGTGCTCGTGCACGGCGGCGGGCCCCAGATCGCTGAGCTGCTCGGTCGCCTCGGCATGGCGAGTCGATTCGTGGACGGTCTGAGGGTGACCGATCAGGAGACGATGCGTGTCGTGGTCATGGCCATGGCGGAGGTCAACACTGCGGTGGTGGCTGCGCTCAGTCACGCTGGTGTGCCCTGCGTCGGACTCAACGGCGCCGACGCCACTCTCTTTGCGGCCACGTCGCTCGGACCTCCGTGGGATCGCGCGGCCGGCGCACCGCGCGTGCGTGCGGACGTTGTGGGGGCCCTGCTGGACGCGGGCTACGTGCCGGTGGTCAGCTCCGTGAGCGTGGATGAGAACGGCGATCTGCTCAACTGCAACGCCGACGCGGCTGCGGGGGCACTCGCGCGCGCCCTGGACGCGCAGAGCCTGGTCTTGCTCAGCGACGTGGACCAGATTCGCAGAGATCCCGATGACCCCACGACGGCTCAGTCGAGACTGAGCGTCGGGGCTCTGCGCGAGCTCGTCGACTCGGGTGCGGTCCGTGAGGGCATGCGTCCGAAGGCCCTCGCCGCTCTCGCCGCGCTGGACGAGGGTGCCGCCTCGGTCCTGGTGGCCAACGGCACGCGCGCCCACGCTCTGCGACGCGCCCTGGCCGGCGAGATCCCCACCACGGAGGTGCACGCGTGACCCGACACTTCATCACCATCGACGCATTGAGTCGCGAGCAGCTGGTCGCCATCTGCGCCGCCGCGCGCGAAGTCGATGCGAGCGTGCTCGAACACGACGAGATCGCCCTCGTCTTCGAGCGCCCGAGCCTTCGCACGCGCGCGGCGGCGGCTACCGCCGTGCACGATCTAGGTGGGCGCGTCACCTTCTTCGGCGACGACGAGATCGGTCTTGACTCGCGCGAGAGCGCCGAGGACATCGGTCGCACCCTGGCTCAGATGTACTCGGTGGCCGCGATGCGACTTCGTCGCCACGCTGACTTCGAGAGAATTCGTCGGGCCACCCAAGACTCGTTGGCCCTGATCAACCTGATGAGTGAGCGCGCCCATCCCACGCAGGCACTCGCTGACGTGCTCACCATCGCGGACTACCTGGCCGACGGGGACGTCACGGGACTGGCGGGCGTGCGCGTGGCCTACCTCGGGGACGTGACGAACGTGGCTCGATCCCTGGCCGTGGCCCTGCTGCTCCTCGGCGCCTCGGTGAGTCTGGCGGCTCCCGCGCCCTACCAGTTGGCCGACTCGGCGGTAGAGGACCCGCGGGCGATCTCAGGGGAACTAACGCTGACCGAGTCGATTCCCGAGGCGCTCGAGGGAGCAGACGTGGTCTACACCGACACCTGGATCTCCATGGGCCTGGAGGCCGAGGCGGCTCGACGGCGCCAGGACCTCGGCGCGTTCCAGGTCAACGACGCGACCCTGGCCCTCGCCTCGCCCGGCGCCATCGTGATGCACTGTCTGCCCGCGCACCGTGGCGAGGAGATCACCGACGACGTCTTGGATGGTCCCCAGTCGGTCGTGTGGCGCCAGGTCTTTCATCGACGCTCAGCGATGCGCGGCGCACTGCGCTGGATCAAGGAGGAAGATCAGTGACCAAGGCCCAGCGCCAGCACCGCATTGCCGAAATCATCGAGCACGAGGTGGTCTCGACCGCGGCCCAGCTCGTAGCGCGCCTGCAGGCAGAGGGCTTCGCCGCCACGCAGGCAACGGTGACGCGGGACCTCCAGGAGCTCGGCACCATCAAGATGCGAGATGAGCACGGCTCACGGCGCATCGTCATCGCGGCGAGCCCGAAGCTCAGCTCGGCGCCGATCGAGCACCTACGCCGGATGATGGGCGAGTGGGTCGTCTCGGTCGAGAACTCCGGCAATCTCATCGTGGTCCGCACCCCACCGGGCTGTGCGCACGTCGTGGCGTCCGCCCTAGATCGCAGCGCCTTGTCCGGGGTGGTGGGCAGCGTGGCGGGAGACGACACGATCCTCGTCGTGGCGCGCGAGGAGTACGGTGGCGAGCGTCTGGCCGAGGAGTTCCGTCAGCTGGCGGGCGTTGAGGTGATCAGCGGAGTGGCGAAGGGAAGCTGAGATGGCGAAGAAGGTGGTACTGGCCTACAGTGGCGGCCTCGACACGTCGGTAGCCGTGCGCTGGATGATCGAGCAATGGGGCGTGGAGGTCGTCTGCGTGCTGGTGGACGTGGGCCAGGATCCGGACTCTTCGGAGAGCTTCGAGAGCATTCGATCTCGCGCCCTAGCCGCCGGTGCGATGGACTTCGTGGTGGTGGACGCTCGTGAGGAGATGGCCCGGTACTTCTGCGGCCCCGCGATCGCGGCCAACGCCCTCTACGAGGGAAAGTACCCGTTGGTGTCGGCTCTGTCGCGCCCCGTCATCGTGCGTCACCTGGTGGACCAGGCCCGCACGTTCGGTGCCGACGCCGTCGCGCACGGCTCCACCGGCAAGGGCAACGATCAGGTGCGCTTCGAGGTGGGTGTGCACGCCCTGGCCCCAGATCTGGACGTGCTCGCCCCGGTGCGCCTCTGGGGGATGTCTCGGGCCGACTCGGTGGACTTCGCTGAGAAGTGGGGCATCCCAATCAAGGCGACGAAGGAGAAGATCTACTCGATTGACGAGAACCTCTGGGGTCGGGCGATCGAGTGCGGGGAGATTGAGGATCCGTGGGCGCCCCCGCCCGAAGAGCCCTACACGCTCACGCGGATTCGCACTGACGTGCCGGTGGAGCTGACCATCTCGTTTCGCCAGGGCGTGCCGGTGGCCCTGGATGGTGAGGCGATGGGCCTCGCGGACCTGCTCAAGGCCCTGACGGACCGCGTCGGACCCACTGGGTTCGGGCGCTTAGACATGGTGGAGAACCGTCGCGTGGGCATCAAGAGCCGTGAGGTCTACGAGTGCCCGGCCGCCCTGGCGCTGATCACGGCGCACGCGGATCTCGAGGACCTGGTGCTCGAGCGAGAGCTGCACCACGAGAAGGCCCGCCTCCAGATCCGCTGGGCCGAGTTGGTGTACGACGGCATGTGGTTCTCGCCGCTCAAGGAGGCGCTGGACGCGTTCTTCCAGGAGACCCAGCGCCACGTGAGCGGCGACGTGCGTATGCGCTTCGAGGCTCCGGGCGTCGGGCGGGTCACGGGTCGACGCTCGCCAGAGGCGCTCTACGACCTGGGTCTGGCGACGTACGAGGCGGCCGACAGCTTCAATCACTTCGACTCCGAGGGGTTCGTCAAGATCTACGGTCTCGGGCTCAAGACGTGGGCGGCCCGTCAGGGCGCCAAGAACGCCACGCCCCAGTCATGACGCTCTGGGCAGGTCGATTCGAGACCCCCATGGCCCAGGCCCTGTGGGATCTGTCGGAGAGCTACTCATTTGACGTCACCCTCTACGAGCACGACATCCGCGGCTCGCACGCTCACGTCGAAGGCTTGCGCAGCGCCGGGCTGCTCAGTGATGACGAGGCCCGGCTTCTGCGCAGCACGCTGGAGGCCGTGCGCGAGGAGATCGCTCGCGGGGAGTTCGTGCGACACGACTCGGATGAGGACATCCACATGGCGATCGAGCGGCGAGCCACCGAGCTAGCGGGTCCCGTCGGGGCCAAGATTCATACCGCGCGCAGCCGCAACGACCAGGTGGCCACCGCACTGCGGCTCTTCACTCGCGACGCGCTAACGGGCATCGCCACGCGGGTGCTCGACCTGGTGGCGGCCTTGCGCGAGCTGGCCGACTCGAACGCGACGGCCTACCTGCCGGGCTACACGCACCTGCAGCGCGCCCAGCCCGTTCTGCTGGCTCATCACCTCTACGCGCACGCCTGGGCGCTGGTGCGCGACGTCGAGCGCCTCGTCGACACGCGCGAGAGGGCCAACGTGTCGCCGCTGGGTGCGGGAGCGGTGGCGGGCACGTCCTTGCCGATTGACCCTGATCGCACGGCACGCCTGCTGGGATTCCGCGAGGCCTTCGCCAACTCGATGGATGCGGTGAGCGATCGAGACTTCGTTGCCGAGACCCTCTTTGACATCGCCCTGCTCGGCGTGCACCTCTCACGCATGGGTGAAGAGCTCGTCCTGTGGACGAGTGCCGAGTTCGGCTTCGCGGCCCTGGGTGATGACTTCACGACCGGATCCTCCATGCTGCCCCAGAAGAAGAACAGCGACGTGGCCGAGTTGGCCCGTGGCAAGAGTGGCCGCCTGGTGGGCAACCTGACGTCACTGCTGGTGACGTTGAAGGGTCTGCCCTTGACGTACAACCGAGACCTTCAGGAGGACAAGGAGCCGCTCTTTGACTCGGTGCGTCAGGTCGAGCTGGTGCTGCGGGCCCTGGCCGGCGCGTATCGCTCACTGAGCTTCAACGCGCCCGTTGCCGCGCGGGCCGCTGATGACGAGTTCCTCGTGGCCATTGACATCGCCGAGCGACTGGTTGAGGCGGGAATGCCCTTCCGGCGAGCGCATGAGCGCGTCGGGCGCGCCGTGGGCGATGCGGTGCGCCGCGGAGTAGGTCTGGCCACGGTGGTGGCTGAGAGTGAGGACCTGGCGCTCTACGGCGAGCTCTTCGAGGCGGGCAGCGCCCTGGACCTGCGCACGTCGCCCGGCGCGAGCGGGCCGGCCGCCGTGGCGGCTCAGCGTGAGCGCCTCGACGCGGCGCTAGCCAGAGCCCACTCACGCGTGAGCGCCTAGGTGTAATTCCCAGGACCGTTGTTCACGGGAGCCTGCTCGCTGGTGGTCGGTTGCCGATTGATGAATGGGTTCGCTCATAGTTGTAGTCGATGAGGAAGGACTCGAGCGCCGCGAGGCGTTCGGCGTTG
>JAJXUK010000020.1 GCA_021782915.1 Actinomycetes bacterium | reverse complement strand
CACTTCCTCGCCGAGCACCCGGCGCGCGGCGGCTCGCCGCGCGCGTCGCGGGGGCCGACTCGCGCGCTCCGGGGCTCCGGGACGCGTCCGAGGCGAGCGTCGCGGGCGTGGCTCCGGGCGTCGGCGACTCACGCGGGGGCCTCGAAACCGATGAGCCGGTGCTCGAAGACGAGGTCCACACCCGTGGCCTCGTGCACGCGTCGGGCCACCTCGCGGGCCAGTTCGTAGACGTCACGCGCCCGTCCCCCGGCGTCCACCAGGATGAAGTTCGCGTGCTTGTCGCTCACCTCGGCGCTGCCGTGACGCAGGCCCTTCAGACCGATCGACTCGATGAGCCGTCCCGCCGCGTCGCCCGGCGGGTTGCGGAACACGCTGCCGGCGTTGGCCCCGCCAGGCTGGTGCGCCCGGCGCCAGGCCACGATCTCGCGCACGCGCTCGCGCGCGGCCTCGGCGTCGCCGTGGGTCAGGTGCAGGGTCGCCTCGAGCACGATCTCACCGGGGCCGATGGCGCTGGTGCGGTACCCGAAGGCCAGCTCGCTCGCGGTCACCTCGCGCGTGGAGCCGCGCCAGACGCGAGCACCCGCCACGCAGGCGGCCATGTCCGAGCCGTGCCCGCCCGCGTTCATCGCCACCGCACCGCCGACGGTGCCCGGCACGCCCACCGCCCACTCGAAGCCGACGACTCCCGCGCCGGCGAGGCGTCGCGCCGCGACCGGCAGGTCCAGGGCGGCGCCGGCGTGCACCACGAGCGTTCCGCTCTCGTCACGCCAGTCAAGACCCGCGAATCCGCCCCCGAGGCGCAGCGCGATGATGTCGTGCTCGCCCTCGTTGACGAGCAGGTTGGACCCGTTGCCCAGCACCACGATGGGCTCGGCGCAGCCGGCCATCGCGGGGCCCAGCTCCTCGAGGTCCTCGGGGCCCTCCAGGCTCAGCAGCACCCGGGCCGAGCCGCCGACGCGGTAGGTGGTCAGCCCGCCCAGCGCGGCGTGCTCGCTCACGCGCCGCCCGGCCCGAGCCACGAGCTCTACGAGGCTCACGACCGCTCCACGAGCTCACCGGCCAGCTCGCCGACGTCGCCCGCGCCCAGCAGCACGAGCGCGTCGCCCACCACGCGGCTCGCCTCCAAGAACGCGATGACGTCGTCACGCTGAGCCACGTAGGTGCACTCGAGCTCTGGGTGCGCGCGGCGCAGCGCGTCCATCACGAGTCGCCCACTCACGTCGCCCGGGTCGACTTCGCCGGCCGAGTAGACGTCCATGACAACTACGCGCGCCGCGTCGACGAAGGAGTCGGCGAAGTCCTCGGCGAGGCGCCGCGTGCGGCTGTAGCGATGAGGCTGGAACACCGCCGTGACGTCCTGGTAGCCCGCCGCGCGGGCCCCGGCCAGGGCCGCGGCGACCTCACCGGGCAGGTGCGCGTAGTCCTCGTAGACGTCCGCGCCACGCCAGCGGCCCCGGAAGTCGAAGCGTCGCGGCGCACCCTGGAAGCGGGCCAGGCCCGCCACGACCGCCATCTCCTCAAGGCCCAGACTCAGCGCCAGCGTCGCGCAGATCGCGGCGTTGGCCACGTTGTGGGCTCCAGTGACCGCCAGGCGTATCGCGACGCGCGCCGCGCCGTCGAGCACGAAGTGCGAGCCGCGACGTTCCAGGCGCACGTCGCCCACCCGCCAGGGCGTGTTCGGACCTCGCGAGACCCACGTCACCTCGCGCGTCGCGTGGGCCGCCGCGCGCCGAGCCCCCGGCTCGTCCCAGGCCACCACCGGTCCCGAGACCCGCTCGATGAGTCGTCCAAAGGCCGCCTCCAGCGCGGCCTCGGTGCCGTAGTGGTCCAGGTGGTCGGCCTCGACGTTCAACAGCCCCAGCGCGCTCAGCGCGAGCGGCTCAAAGGTCCCGTAGCTCTCATCCACCTCCAGCACCAAGCCGTCGGGACCCCAGTGACCCCCCGGGCCAAGGCCGCGCACGGGAGCACCGATGAGGCGCGAGTCGTCACGGCCGGCGGCGGCCAGGACCAGGGCCATCATCGACGTGGCGGTGGTCTTGCCGTGCGTGCCGGCCAGACCAATCGTCGCCTGGTCCTGAACCAGACTCGCCAACGCCTGGGCACGCGGCACGAGCATCACGCCGTGTGCTCGGCCCGCGACGAGTTCAACGTTGTCCTCGCCCACCGCCGGGGACCACGTGAGCACCTCGACGTCCTCGACGTGCTGGGCCCGATGCCCGACGCTCACACGAACCCCCGCCTGGGCCAACTCGGACAGGGCGATCGAGTCCTGAGCGTCTGAGCCGGATACGATGCAGCCTCGCTCGATGAGCAGCTGGGCCAGCGCACCCATGCCCGCACCCCCCACTCCGACCACGTGCACGCGCCGACCGGGCCCCAGGAGGCTCACCCGAGACTCCCCGTGCGCCGAATCACCTGGGCGATTCGTGCGGCGGCGTCCGGGCGCGCGAGGGACCGAGCGGCCGCGCCCATGGCCTCTCGCGGCGCGCGGTCGAGCAGCGTCTCGAGCGCGGCGCCCAGGCGCGCGACCGAGAGGCTCGCGTCCTCGAGCACGAGCGCCGCTCCCGCGCGCGCGAATCGCTCGGCGTTCTGGGCCTGGTGTGCCGCCATGCCCGGCAACGGCACCAGGACCGACGCAATCCCCAGGGCCGCCAGTTCGGCGAGCGTGGCCGCCCCCGCTCGACACAGGGCCACGTCGGCGATGGCCCACAGCTGGGTCATGTCCGCGAACTCCACCACGCGGTAGTCGAGTCCCTCCAGCGACGGCGCCCGGGCCGTCACGCGGGCGAAGTCGCGCCGTCCCGCGACGTGCACCAGCGTCACGTCGCCTCGGGCCCGCCACGACGCGGCCAGGTCGCTGACCGCATCATTGACCGAGCGGGCGCCGAGTGAGCCCGTCATGACCACGATGACGGCCCTCGCGTCCTCGATCGGCGGGGACATCTCGTGGCGCGCTCGACGCCGTGCCGGCTCGTCTCGCGCCAGGCCAGCGAGCTCGGCCCGCAGGGGCACTCCGGTCACCTCGTCACCTGCGCGACGGGCCTCGAGCGCGACGCAGCGCGCAGCCGCCACGCGTCCCAGGATCCGCTGGGTCACCCCCGGCATCGCGTCCAGGTCCACCACGACCAGCGGACGGCGCCACACGATGGCGGCCAGGCCCGCGGGCAGTGCCGCGTAGCCGCCGAAGGAGACCACGACCGCCGGGCGCCACCGCGCAAAGAGTCCCAGACACGCCAGCGTCGCACCGGCCAGGCCGGCGAGGGCGCGAAGGTTCTGCAGGAGGGCACGTGGGCCGAGGGAGCGGCGCAGTCCCCGGCCGGGCAGGGCAATAAGGCGTACCGGGCCGGCGCCCAAGATGGCCCGATCCTGACCCCGCCGACTGCCCACGAAGACCATCTGCTCGAGCGCCAGGCCGCTCTCGGCCAGGGCCGCGGCGGTGCCCGCCATGGGAAAGAGGTGCCCGCCGGTGCCACCACCGGCCAGCACGACGCGCGGCATCACCAGTCGCGCGGTCGACGCCCGCGCCCGCCGGGGCGCCCGGCACGAGCACCCAGCACGTCGCGGTACGAGGAGACGACGTGCTCGCGGATCGTCACGTCACCCGCGCGCGAGCGATCGTGCGCAACGTTGTAGAGCAATCCCACCGCACCTAGCTCGGTGATCAGTGCCGTGCCCCCGTAGGAGAAGAACGGGAGGGGGATGCCCGTGACGGCCCACCAGCCGATCACCGAGAAGATGTTGATCACCGCCTCCAGCGTGATCCACGTCGTGATTCCCACCGCGATGAGCTGATAGACGGGATTCGAGCACTGACGCGCGACACGCAGCCCGGCGAAGAGGAACCACACGAACAGTCCGAGCACGACCAGCGCGCCGATGTAGCCCAACTCCTCGCCGATGATCGCGAAGATGAAGTCGGTGTGGGGGTTCGGCAGCAGGCCCCACTTCTCCCGACTGTGTCCGAGGCCCAGTCCCGCGACGCCGCCCGCGCCCAGTCCGATCTTGGACTGGGTCAACTGATAGCCGGCGCCGAGGGGGTCCTGTCCGGGATTGAGGAAGCTGAAGAAGCGCTTGGCCGCGTAGGGCTTGGCCAGCATCATCACGCCAAAGCCGAGGACGCCGACGCCGGCGATGCGCACGAGGAGCCGCCGCGACAGACCGGCCACGGCGAGCATCACGTAGCCGATGGCCAGCACCACCGACGAGGTGCCGATGTCCGGCTCGAGCAAGATCAGACCGGCGCCCGCGAGCACCGGCAGTGACCAGAGGAAGAGCTGGCGCGCGCTGCCCAACTCGTCGTGGTGACGCTGGAGCATCCAGGCCACGTAGAGCACGGTACAGAGCTTGAAGAGCTCGGAGGGCTGCAGGTTGATCACGTGCAGATTGAGCCAGCGCCGGCCACCGTTGGCCGACACGCCAACCACCTCCACGCCGGCCAGCAGTGCGAGCCCGACGACGGTCAACTGGCGCGCGTAGCGCACGAGAACCTCGAGGCGCACCCGCGCCATGACGTAGGCGGCCGCCAGACCGAAGACCAGATACGCCACGTCGCGCACCATCAGCGCAAATGAGCTCGCCCCATTGAGACTCGACTGGCCCTCGCTGGCCGAGGCCACCGCGATGGTGCCGAACGTGACCATCAGGGTGGTGACGACCACGACCATTCGACCGTTGGCGTCCCCGCGCGGCAGGGGCTGCAGCAGCCAGGCCCAGCGTGCGGGCCGCGCCCGATCCGTCGGAGCCGCTCGTACCTGCTCGACGCGCGTGGCGCCGCGTCGCATCTCAGACCACCTTGGCGATCTTGAGGAAGTCGCCGTAGTAGATGCCCAGGCCCAGGGTGGCCAGAAGGCCCGCCAGGATCCAGAAGCGAATCAGAACGGTCGTCTCGGGCCAGCCCTTGAGTTCGAAGTGGTGATGGAACGGGGCCATGCGAAAGATGCGTCGGCCCCAGACGCGAAAACTGATCACCTGGAGGATCACCGACGCCGTCTCGGCGACGAAGAGCCCGCCCAGCACCGGCAGCAGCAGGTCGAGGTTCATCAGCAGGCACAGCGCTCCCAGGGAAGTGCCGATGGCCAGCGAGCCGGTATCGCCCATGATGATGCGCGCCGGCGGTGCGTTCCACCAGAGGAATCCCAGGCTGGCTCCCACCAGTCCCACGGCCACCAGGCCCATGTCCAACGCCGCGTGTAGGTGGTAGATCGAGTAGTGACGAAACTGCCAGTACCCGATGATGGCCAGCACACCGAAGCAGAAGGAGGCCGCACCCGAGGCCAATCCGTCCAAGCCGTCGGTGAGATTGACCGCGTTCGAGGTCGCCACGATGATGAAGACGGCGAGGATCAGCCAGCCCAGGACCGTCAGGTTCCAGCCGGGCAACGAGAAGCGCGTGAAGGACAGGTTCGTCGAGGTGCGCACCCAGTAGATCGACAGGAGGGCAAAGGCGCCGGCGATGAGCAGTTGGCCGACGAACTTGCCGCGCTTGTTCAACCCGAGGTTGCGCTCGTTGCGAATGCCGATGTAGTCGTCGGCGAATCCCAGCAGTCCCGAGGCGATGGTCACCGCCATGACGAGCACGCCTGCCCTGGTGAACACCACGTCGGTGCCCAGGTGGCCCATCAGGTATCCGACGACGGCGGCGCCCACGATCACGACCCCGCCGAGGGTGGGCGTGCCCGCCTTGGCGTGATGGGTCGCCGGTCCCTCCTCACGGATTCGCTGTCCCATCGAGCGTCGGCGCAGGAAGCGGATCCACAGCGGGGTCACGAGGATCGAGCACAGGAACGCCACGCCGCCGGACTCCATCAGACTCAGCACGCGCGCAACCCCAGCATCTCGCGCGCCACCGCGCGGTCATCGAAGGGTACGTTCTCATCACCGAGGATCTGATACGTCTCGTGGCCCTTGCCGGCGATGACCACGACGTCCCCGGCACGCGCACGCGCGACAGCCTCAGCGATGGCGGCTCCCCTATCGGCCACGCGCGTCACCGCCGACCCGTCCACGACTCCCGACATGATGGCATCCATGATGGCATCGGGCGCCTCGTGTCGCGGGTTATCCGAGGTCACAAGGGTGAAGTCGGAGAGCTCGCTGGCGACGCGACCCATGGTGGGCCGCTTGGCGACGTCCCGGTCGCCACCGCAACCGAAGACCGTCGTCACGCGCGCGTGAGGCGCCATGTCGCGCACGTCCAGCAGCAATCGACGCAGGCCTTCGGGCGTGTGCGCGTAGTCGACGACGACGGTCACCCCGGAGCCCTCGAGCACCTCGAGGCGGCCGGGCACCGGCGTCACGGCTTCCATGGCCCCCGCTAGTGCGGCGTCGTGGGCCCCGAGCGCCGAGACGATGGCGAGCGCCACGAGGGCGTTGTCCACGTTGTAGCCACCAATCAGCCCGGTGCGCACCGGCCAGCCCCGCCAGCTGAAGGAGGTGCCACTCAGCGACGTCTCGACCGCCGCGGCGTCCTGACGTCTCACCGCCACGACCGGGATGTGCAGCGAGTCCAACAGCCTCTCGCCGTAGGGGTCGTCGACCCAGACCACCGCACGCTGGGCTCGCTCGGGGCTGAAGAGCTTGGCCTTGGCGGCGAAGTACTCCTCCATGGAGCCGTGATAGTCGAGGTGGTCGTGGCTCAGGTTGGTGAAGGCGCCCACCGAGAAGCGCAGGCCGTCGACGCGCCCCTGATCGAGCGCGTGGCTCGACACCTCCAGGGCGAGTACGGAGTGCGCAAGTCCTGGCTCGAAGGTGCTGGCCAGTCCGGCCACCGTGCGCATGAGCTCGGGGGGCGCGGGCGTGGTGCGCTCATTGGTCAATGTGCCGACGTTGGCCCCGTTCCAGCCAACGAGACGTGCGAGCTGGGCGACGAGCGTCGTCACCGTCGTCTTGCCGTTGGTGCCCGTCACACCCACCAAGTCCAGCCCGATCTCCGGGTGACCGACGATGGCCGCCGAGGACTCCGCGAGCAGGGCGCGCAGCTGACTGGCCGGCACCACGACCACCGGCGCGCTGACGTTCAGGGCCCGGGTGGCCACGACCGCGACGGCCCCACGGCCCAGCGCGTCGCTCACGTGGGCCTCACCGTGATCCGCGTGGCCCGGCATGGCGAAGAAGAGCGAGCCCGAGATGCACCGACGCGAGTCGACCTCGACGCTCGTGATCTCGAGCGTCGCGGTGGCCACGTCCAGCGAGAGCATGTCCAGCAGGTCGCCCAGGTGCATCAGGTCACGTCCGAGGCTATGGAGGCTGCGCCCTTGAGCGGATGCACCACGACGCCCGTGGAGGGGATGTCGTAGTGATGCAGGGCGTAGCTCATCACCTGCTGGAACACCGGAGCGGCCGCCGACCCTCCGTAGATAGTTGTCAACGGTCGCTCGAGTACGACGATCATCGACAGCACGGGCGCCTCGGCCGGGGCGAAGCCGACGAAGGTCGCGTTGTAGGCGCCCGAAAGCAAGAGGTCCTTACCGGGGTACGGGATCGACGCCGTGCCGGTCTTGCCGGCCACCGCGTAGCCCGGGATCACGGCGTTCGTGCCCGTGCCATCCAGGACGACCTGCTGGAGCATGCGCATCATGGTGGCGTCCACGCTCGGGGAGAGCACCTCGTGAGTCGCGCTGGGCGTCGTGGCCTTCATCGTGCCGTTCGCGTAGACGTATCCGCGCACGATCTTGGGCGCGACGTAGACGCCGCCGTTGGCGATGGTGTTGTAGGCGTCCAGAACCTGAATCGGCGGAATCGCGTCCACCTGGCCGATGGGCAGGGCGGCGGCGTCGCTGCCGTACCAGTTGGCCGCCGTCACCAGCAGACCCGCCGTCTCACCGGGAAAGTTCACGGGCGTCACCTGACCGAAGCCCAGTCGCTCGACCTGGGCGAGGAGTCCCGCCTCACCGACACGACGACCGATGAGGTACGTACCGATGTTCGAGGACTGGGCGAGCACCTGAGTGGCGGTGAGGTGCTCCAGTCCATGGTTCTCGGCGTCGTGGAAGAGTCGACCACCGACGACGATGTGATTCGGCACCGTCAGCACGGAACTGGGCGTGATGACGCCGTCCTGCAAGGCGGCCGAGAAAGTCACGACTTTGAAGACCGAACCGGGCTCGTAGGCCTGCGTGAAGGGCAAGTTGTTGATGGTCTGCTCGATGCCCGGAACGCCCACACTCTGGCCCCACGCGGGAACCGGGCCCAGAATGCCGGCTCGGGACTTGGTGTTCACCAGCGAGGCGTCAGCGAGAATCTCGCCCGTCTTCACATCCATCACCACTGCACATCCGGTGATGGCATCAGTGGCGGCCAACTGACGAGCCAGGGCGCGCTCGGTGACGAACTGCAGGGACGTGTCCACCGTGAGTTCGAGTCCGACCCCAGGCTCCGCACGGCGAATCACGCTCGACGCCGAGCTGGGCAGGGCCACTCCCCCGGCGGAGACGTAGGTGCGAGTGATGCCGCTCTGACCAGCCAGGAGCGACTGGTACTCGTACTCCAATCCCGCGGACCCGGCACCAGCGGCGTTCGTACCCCCGATCAAGGACGTCGCGATGGTCCCGTTCGGATAGCTGCGCACCGACGAGTTCTCGACGACGATGCCGGGAAAGGCCATCGACGCCAGTTGGTGCCCCGCGCTCAGGTCCAGAGCGTTGTTGATGATGACGTAGCCGTTCTTTTCCGAGAGCAGCTTGGTCAGCTTGGCGACCGGCACCTTGACGAGGGGCGACATTGCGGCGGCCTCCGCCACGGGGTGCGCGATCTGGAAGTCATCGGCGAGCACCAGCGACGTCGGTCGCGAGACGGCGAGGATCTGCCCGTACCGGTCGTAGATGCCCGCGCGAAGCGCGCTGGTGGTGATGTTCTCCTGGACTTGAGCCACCGAGAGTGCGGCCCAGCGGTCGTGTTGATGAACCTGGATCCAGAAGAGGTTGCCGGCCGCGGCCACGAAGGCGAGCAGGGCCAGGCCCCGAACCAGTTTCAGTCGTCGGGCACGAGAACTGGTGGGGCGCGGAGTGGGCGTGGAGCGACGGGCGTGAGTCGTGGTGGCGTGGCTCACCGAGCCGTCCTTGATGTCGCCGGTGCGTAACCCGAGAACTTCGGCAGGGGCAGCGGAACATCAAGTGGCGTGGACGGGACCTGCACGATGGTCTGCGGGTCGACCAGGCGCAAGGCACCCGCGCGCCTGGCGATCTGCCCCGGGGCGGCGGCGTTGGCGAGACTTCCCACCTGCTGAGCGTAATTGGACTCGACCTGGAGCAGCTGGGTCTGGAGTTGGTGCAGTTCCACCTGCCGGTTGGCCACGAGCATCGAGCCGGCGAGACAAATCGCCAGCGCAACCAGGACAATCAATCCAGACCGACGCGTCGCGGTCGCGCTGCGCCACACGGTGCGCAACGCGTTGCGTCGCGGTGCTCCCGCCCGATGCGCCGGGGGGCGCCGGTCCGAGGCCGGGGGGCGTCGACGGGGGGCGTCGACCCGATTGGGAAGAGTGATGACGCTCACGGCAGCACCCGATACGCCACGCGCAGTCGCGCGGATCGCGCTCGCGGATTCAGCGCGATCTCGTCGGGTGACGCGAGGCGCGCACTGGCTTTGGCGAGGCGGTAGCGACGCAGCGCACCGCACACGCAGCCCAGTTCCGGCGGGCAGTGACACCCGCCGGTCGCGGCCTCGTGGAAGAGCGACTTGACGAGCCGGTCCTCACCAGAGTGATACGAGATCACGGCAATCACGCCGCCCACGGCCAGGACGTCGAGTGCCGCCCGCAAGCCGACCTCCAACTCCTGCTGCTCCTCGTTGACCGCAACGCGCAGGGCCTGGTACACGCGCGTTGCCACGTGGCCGCGCCGACGCGCCGACGCGGGCACCGCCCTCTCCACTGACGCATTGAGTTCGAAGGTCGTCGATGGCTGATCCTCCAACATGGCGCGGGCGATAGCCCGCGCGAAGCGGTCCTCGCCGTTCTCACGCAGGAGCCGGACCAGTTCGATCTCCTCCACGTCGGCTAGGTACTCAGCAGCCGAAGGACCACGAGTGGGGTCCATGCGCATGTCGAGGGGCGCATCCGCGCGGAAGGAGAAGCCCCGCTGTGGCTCATCCAGCTGGTGCGAGGAGACGCCCAGGTCCATGAGGATGCCCACAATCGGCTCCTCACGCAGGAACTCGGTCTGCTCGGCCAGCACCCGAGCCAGGTCGGAGAAGGACGCATCCACGATGACGACGCGGTCGCCAAGGGGCGCCAGGCGCTCCACCGCGGCGGCGCGGGCCTCCGGGTCCCGATCGATGCCCACCAGGCGGACACGACCGTTGGCCGTGAGAATCGCCGCCGCGTGCCCGGCGCCACCCAAGGTGGCGTCAACCACCACGCCAGCCTCCAGGCCGGCGAAGAGCTCGACGATCTCCTCGACGAGCACAGGTACGTGGTAGTTGTCAGGGGCCATCTGCAGCCGGTCAACCTCGAGCGCGCGAACACGGGCGGAGGAGGAAGCATTCTCCGCGCTCAGGCTTGACCGGCTGCACGTGGTCCTTGACGGACTCACAACTCCTTTCACTCGTCGTCACCCCGCCGGAAGAGACCCTCCGCCGGGCCGACCATTCGCTCAAAGGTCGCGGGCGCCCACAACTCGACGTGGTCGAGGGCGCCGACGACCAGGACGTCGCCCTCCAACTCGGCGTAGGCGCGAATCGTGGCGGGCAGGGCGAAGCGGCCCTGCCGGTCGAACTCGACGTCCGAAGAGTTCGCGGCCCAGTAGCGCGCCGCCTGGCGCTCCGCGGAGCCTCCGGTGCGGGCTTGAGCCAGGCGCTCCTCGCTCTGACGAGCGAACTCGCTCGGGGTCCACAGCGCCACGCACCCCTCACTGTTCGGACTCACGTGGCCACCGCGTTCGAACTCGGGGCGAAAGCGCGCGGGCAGGATGAGGCGGCCCTTGGCATCCAGCGAGTGCTGGAACTGACCAACGAACCCGAGCATCAGCGCCTCCCCGGGGGATTTGGCCCCCACTTCGTGACACAATACACCACTTTCCACCAAAATCCACCCGTTGTCGCCACAAAGTCAGCAAAACGAGCCCCGCCGCGCACCAGGCGTGACGAGGCTCAATGGGAAAGTGGACGCAGGATCAGACGCCGCTCGCTCGGGAGCGGTGCGCGCGATCTACAGGTGTGGGGCGAGCCCGCGGGCCCACGGACCCGAGAGCTCCACGAGCCGCGTGACGACGGCCGACGTCAGCGCCAGACTGTGGGTCGTGTGGTGATCGAGGACGTCCTCGAGGCCGTCGGGAACCTCGCTGAGACACGAGAGGATCTCCCTCGCCGAGCGAGAAGGAACGATGCTCGACAGGAAGGTTCCCTCGCGCACGCGCCACTGGGTCACGCCGACGATCTTGCGCGGCCCGAGGAAGACCTCTCCGGGGCCCGCCCCGGCGAAGCAGACGAGTCGATGGCCCGCGTCTCCCGCGAGGCCCTCGCGATGAACCCGCGCGGCGACCTCGGCTGCGCCAAGCGCCTCCGCCCACCACTCGCCCACCAGGATCGCGGCACCGCGGCTATCCGGACGCCACCGCGGGTCACTGCTCGGAATCCAGAAGTCCACCCAGAGGTCACCCGGGCCCGTCAGCACGACTCCGCCTCCCCCGCGGCGACGTCGTCGCTCGGCGTGACAGTCAGCACGCAGGATCGTCTCGTTCTGGCTGGAACCGAGCACCAGCAGCGTGCGCTTTGGGAGCACCACGCTCACGCTCGGCGAGGCTTGAGCGCGCAGTGCGTCGTAGTCGTAGAGATCCGTCACGCTCACGAAGCGCGCGGAAGAAAGGGCGCCCAGAGCGGGTCAGGGTCGGGCAAATGTCGCCAACGCCACCAGGGCCCATCGGGAATGCGCGGTTCGAAGTGCAGTCGCCACCCGAGCTCCTCGAGGAGCCGATCGCCCTTCTGCAGATTATGCCGCTTGCAGGCCGCGACCACGTTCGTCCACTCGTGACGACCACCACGACTGCGCGGCACCACGTGGTCGATAGTGTCGGCCTGCTCGAGGCAGTACGCGCAGCGGTAGCTGTCGCGCAGCAAGAGGCTACGACGGGTGAGAGGCGGCGTGCGGACCTTGGCCGGAAGTCGCACCATGTCGTGGAGCCGGACGATCGAGGGGATGGCAACCGCCAAGGTCGCGGAGCGGCACACCACGGGTTCGTCCGGCACCGCCACGGCCTCGGCACGACCCGCCAACATGAGCACCACCGCGCGGCGCTCGCTCACCAGTTGGAGCGGCTCATACGTGGCGTTCAGCAGGAGGACTCGCCCCATGGGTGAAACCTATCGCCCTCGCATTTGGCTCATCGCCCATCTGGCGGCCGCGGCAACCTCATCGGCCCGAAGTCGACCGTTCGCATCGCCCTGAACCGTGGCGACTCGAAAGCGCCAGTAGCGCTCGTCGGGCACCGGCAGAAATGGCGACGAGCGCCACCACCCACTGCGCCGCAAACGCCAGCCTGCGCGACACATGCACCACGCATCGCCCGGATGACCCATCACGTAGCCCACGAGTCCCTCGATGCGCGGCAGTGCACCTCGCCGTGGCGGCGCAACGCTATGGTCAGGCGGCGTCACTCCCGGGCGCCCGTGAAGTCGAGCGACACCATCGAGGTCATTCGCCCTTGCGACGCTGACGCGACAGCCACTCGCGCAGCGAGCCCGCCCGGGAAGGATGCGCGCCACGGGCCTCATCGCTGCGTGGAGCGCGCGTGAAGTCCTGCCACGAGGCACGTCCGATCAGGCGCGCGTTGCGCTCGACCACGACGGCCGAGACGAACATCAGGGCGACACCCAGCAACCCGATGATCACCGAGTACGAGAACGTCAGGACCAAGATGGCCAGGCCGGCGACGAAACCCGCCACCCCCCACCGGACGCGACGCCCGCCGTGCGCGTACACGTTGGTGGTCCTCACACTCTTTGCGAAGCGTGGATCCTGCTTGGAGAGCGACTCCTCCAATTCAGCCAGGATGCGCTGCTCATGTTCCGAAAGTGGCATCGCCCTCCTCCTGGCCTCTGTTCCTGGCTTCATCGTACCGTCTTGGCCCCGCGGTCGGGGCATCGCTTTTTCAGGCCAGGGGATCCACGTTCGACAGCGGAATCTCCTCGCTGACTGGGTGCAGACTCGTGCGGAGCTTCACCTCCGGCAGCGTCAAGGACAGCAAAATGGCCAGGGCTCCAACCGGCGTCGCCCACCGATAGACGTGCTGGATCGTGCCCGCGATGGCGTGCAGTATGCGCGCCAGCTCGGCCGGCGGCAGGGTACGCAGGATCTCCGGCGTCCACGACGAGGGCGACAGATGCGCGCCACTTATCGAATGGCCAGCAAAGGATTTAGCCAACTCGCGTGGCAGGTCATTCGTGTACAGAGCGCCGAAGACCGCCGTACCGAAAGAGCCCCCGATGGAGCGAAAGAAGTTCGCTCCCGCCGTCGCGACGCCGATGTCCGACGGGGCAACCGCGTTCTGGACTGCGGTGATCAGAATCTGCATGACGAGGCCGAGGCCCACCCCGAGAATCACCATGTAGAGCGACATCAGAGAATTTGAGGTGCTGATGCCGATCGTCGACAACAGAGCGAGTCCCACGGTCATCACGATCGTGCCGGCGATGGGATAAGGGCGATACTTCCCGCCGCGTGAGACAAACTGACCCACGGCAATCGAGGATACGAACAGTCCCACCATCATCGGGATCAGTCGCAGTCCCGAATTAGTTGGCGACGCGCCCCGCACGTCCTGGAAGAAGAGGGGCAGAAAGGTCATCGCACCGAACATTGCGAAGCCCACCACGAATCCGATGGCGGATCCTGAGCCAAAGACCCGATTCCGGAAGAGGTGCGGCGCCAGGATCGGTTCGGGCGAGCGACGCTCGACGCCGGCGAAGACGACCGCGGCGAGTACGCCCACTGCGGCAAGAGACACCGACGGCAGCGACAGCCACGCGAACGAGGTGCCCCCGAGCGAGGTGAAGAGAATCAGCGCCGACGCCGACACCGTCAGCGTCACGATGCCGGCCCAGTCGATGACGTGACTGCGCCGTTCACCCGCACTCGGAAGCACAGCGGCGGTGACGACGAGGGCCACCATGCCGATGGGCACGTTCACGAAGAAGATCCAGCGCCAGCTCCAGTACTCGACAATGAAGCCGCCGAGCAGGGGCCCGATGACGGTGGCGGCGCCGAAGACAGCACCGAAGAACCCCGCGTAGCGACCGCGCTCTCGCGGGGGAACGATGTCAGCAATCACCGCCTGGCTGCCGACCATCAGTCCACCACTGCCGAGACCCTGAAGCGCACGAAACAGGATGAGCAAGAACATCGACGTTGCGAATCCGCACAGAATCGAACCGATCAGGAACAGGACAATCGCGGCCTGGAAGTAGACCTTGCGCCCGTGCAGGTCGCCGAGCTTTCCCCACAGCGGCGTACTCACCGTGGACGCCAGAAGGTACGCGACGACGACCCAGCTCAAATGATTGGCACCGTGCAGGTCTCCCACGATCGTGGGCAGCGCCGTGGCCACGATGGTCCCGTCCAACGCGGCGAGGAGCAAGCCGAGCATGAGGGCGCCAAACACGAAATGGAGCTCTCGTTTGGGCAGGCTGGTTACGACGGGATCTGTCACGCCCACTTCCTCGCTTCTACTCTGATAGCGGCGGCACGGTGCGGGGATCTTATCGGCCACACGAATGAATCACGCGGCCCCAGTAGTGTCGAAACATGGCCCGGCGCACCTCGGGCGCCATCGCGCACCTCATCGATCATGACTACGCTGCGGCGATCACGTTGGGCATGGGAGCGCTGACGGCGATTGCGTGGTCGGGCTTTGACGGCGAGTCCTACCAGCGAGCCATGACGTGGTGGCCGTCATCGCTGTCCACCGGCGTTCTGCGGTCCTGGCGCGACTTCGTGGGCACGGGATTGATGACAATCTTCTTCTTCGGCATCGGCCTCGAGCTCGTGCGCGAGCGGCACCACGGATCGCTCCGCCAATCGCGCCACGCCCTCGCACCGATCCTCGCGGCGATGGGCGGGATGATCGGACCCGCACTGATCGTTCTCGTCATCGGGAGGGCAAGCAACGTCACGTCCCTGACTCACGCCTGGGGCGTGCCGATGGCGACAGACATCGCATTCAGTTTGGCCATCCTCTCCCTTGCCGGATCGACGGCGGTCGCCGGACTGCGACCCTTCCTTCTGACTCTCGCCATTACCGATGACGTTCTCAGCGTTGCCATCCTCGCGGGCACCGGCGTCGGGCCAGTCAGCGTGTGGGCCCTGCTGACCACGGCGGCGCTCGCATCACTCGCTGCGCTGACCTCGCACCGGCTCACCAGCACCTCCGCTCGCGTGGCCCTCGTCGCGATCCTGTGGCTCTCGCTGGCCCGGGCCGGCGTTGAGCCACCACTCGCCGGGATCCTCGGGGCGCTCGTCGTGCCGTTCGACGCTCATCGATCGATCCGACTTGAGCGCGCCGTGACCCGGCTGGCAGTAGTGCTCGTTCTTCCCCTCTTCGCTCTGAGTTTTTGCGGAGTGGACTGGACGGGCGTGTCCAGTCGTACCTCGCTCGTGATCATCGGCGTCATCGTGCTCGCCCGACTGGTCGGCAAGTCGGCCGGCATCAGCACCGGCGTGGCCCTGGCTCGCCGTCTCGGCGCGCACGTGCCGCGCTCGGCAACTGGACTCGCCCTGCTCGGCGCCAGCGTGCTCTGCGCGATCGGGCTCACGGTCCCGCTTCTCTTTGCGGGGCGACTGTTCCGGCCCTCGGGTCCGACGTACGCCGCATTGGATCTCGGCTTGATAGCCGCATCGGTGCTCGCGGCCGCACTCGGCGTCGTACTGTTGCGCTCGAGCAACCATCGCTCACCCAAGGAGGCCGGATGAAGACGCGACTGACCGAGCGACTGGGCGTAGAGCATCCCGTGATGCTGGCCGGAATGGGGGGCGTCGCGTATCACCGACTCGCCGCTGCCGTCTCCGAGGCCGGTGGCTACGGCTGCCTGGGGGCGTCCACAATGACGAGTGACCAGTTGGTCGAGGAGGTGGCTGCCACGCGCGGCCTCACGTCTCACCCCTTCGGCGTGGATCTGCTCACTGCCTTTCCCGACACGCTGCAGCGCAACGTCGAGATTCTCATCGAGGGCGGGGCCAGCGCGTTCGTCGCCGGGCTGGGCGTGCCGGGTGACGTCATCGCGTTGTGTCACCGCCACGACGTTCTCGTCATCTCCCTGTGCGGCAAGGTCGAGCACGCCCGGCGGGCCCTGGACGCGGGTTGCGATGTCGTGGTCGCCCAAGGGACCGAAGCCGGCGGGCACACCGGGCAGGTGGCGACCCTGCCGCTGGTACCCATGATCGTCGACGCCGTCGGCGCTCAGATCCCCGTCGTAGCCGCGGGCGGCATTTTCGACGGGCGGGGCCTCGCGGCGGCGCTCGCACTCGGCGCCGACGGTGTCTGGGTAGGTACTCGCTTCATCGCCACACCCGAGGCGCGCGCCGTCATGGGCTTCAAGGACGCGCTGCTGTCGAGTCACGAGGACGCCACCATCATCTCTCGGGCCTACAGCGGCAAGCCCATGCGGGTGATCCGCAATGACGTGACCGCGATCTACGAAGCCGAGCCGAGCCTGCTACGGCCGTTTCCGGAGCAGCTGGCGGTATCGATGCGCGATGGCACGTTCCATCTGGGGGGTGACGAATCCACGTCAGGCGTCGTGCCAAGTCGCGAGGCGTACCCCGCCGGACAGGCCGTTGGCGCCATTGGCTCTCTGGTTCCAGCCGGACAGATCGTGACCTCGATGGTGCGTGAGGCCGAGCTGATCCTGCGCGCGCTCAGCGACTAGATCCCCAAGCCCACCGGACAGCTGACTCCGGTGCCGCCCAGACCGCAGTAGCCAGCGGGATTCGCCTCGAGGTACTGCTGGTGGTACTCCTCTGCCAAGTAGAACGGCCCGGCGGGCTCCAGTTGCGTGGTCACGGGCCCGTAGCCCGAGTCGGCCAGTCGGGTGGCGTACAGGGCCCGCACCTCACGTGCGACGCTCGCCTGCTGCTCGCTCGTGGTGAAGATCGCACTGCGATACTGAGTACCCACGTCAGCCCCCTGACGAAAGCCCTGGGTCGGATCGTGGTTCTCGAAGAAGTGGGCCAGGATCTGCGCATAGGAACGCCGCCGAGGGTCGAAGACCACCTTGACGGACTCCGCGTGTCCCGTGAGGCCAGTACAGACCTCCTCATAGGTCGGGTTCGGCGTGAAGCCGCCCTGGTAGCCGACGGCCGTCACGAGGACTCCTTCGAGGCCCCAGAACGCTCGTTCGGCCCCCCAGAAGCAGCCCATGGCCACGTAGGCGGTCTCGCTGTTGAGAGGCCGCTCATCCAGCGCAACGCCGAGAACGAGATGCGGGCGCGCGACGACGATCGGCTCGAGACGCCCCGCCAGGGCCCGTTCGGGTGTGACCATGACGGCGGGAGACTTCATTCCTTGAGCGTAGGGCCCGGGACGCCAGATGAGCCAGACCTAGGCTGACGGGGTGCCCGACGTATCACCGGCCGCCGACGAGATCATCGCGGACATTCGCGCGGCGGGCCGACGGGTCACGGTGGCCAAGCGTCGCCTCATCGAGGTGCTCGTGGCGGCCCGCGAGCACCTGAGCGCCGACGAGCTCACCGCGCTCGTGCAGCGCGACGAGCCCGACGTGAGCCCCTCGACGGTATACCGGCTGCTCGACGAGTTCGAAGAGCTCGGGCTGGTCGAGCACTCTCACCTGGGTCACGCAGCGGCGGTCTACCACCTCACCGGTCGCGCCCACGGGCACCTGGTCTGCCTTGGCTGCGGGGTCACGCTGGAGATCCCGGCGGGCCACTTCGACGCGCTCAGCCGCACGCTGCTCGAGGAGTACGGTTTCGAACTAGACCGCCATCACGTCGCGATCTCCGGCACGTGCGCGTCATGCCGGCACGCCCGAGGGTGACGACCGAAACCGGCGCAGCGCGACTGGCTAGTCTCACGTAGACATGCTGCGTGTCGACCACCTGACCAAGCGCTTCGGTGACAACGTCGCGGTCGACGATCTGAGTTTCGACGTCGAATCAGGACGCGTGACGGGCTTCCTGGGTCCCAACGGGGCCGGCAAGACGACCACCATGCGCGTAGTCCTGGGACTGGACCGGCCGACCCGGGGCAGCGTGAGCATCAACGGTCGCTCCTACCATGACTTCCCCGCTCCCCTGCGAGAGGTTGGAGCCCTCCTCGACGCGAAGGGTGTGCACCCCGGGCGCAGCGCGCGCAACCATCTCCTGGCCCTGGCCGCGTCCAACCGCATCAGCACCTCACGCGTTGACGAGGTGCTGGAGCAGACCGGCATCGCGAGCGTGGCCCACAAACGCGTGGGCGGCTTCTCGCTCGGGATGAGCCAACGTCTCGGCATCGCCGCGGCACTCCTCGGGGACCCCGGCGTTCTGCTCTTCGATGAGCCGGTCAACGGGCTTGATCCCGAAGGTATCCGCTGGATTCGGGACCTCTTCGCCACGCTCGCTCGGGAGGGACGCACCGTCTTTGTCAGCTCTCATCTGATGAGCGAAATGGCCCTTAGCGCCGATCAAATTGTCGTCATCGGCCGTGGCCACTTGATCAGCCAGGGCTCGGTCGATGAGCTCACACGACACGCGAGCGGCAGCGTCTTCGTGTCGAGTCGTGACGATGCGCGCTTGACGACGTCGCTGCGAGAGCGCGGCGCCAGCGTCATGGTCAGTGAGCGCGGACTCGAAGTGAGCGGCGCGAGTGGATCCGAGATTGGCGATCTCGCCCTGAGCCTGGGCGTTGCCGTCAGCGAACTGACGCCGCAGCGGGCCTCGCTCGAAGAGGTCTTCATGGAGCTCACCGCCGATGCCGTGCAGTACGGAGCAACGAGGTCAGACTCGTGAGCGGGCTGTCGCTACCCAGCGTGGTGCGATCCGAGTGGATCAAGTTCCGCAGCGTTCGCTCCACCCTCACGGGCCTGCTCGTCACGGTGGGTCTGACGATCGGCCTCGGGGCGCTGATCGCTACTGCGATACGCGGGCACTGGGACCAGATGGATCCCATCGCCAAGCTCACGTTCGATCCGGTCTCGACGAGTCTGGGTGGCACGCTGTTCGCCCAGTTCGCCACCGGCGTGATCGGGACCCAGTTCATCACCAGCGAGTACAGCTCGGGCTCGATCCGCACCACCCTGGCCGCCGTGCCGCGTCGGGGCCTCCTGGTCGCTGCCAAGCTGGTGGTGCTGGTTCTGACGCTCCTGGTCGTGGCCGAGCTCGTGTGCGTCGGTGCCTTTCTACTCGGTCAGTCGATCTTCGCGGGTGTCGTGCCGACGGCGTCGCTGGCCACGGGCGGCGTCTTGCGTGCCGTACTGCTCGGGGGCCTCTATCTGACCCTGCTGGGCGTCTGGGGATTCGCTCTCGGTCTCATCTTGCGCCACAGCGCCGCGGCGATCTCCACCTTCACGTCGCTACTGATGGTCCTGCCCATCGTCATGCTGCTCCTGCCGGCGAGTTGGCAGAGCGCAGCCTCCAAGTACCTGCCGTCCGAGTTGGGTCGCGCGATGATGTCATCGGCGCCGCGACTGGACCTGTTCTCACCCGGTGTCGCGGTGACGCTCCTGGTGGTCTACGTAGCGCTCACGACGGCCATCGGCACCACGTTGCTCGTGCGCCGCGACGCCTGACGCCATGCAGCTGCACGAGGCCCTCACGAGCACCGGGGCCATCCGGAGCTTCACTGGCGAGCCCGTCGAGCCGGCGGTCGTGTACGAGATACTCGACACGGCCCGCTTCGCGCCCTCCGGGGGCAACCGCCAGGGCTGGCGCGCGATCGTCCTCGAGGACGCCAGCGTGCGCCGTGCGGTGCGCGACGCGTACCTGGACGCCTGGCACGACTACGTCGCGCACGGCCTCGCTGGGCTCGTCGCCTTCAGCCCGCTCGCCGACGAGGAGGAGCGTCGCGCCGCCGCCGCACGCCGCGAGGACGCGATCGACCTGTCACGCCCCGAGGGATTCGCCGAGAGTCTCGATCGCGCGCCCGTTCTGATTGTCGTCGCCGTGGACCTCGCCACGCTGGCGGCCACGGACCGTGACCTCGAGCGCCACCAGCTGGTGGGCGGTGCGTCGATCTACCCCTTCGTCTGGTCGATTCTCCTCGCCGCGCGCGAGCACGGCCTCGGCGGGGTCATGACGACCGTGGCCATCCGCAACGAGGCCACACTGGTCGCGGCCCTGCATCTGCCAGCGAATTGGGCGGTCGCGGCGATAGTGGCCCTGGGGCATCCCGGCGAGCGCCGGCGACGCCTGCGTCGGCGTCCCGTCGCGGAGTTCGCTCGACGTGACTCGTTCGATGGCCCGCCACTCGCGAGCGCCTAGGAGAAGATCTCGTCGCGGTCCTCGCCCAGACGTCGCGGGCCGCGCCGAATCGGCGGGCGCACGCCGTCGATCAACAGCGGACTGCGCATGGTACGGGTACGACCGCCCGGCGCGTCCATCGTGGCGACGAAGTCACCCGCGGCGATCTGCGGTTGGGCGAACGCATCGGCGACGGAGTTGATCGGACCATGAGGAATCCCGGCCGGGCCCAACACGTCCAACCACGCCGCCGTCGTACGCCGCGCGAAGATCCGGTTCAACTCCTGGGACAGCGCGCCCAGTTCGGCGACGCGCACCGCGTTGCTCGACCAGCGCGAGTGATCGGCCAGACTCTTCTCTCCGAGGACCTGCACCAGACGCGCGTACTGCGCGTCAGTTCCCACCGCCAGGAGCAGGTAGCCGTCGGCCGTGGTCACCGGCCCGTAGGGCGCGATGGAGGGATGGTCGTTGCCCTGGCGCGCCGGCTCGACCCCCGTGGACAGGAAACCCTGGGCCTGATTGACGAGGGCCGTCATCGTCGACTCCAGTAGCGGCGCCTCGAAGCGGCGCCCGGGTCGTCCCGCGAGGCGCGCGTAGAGCCCGGTCAGCAGACCCACGGCCGCGTACAGACCCGTCACCACGTCGGCCAGCGGCGCACCCACCTTCATCGGGGCCCGGCCGGCCTCCCCCGTGACGGCCATCAGGCCCGAGCCCGCCTGGGCCAACAAGTCAAAGGACGGCTGGTCAGCCAGGGGTCCGCCGCTCGAGGCGGGCGTCACGCTCACCCATACGCAGTCCGCGTTCGCCTCGCGGAGGCGCTCGAATCCCAGCGCGGCCCTCTGGTGGGCCAGAAAGTTGTCCACGACCGCGTCCGCCTCGCGCACCAGGGCGACGACCCGGGCGAAGTCCTCGGCGTCGCGCAGGTCCGCCACCACGTTGCGCCGATGCCGGTTGACCGCGAGGTAGTACGTGGCGTCCTCGCCAAAGCGTGGCGGCGCCAGGGCCCGCACGGGGTCGCCGTCGGGTCCCTCGATCTTGATCACGTCCGCGCCGAGGTCACCGGCGATCTGCGCGCACAAGGGACCCGCGAGTACGCGCGAGAAGTCCAACACGCGCACGCCTTCCAGAGGCAAGCCGGTGCCGACGTTGCGTGGGTCGAGGTCCCAGGCCATCAGAGGACCTTGGAGAGAAAACTGCGCAGACGTGCCGACTGGGGATTGGCCAGGACCTCGCGCGGATCTCCGGACTCCTCGATCACGCCCTGATCCAGGAAGTAGAGAGTGTCGGCCACCTCGCGCGCGAAGCCCATCTCGTGGGTGACGACCACCATCGTCATGCCGGACCTGGCGAGGTCCTTCATCACGTCGAGCACCTCGCCGACCAGCTCAGGATCGAGTGCCGACGTCGGCTCGTCGAAGAGCATGAGCTTCGGCTCCATGGCCAGGGCTCGCGCGATGGCCACGCGTTGCTGCTGTCCACCCGAAAGCTGGCTCGGGTAGTTCTCCTCTTTCGCGTCCAGGCCCACCCGAGCCAGCAGCTCGCGCGCGCGCTGGGTAGCGGCCGCGGCGCTGACGTTGCGCACCTTGACCTGGCCGATGGTGATGTTCTCGAGCACGGTCAGGTGCTGGAAGAGGTTGAAGCGCTGGAACACCATCCCGATCCGCGAGCGCTCAGCGCAGATCTGCTTGTTGTTGCGCTCGTAGAGCTTGCCGTCGCGCAGCTCGTAGCCCACCAGGTGCCCGTCGACGCGCAGCTCGCCGGCGTCGTGCTTTTCCAGGTGATTGATGCAGCGCAGCAGCGTGCTCTTGCCGGAGCCGGAGGGCCCGATGAGACAGGTGACCTCACCGCGCTGCACCGTCAGGTCGACGCCGCGCAGCACCTCGACGCCCGCGTAGGACTTGTGCACGCCCCGGGCCTCCACCATCGCCACGGCAGGAGTCATCGTGCTCACGCCGCGGCCTTCGGGCGCACGCGACGCGGCGAGCGCATCTTCGATGCGACGCCCCGCACGTCCTGGCGCAGACGTTGCAGCGGCGTGGGCGGGGGCGTGCGCAGGGCGCCCTTGGCGTAGTGGCGTTCCACGTAGTACTGGCCAATCGAGAGGATCGTGGTGACGATCAAGTACCAGAGACTCGCCACGAGCAGCAGGGGCATGATCTCGTAGTTGGCCGAGTAGATGTTGGTGACGGCGGTCAACAGCTCCGTGACGCTAACGGCGATCGCCAGCGACGTTGTCTTGAGCATCGAGATCACCTCATTGCCCGTGGGCGGGATGATGACGCGCATCGCCTGGGGCAGGATAACCAGTCGCAGGGTCTGGGAGCGGGTCATGCCCAGCGACGTGGCCGCCTCGATCTGGCCCTCGTCCACAGAGATGAGTCCGGAGCGGCCGATCTCGGACATGTAGGCCGCCTCGTTCAGACCCAGGCCGACCATGGCCGTGTGGAACGGGGTGAAGAAGGCCACCAGGTCCAGGTGCAGGAAGGTGACGTTCATGAACGGAACACCAATCGTGACCGTCTTGTAGAGCGCCGCGATGTTGAACCAGAACAGCAGCTGAACGTAGACCGGGGTCCCGCGGAAGAACCACACGTAGGACCAGGCGGTACCCGACACCAGGCGGTTGTGCGACAGGCGCATGATCGCGATGATCATGCCTAGGACGATGCCGATCGTCATCGCCAGCGCGGTGAGCTCGAGCGTCAACGCCAGGCCGTCGAGAACCTCACGCGTGGTGAAGTAGTGAAAGACGATGGCCCAGCCAAAGCGTGACGAGGTGCCCCCGCTGGCCTTGGAGAAGACCACCGTGTGCACCAGCATCGCCAGCACCAGGGCAACCACGAGGGCCCCGATCCAGCGCCCGACATGACGAACGGGGACGACTTCGACCTCGTCGTCCCCGTTCGTCACCATGCGAGACGTTCTACTACAACCGACCTAGGACAACGCTCCGTTCAGGACCATCTTGGCGGGCGCGATCGCTCCCGCCTGGACGCCCCACTTGGCCAGGATGCTCTTGTAGGTGCCGTTGGCCACGAGGACCTTCAGTGCAGCTTGCAGGGCCAGAGCGAGTCCGTGACCGGCGGCGGACTTGGCCGTGGCGATGCCGTAGGGCGCCACGTTCACCGCGTTGCCCACGAGCTTGAACTTGCCGTGGGACTGGGCGACGACCCAGCCGGCAACCTGGCTGTCCAAGAATCCGACGTCCGCCTGACCCGAGGACACGGCGAGGTTCGCCGCCGTCTGGGTCGAGAAGGTGCGCACGGTCAGCTTCTTGCTCGCCGGGCAGCTCTTGGCGGTGGTCTGGGCGTCGGACTGCTCCACCGTCGCGGTCTCGACGGCGACCTTGAGGCCGCACAGGCTCTTGAGACCGGTGAACTTCACCTTCGAGCCGGCGTTGGCGTAGACGCCCTCGCCCGCCTGGAAGTAGTCGACGAAGTTCACGGAGCCCTGACGGGCCTTGGTGTCCGTGAAGGACGAGTTGCCGATCTGGTAGCGACCCGACTTGATGCCCGCGATGATGTTGTCGAAGGTCACGTTGTTTTCCTTGACCTTGATTCCCAGCGTCGCGGCCAAGGCGTTCATCAGGTCGACGTCGAAGCCGACCATCGTGTTGCCCTTCATGTACTCATCTGGCGGGTAGGTCGCGTCCGTGGCCACCTGCAGCGTGATGTGCTTGTACGCCGCCGGCACGAGCTTGGCCGCCGCGGCGTTGACGCTGGTCGCGGCGCCCGCCGGGATGCCCGACGAGAGCACCAAGGCGACCATCGCACCGGCAGCCATGACACCGTGCGCCCTAGTAGATACCTTCATTGAATCCCCTTGATCTGCTTGGTTCGCCATCGACGAACTGGAAAGAAAAACTAGTCCACCGCGCCGGGGCTAGAGGAGTCAGGCAGGAGTCGAGCCAAGTGCGCCGCCAGATCGTCGACAATGGACAGTGCCTCCGGAACCACTCCACCCAGGCGAAGGAAGCCGTGCAGCATCCCGTGAGCCTCCAGTAATTCCACGGGCACTCCGAAGTGCTCGAGCAGGCCGGCGTAGGCCACCGCCTCGTCACGCAGCGGGTCGCACTCAGCGACCACGACGATCGCGGGCGGCACACCACTTAGATCACGGCTCAGCAGGGGCGATACCCGTTCGTCCGTCTCCAGGACCTGATCAGCTAGGTATTGGCCGTAGTCGTAGCGCAGGTGCTCGACGTCGAGCAGGTAGCCGGAGTGATAGGCGTGCCCGGAGTCAGTGAGCAGGTCAGGACCCATCGTCGGATAGAGCAGGACCTGGGCCTTCACGCCTAGGTCCCGACCGCGCAGCTGGGTGAGCGCCACCGTGGCCAGCGTCGCGCCCGCCGAGTCGCCCATCACCACGAGCGCGGCGTCGCGCGACGCGAAGTCGCCCCGGCGCGCGCTGATGACAACGATCGCCTCGCGTACGTCATCAAGACCCGCCGGAAACGGGTTCTCGGGGGCGAGACGATACTCCAGAGACAGGAAGCGCCAGCCCGTGTCGGCCGCCAGGCGCCGGCAGAGTCCGTCGTGAGTGTCGAGGTCGCCCGCCACAAAGCTGCCCCCGTGGCAGAAGACCACCAGGCCCCGCTCGTGGTCCGACTCAGGCACGTACAGGCGCGCGCGCAGACGTCGGCCCTGGACCTCGAGCAAGACCTCGCGCACCTCGGGCAGTGGCTCCGGGGCTGGCCACAAGAAGCCGGCCTGCTCGCGGTACCAGTCCCGACGCTCATCGGGCGTCATGCTCGACGGATGAGGCCGCGGCACCTGCCGGGCCTCTCTCACGAATGGCTCCATGGACGCGTGGATCACGCTCGCCTCCCTGATCCCAGCGTACGCATCACGGCGCCCGGCTCGCCGAGCTGGAACTGGATGCGATCACCCACGACGAAGCCCCGGTCGCAACGACCGGGGCTTCGTCGTGATCTGCGGGGCCCGAGCCCCCTGGAGCGGACGACCGGGCTCGAACCGGCGACCTCGACCTTGGCAAGGTCGCGCTCTACCAACTGAGCTACGTCCGCGTGCGAACCAGTGTAGCCGACGCGCACTGTGCGCACGCTAGCGACCCGAGCTGCCAAAGCCCCCATCGCCTCGATGACTGTCGGGCAGCGCAGACACGACGGTGATGCTGAAACGAGCGAGCTCGAGAACGACGAGCTGGGCGACGCGGTCACCCGGCGCCACGTCGTAGTCCTCACTCGGGTCCAGGTTCACGAGAGCCACCCGCAGCTCGCCGCGATAGCCGCTGTCGATCAGGCCGGGGGCGTTCACGCAGGTCACGCCGTGACGCGCGGCCAGGCCGCTGCGCGGCAGCACGAAGCCGGCGAAGCCCTCGGGAATGGCAACGGCTAGCCCGGTCCCCACCAAGGCCCGCCCTCCCCCGGCGCGAAGGCGCACCCCCTCGACAGCCACCAGATCCCACCCGGCGTCGCCGTCGTGGGCGGTCCCGGGCAGCACCGCATCCGGGTGCAACCTCGTGGCAAGGATTTCCATGCGCGCACCCTAGTGCGCGTCGGCGATGTCACTAGTGTCGAAGCATGCTCGCCTGGATCGACCTGGAGATGACGGGCCTGGAGCCCGAGCGGCACGTGATCGTCGAGATCGCCACGTTGATCACGGACGATCACCTCAACGTCATCGCCGAGGGACCTGACCTCGTCATCCACGCGAGCGAGGATCAGCTGGCCGAGATGGGCGACTTCGTGACGGAGATGCACACCGGCTCCGGGCTCCTGGAAGCAGTGCGGGCCTCCACCGTCTCCATTCCCGATGCCGAGTCGCGTACTCTCTCCTTCCTGCGCGAGTACATCAGCGAAGCCGGCAGTGTGCCGCTGTGCGGCAACTCAATCGGAACGGATCGGCGATTTCTCCAGCAGTACATGCCGAATCTGGAGGCGTTCTTCCACTACCGCAACGTTGACGTGTCCACGATCAAGGAACTAGCCAAGCGCTGGCAGCCGTCCGTGCTCGCAGCGCGCCCGGAGAAGGTCTCGGCGCACCGGGCCCTCGATGACATCCGCGAGTCCGTCGCCGAGCTCGCGCACTACCGAGACACCCTCTTTCGACCGGGCGATCCTCCCCCCAGCGCGTGAGCGACTCGCCTTTGACGTTGAGCGCCGCGACGGCGGCGATGACCGCGCCGGGCCAGATGTTCGAAACGACCCGCGCGCGCGTCGGTGGCGTCGACATGACGGTGTGGAAGAACGCGCCACGCAACCTGTCCCAGGTTCTCGAGATGTCGCGCCGCCACGGCCCGGCGGACTTCCTCGTCTACGAGAACCAGCGCTACACCTTTGACGAGCACTACGCCACGGTCCGAGCCGTGGCGGCGCGTCTGAACGAGTTGGGCCTTGCGCGCGGTGACCGCGTGGCAATCGCCGCGCGCAACGTGCCCCAGTGGGTAGCGGCCTTTTGGGCGACGGTGGCCCTGGGCGCGATCAGCGTGCCCCTGAACGCCTGGTGGACCACGGAGGAGCTGGCCTACGGGCTGGCCGACAGCGGCGCTCACGTAGCCTTCGTCGACGAGGAGCGACTCGAGAGGCTGCTGCCCGTCCTTGATGAGCTCACGGATCTGCACACCCTGGTCGTCATCAGCCTCGACCCGTCCAATCGCGAGCCGCTCGCGACCCACGGGCGCGTGCGCGTCGTGCGCTTCGAGGAGTTCCTCGCCCCCGTCGAGGCTGACCTCGCCTGGCCGGACGTGGACACGGACGAGACGGCGACCCTCTTCTACACCTCAGGCACCACCGGGCGACCCAAGGGCGCCGTCGGGACCCACCGCAACGTGGTCACCAACCTGATGAACCTGTTCTTCATCGGTCAGCGCGCGACGCTGCGCTTCGGCGCCGACGAGACCCGTAACCAGAACGCCAGCCTGCTCAACGTGCCCCTCTTTCACGCGACCGGCTGTCTGGCCACCATGGTGGTCAACACCGCCGCCGGGGGCAAGCTCGTCATGATGCATCACTTCGAGCCCGCCCGAGCACTCGAGCTCATCGAGCGCGAACACCTCACGCTCATCGGGGGAGTCCCGACGATCGTCATGCAGATGCTGGACCACCCGGACTTCGATCGCTTCGACACCTCGAGCGTGCGCAGTGTGTCCTATGGCGGAGCACCCGCTCCCCCGGAACTCGTTCGACGCATCCGCTCGGCGTTCCCGCTGGCCCAGCCGGGCAACGGGTACGGACTGACTGAGACGGCCGCGGCGATCGCGCTGAACACGGGCCCCGACTACGTCGAACGCCCGGAGAGTTGCGGCGTGGCGGTCCCGGTGTGCGAAGTGGCCATCGTGCCCGAGGACTTCGAGGGCCTAGAACCGCTGCCCGAGCACGTTGGCCGGCCCGGCGTGCGCGGAGAGCTCTGGGTCAAGGGACCGAACGTGGCCAGCGGATACTGGGGCAAGCCCCACGAGTCTCAGCGCGCCTTCACGCGCGGCTGGCTGCACACCGGGGACATCGCGCGACTGGACGAGGACGGCTTCATCTACATCCTGGACCGCGCCAAGGACGTCATCATCCGTGGCGGTGAGAACGTCTATTCGGTCATGGTCGAGGCCGCCCTCTTCGAGCACCCGGACGTTGCCGAGTGCGCGGTGGTGGGCCTCGCCCATCCAACGCTGGGCGAGGAGGTCGCGGCGGTGGTAGTGCTGCGACCGTCGTCGCACGTCGACGGCGACGAGCTCGCGCGCCACGTTGCGGCGCGCCTGGCCAAGTTCGAAGTGCCGACCCGGTTCTTCTTCCGCGCCGCTCCCCTGCCGCGCAATCCCCAGGGCAAGGTGCTCAAGCGCGAGCTGCGCGACAGCCTGTCCTAGGCTACGGCCGCCTCGATCGCGATGACGTCGTCGGCACTCAGCTGCACGTCACGAGCGCCCATGTTCTCCTCCAGGTGCGCGACCTTCGAGGTGCCGGGGATGGGCATCACGACCGGCGAGCGGGCGAGCAGCCAGGCCAGCGACACCTGGGCCACGCTCAGTGCGTGCTCGCGCGCCCAGGCGTCCAGTGCCCCACCCGGGCGCGCCAAGGCCCCCGCCGCGACGGGGAACCACGGGATGAAGCCGATCCCGTGGGCCTCGCAGTAGTCCACGACCGCGTCGCCACCGCGGCGCGTCAGATTGTAGAGATTCTGGACGGTGGAGATGGGAACAACCGCCTGGGCGGCACGAATTTGGGCTACGTCGACCTCGGAGAGGCCCACCGCGCGCACCTTGCCCTCGGCCAGCAACGCGGCGAGTAGGCCGAACTGCTCCTCGGCGGGCACGTCCGGGTCCACGCGATGCAACTGGAACAGGTCCAGCGCCTCGACCCCGAGACGGCGCAGCGACATCTCGCACTGCTGGCGCAGATACGCGGGCTTGCCACAGGCGAACCACTGGTCCGGTCCAGTGCGCAAGAGACCCGCCTTGGTGGCCACGCGCACCGACCCGTACGGCGAGAGCGCCTGCGCGATGAGCTCCTCGGAGACCGCTGGTCCGTAGGAGTCCGCGGTGTCGATGAAGTCCACCCCGAGCTGCACCGCGCGACGCAGTACGGCAATCGCCTCCGTGCGGTCGGCGGGGTATCCCCACACACCGGGCCCCGTGATGCGCATGGCGCCGAAGCCGAGCCGCTGGACCGTTTGGCCCGCGTAGGTGAAGGTCCTCGTCGTCATCGGATCCACGCTCACTTGTTCGGCTGCGGGGTCAGGCGCAGGTAGTCCTTGAGCTTGCGAAAGCCTTTGGGAAAGCGCGTGCGGGCCTCCTCGTCGCTAACGGAGTTCGAGATGATCACGTCTTCGCCGTCGCGCCAGTTCACGGGTGTGGCCACGGCGTAGCTCGCGCTTAGCTGCAGCGAGTCCAGCACGCGGATGACTTCATCGATGTTGCGTCCGGTGGACGCCGGGTACGTCAGGGTGAGCTTGATCTTCTTGTCCGGACCGACGACGAAGAGGCTGCGCACCGTGAGGGTGTCGTTCGGCTGGGGGTGAATCATGTCGTAGAGGTCGGCCACCCGATGGTCCTCGTCGCCGATCAGGGGAAAGTTCAACGCCGCTCCCTGCGTCTCGGCGATGTCGCCCTTCCAGCGATTGTGGCTCTCGACGTCGTCCACCGACAGTCCGATGATCTTGGTGTTGCGCTGGTCGAACTCGGCTTTACGTGCGGCAAAGGCCCCCAGTTCCGTTGTGCACACGGGGGTGAAGTCCTTGGGGTGCGAGAAGAGGATTCCCCAGCTCTCACCCAGCCACTCATGGAAGCTCAGGACGCCCTCGGTCGTCTGTGCGGTGAAGTCCGGTGCCACGTCGCCCAAATGAATCGTCATCGCTCCTCCTCTGGCGCCTCGTCCCGGTCCCTCGACCGAGCGTCACCTCATGTTACTGAGCGACCGGCGTTAAGCCTCGTGGGCCACTCGCAAAAGTGGAGATTTCACCGTCGCGAACGAACGAACCTGTGAGACTGGGGCGATGACTGCGCCGCCGACCGTAGCCGCCTTCGACCTCGACGGCACCCTGACCGAGGGCGGCAGCGTCTTCAAGTGGCTCACCGCGATCGCCGGGCTCCGAACGACCTACGGTGCGGCGGGGCGCCTCGCGGTGCCCCTGGCCGTCGGCGGGCTGCTGAGCGGACTCGCCGCTGACCGAGCCAAGGAGCGCCTCTTTCGCGCGCTTCTGCACGACCGGGACCTCGAGGCGGTGCAGTCCGCGTCACGTGACTTCGTGCGCGAGCATCTCGCGCGACACTCACGAGAGCTGTCGGTGCAACGTCTGCGCTGGCATCAGAGCCAGGGCCACGAGGTGGTCATCGTCTCGGCCTCTCCCGAGATCTACGTCCGCGTCGTGGCCGAGCACCTCGGCGTGCAGGGCGCCCTCGGCACTCGACTCGCCGTCGCCCCGTCAGGTCGCCTCGAGGGTGGCTACGACGGGCACAACTGCCGGGGCGAGGAGAAGATGCGACGCCTGCGCGCCTGGATCGAGGAGCGCCACGATTCGATCCCGGTGGAGGTGTGGGCCTACGGCAACTCCCGAGGCGACCGGCGTCTGCTGGATTTCGCCCAGCGGCCCTACAACGTCGGACGCCTCGGACGCTGGGGAGCGCTACGCGCCTTTCCCTCGTTGAACTCGCCGGACCCTACTGACGAATCAAGGGGGCCAGTTCGATGACCCCACTGGCACGACCCTCGTAGACCACCTGCATGGTCACGGCCTTCTCGCGCCAGGCCAACACCGTGCCGCCAGGACGATCCACGATGCCGACGTTCATCTCGTACACCCCGTCCAGCAGCGGGATGTCGCTCAACTCGACGCCGATGCGATTGCTGCCCGGCGACAGCGAGACCGGCGACGCCTGTGAGTCAGTGCGACTGACGAGCAGACCGCCTCGCGTGAAGATCTCGAGGACCAGGTACCCGGCCCCGGCACGTTCGGCCGACACGTCCACGTCGAGGTGCAAGCTAGCGCCGTGACGGGTCTCGAACGCTCCACTCGGCGTCGTCACCGCGTCAATATGCAGCGCGACCGGAGCCTCTGGCGCATCGGGTGCCACCGCCTCGCCGAGAAGGTAGTCGCGGAATACTCTCAGCGAGTCCGCCACCGGACCGTCGGCGACCATGCGCCCGGACTGCAGCACGATTGCCCGATCACAGATCGCGCGGACCTGATCCGCCTGGTGGGTCACCAGCAGGATGGCCCGACCCTCGTCCTGAAAGACACGGATGCGGTCGATGCACTTGGCCTGGAACCTCTCGTCGCCCACGGCGAGAACCTCATCCACGACAAGCACGTCCGGATTCACGTTGACGGCCACCGCAAAGGCGAGACGAACGTACATACCGCTCGAGTAGAACTTCACCTGTGTGTCGATGAAGTGCTCGAGCTCGGAGAACGCCACCACGTCATCGAAGATGGCGTCCACCATCTTGCGCGAGAAGCCCAGCATAGAGCCGTAGAGATAGACGTTGTCTCGCCCGGAGAGCTCGTGCTGAAATCCCGCGCCAAGCTCCAGCAGCGCAGCCAGCGAGCCGCGCAGGCGGATCTCACCTGACGTGGGCTGGAGCACGCCGCAGATCGTCTTGAGCAGCGTGGACTTTCCCGACCCGTTGCGCCCGAGAATCCCCACCGTCTCACCGGCGGACACCGCGAAACTCACGTCCTTGAGAGCCTCAAACACCTCGATCGAACCGGAGCGTGGGTGCAGCAGGCGCTCCTTGAGAGACTGGTGACGCTCGTGGTGGATCTTGAACTGCTTGGAGACGTGCTCGACCTCGACGACGTTGACCATCAGAGCTCCGACTCGAAGTTTCCCTCGAGTCGCCCGAAGACGCTCAGAGCGATCAGGAAGAGAATGGCGGTGCCGCCCAGGAGCCCGGCGTTCAGGTAGAAGTAGGTCGACATGGGCCACGTCGGCAGGATGTGCAGGGGCAGCCCGGACGTGGTCGAACGAACCGTTGTGGACACGTAGAAGATCCGCTGAAAGGTCAGGATGATCAGCGTCATGGGGTTGAGGAAGTACAGATTCGCCAGTCCGTGCCGGTGCAGCGCGGCGGCGATGGAGTTCTCGTAGGAGTACACGACCGGCGACACCCAGAACCAGAGTTGTAGGACTACCTCCATCAGGTGACGCACGTCTCGCAGATACACGGTGATGGCCGACATCACGATCGCAATCGACGCCGTGAGCAGGTACAGGGCGAGGAACGAGATCGGCAGGATCCAGAGGAAGTTCCACGCCGGCGCGTGGCGAATCACGGCGAGGAAGGCCACCAGGACACCCAGTTGGATCCCGAAATAGATCATCGAGGCGCCAACGTTGGACAGCGCGAGGATCTCACGAGGGAAGGAGACCTTCTTGACGAGCCCCGCCCGGTCCACGATGACCCCCGTGGCCGCGTTGACCGCGGACTGGAACATGTTCCACACCACCAACCCGGAGAAGAGGTAGACGACGAAGTTGGGGATGCCGTTCTTTAGGAACACGGAAAAGACCATGTAGTAAGTGGCCAGAGTCAGCGCGGGCGAGAGCATCGACCACACCAGGCCAAGAGCCGAACCCTTGTACTTGATGCGGATGTCCGAGACGATCAGACTGCTCAGCAGTTCGCGACGTCCCAGCAAGTTGCGCAGGCGCACACCCAGCGGATCGCGCGCGCTGACCACACGCACGGGCGCCTCAAGAAGATGAGAGCGTTCGGCTCGCGCCGGAAGCTCAGCCACTAGGCCCCTTGGCGCGCGACCGAACGGTCGATGACGGCGTCGATGAAGCCGTAGTCCAACGCCTCCTGAGCGGTGAACCAGCGGTCGCGATCCGAGTCTGCCTCGATTCGCTCAAGGGGCTGGCCCGTGTGAAAGGCGATGCGCTCAGCGAGCATCTTCTTCATGTAGACGATCTGTTCGGCCTGGATGGCGATGTCTGAGGCCTGGCCCTGCATGCCACCCGCCGAGGGTTGGTGCATCAGGATGCGACTGTGCGGCAGCGAGAAGCGCTTGCCGGGTGTGCCCGCGCAGAGGAGGAACTGGCCCATCGAGGCCGCCATGCCCACGCAGATCGTGCGGATGTCGCACTTGACGTACTGCATGGTGTCGTAGATGGCGAGCCCGTCCGTGACTGATCCGCCGGGTGAGTTGATGTACAAGCTGATGTCCCGATCCGGGTCCTCGGCTTCGAGCAGCAGCAGCTCGGCACAGATTCGGTTGGCTGAGGTCTGGTCGACCTGGGTGCCCAAGAAGACGATGCGCTCCCTCAATAGACGCTGATTGAGGTCATTCCCGCCAAGAGATTCGTTGATGGCCATGGAGCCAATCTAGTGCCGCGCCTCCACACAGCCTCCGACCAACTCCGCCACGAGATGTCTAGAGTGGGTATTCCGCGGGCGTGGCGGAATTGGCAGACGCGCTGGTTTTAGGTACCAGTTCTTCGTGAGTGTGGGTTCGAGTCCCGCCGCCCGCACGGTGAATCTCCGTGTCACACCTATCGTGGAGAGAACCCCTCAGGCAAGGAGACCCGTGAGCCAGAAGCCCCTCGTAGAGCCCCACGTCGGCGAGCTGCCGAGCGAACTCGTCGTCGAGGACCTCGTTGAGGGCTCAGGGCCGATTGCCGGAGCCGGTCAGACCGTTTCGGTGCACTACGTCGGCGTTGCCGCGTCCAGTGGCGAGGAGTTCGACGCCTCCTGGAATCGCGGTGAGACGTTCCGCTTCCCGCTCGGTGCCGGATATGTCATCGCCGGTTGGGACCGGGGTGTCGTGGGCATGCGCGTGGGCGGGCGCCGCCGCCTGGTCATACCCCCTCATCTGGGATACGGCGATCGCGGTGCGGGAGGCGTCATCGCCCCCGGCGAGACGTTGATCTTCGTCGTCGACCTGATCGCGCTCGACTAGTCGTTGAGGGTCACTGGCCCATCCAGGGCCAATAGGCGTTGATAGTCGCCGTAGCGCTCGCAGCAGATCTCGGACAACTCGCGAAGCCGCTCGTTCATCGACCTCAGACCGAGCAGCTTGAACTGATCGAGAACCGACATGGGCGTTAGCGAGCAGAGCTGCCACGCTCGCACCGACGCATCGTCGTCCATCTCGCAGTCTCTCTTCAGACACACGTCGGTCTGGATCTCACTCTGTAGGGCTCGCAGTGAGCGCACCGCCGACTCGGCATAGGACAGCAACGTGACGTCAACGCCGTCGTCGTCCGGCAACGCGCTCACACGAGCTCGCGGATAGGGCGAGTCGGCGAGCCACTCGTCAACTCGAAACCGAGCCACGCCTTCGGCCATGAGCAGGACCTGGCCCGTGGGCACCTCCCGCGAGTCCAAGATCCTCAGCAGGGTTCCGACGCCGGTTCGCTGATCGCCACCGCCCACCTCGTGGCCGCGTTCGATCAGACATGTGCCGAAGGTCTCATCCGTCAACTCGTCCAGCATCCGCCGGTAGCGGTCCTCGAAGACGCAGAGCCCAACGACCTGATGGGGGTAGACCACCATGCCCAAAGGGAACATCGCCAGCTCGCCAGTCACGGCGTCAGCCTACGGGCGGCGCCTCAAAGCCCTGCGCGCCTCGTCCGCTCAGCGCGTCGTGCAAGGCTCGCAGGGCTCGGCCCCGATGCGATACGGCGGTCTTCTCCTCGAGACTCAACTCGGCCAACGTGCGTCCGCCGGACTCTCCCGGCACGAAGACGGGATCGTACCCGAAGCCGTGAGAGCCGCGTGGATCGTCCACGATTACGCCCTCCAGTTCGCCCGAGACGCACATCTCCTCACCTGCCGGACCCACGAGTGCGATGACCGTGCGGAATCGCGCCCGACGATCGCTCACTCCGTGCAGACGCGACAGGAGCTTGGCCACGTTGTCCGCGTCACTCGCGTCAGCACCCGCGTATCGAGCGCTGAGCACTCCTGGCTCGCCGCCGAGCGCATCCACGAACAGACCCGTGTCATCGGCCAGCGCGGCCAGCCCAGTGGCCCGCCAGAGAGAGCGCGCCTTGATCAGGGCGTTGCCCTCCAGGGTGTCCTCCGTCTCGGCGATCTCCCCGACCTCGGCCGGACGCGCTTCGAGCTCGATGCCCGTATCGGCCAGCGCGGCCCGTATTTCCTCTGCCTTGTGGGGGTTCGCCGTGGCCAGGACGAGTCTCATCACAGGACCCTCGGCACCGGAGGGCTCGCGAGAACGTCCCGCTGGGCACGGTGTATGAGCGCGATGCCCTCCGCCGCCAAGTCCAGCAGCGCATCAAGCTCGGACCGGGAGAAGGCCACACCCTCGGCCGTGCCCTGCACCTCGACGAAGCGCCCGTCACCGGTCATGACGACATTCATGTCCGTCTCCGCGCGCGAATCCTCCTCATAGGGCAAGTCAAGAACCGGGACGCCGCCGACGATGCCCACCGATGTCGCGGCCACGAGATCCTCGAGCGCGTGCTCCGTGATCCGTCCCGCGAGCACCAAGCGCGTAATCGCATCGTGGAGGGCTACGTAGCCACCGCAGATAGCCGCCGTGCGTGTACCGCCGTCGGCCTGCAGGACGTCGCAGTCGACCGTGATCTGAACGTCGGCCAGTCGCTCGAGCCTCGTCACGCTACGCAGAGAACGGCCGATCAATCGCTGAATCTCCTGTGTGCGCCCGGACTGGCGTCCGCGGGCGGCCTCGCGACCCGCACGGTCGGGGGTCGAGCCGGGCAGCAAGGAGTACTCAGCCGTCACCCATCCCCGGCCACTGCCGCGCAGCCACCGCGGAACGTCCGTCTCGACCGACGCCGTGCAGAGAACGTGCGTACGCCCCACCCGCACGAGCACGGACCCGGCGGCCATCTCCGTGAAGTCTCGCTCGAAGCTCAGCGGTCGCGCCTCGTTCGGGGCTCGTCCATCCTGGCGCTGGTGTGTCATGGATCTCCTTCGACGTCGCGCACCACGGTACCGGAGCGAACGCCGCGTGGACCGCCCTGCGCCGTGCTCGGTCCCGATGTCCTCGGTGGCCAACTGCGCGGCCTTACTACGCTGGGCACGTGGGCCGCGCGAAACAGGTGAAGAACCGGCGCGACAGCGCCAAGGCCGAGTCGAGCCGCGACCGCGTAGTGGCCACGAACCGGCGCGCCCGCCACGACTACGAGATCCTCGAGACGCTCGAGTGTGGCCTCCAGCTCACGGGCAGCGAGGTCAAGTCCCTACGAGAGGGCCGCGCGCAGATCACCGACGCCTACGCCCACGTGGACGGTCACGAACTGTTTCTCATCGGCGCTCACATTCCTCCCTGGACGTTCGCGGTGGGCTTCGGCAGCCACGACCCCAACCGCACCCGCAAGCTGCTGGCACACCACGACGAGATCGACCACCTGGCGCGAAAGATCGAAACCCAGAACCTGACCCTGGTGCCACTTCGCCTGTACTTCACCGAGGGGCGCGCGAAGATCGAGATTGCCCTGGTCAGAGGCCGCACCCTGCACGACCGACGCCAGGCGATCGCCAAGCGGGACGCCGAGCGGGACATGGCTCGCGCGGCGCGAAGCGCCGAGCGCTACGCCTGAGCGAGTCACACGCCCGACCGGTACGCTGGAGAGACGATCAGAGCGATCGTCGAGGGGGTGACTGGTTTCGACATCAGTTGTTGAGGCGAGAGAAGCGAGCCGTGGTCTCCGGAGCCACGTAAAAGAGCCGGAAAAAACAATAAACGCCAACTACCAGTTGTCGTTTGCTGCTTAGGTAGCAACGTCCGCCTGCGCTTTGCCCTGCGGTGCAGATTCCGGGCGTCAAATAGTAGGGCTTACCGAACGAGTTCGTTAACGGCTCGATCGGGACAATTCAGTTAACTACGGACACTCGCTGGTGCTGACGGCGGCGATGGTCCCGACAACCTACGTTCAGCTGCGCTCGGAGAAGGCTCGCTAATACCCTGATGGACCGGGGTTCGATTCCCCGCACCTCCACCACGTGGGACCCCATGCGAAACGGGGTCCATTGACCGGTTGACCCGCTGGGGACCAGGGGCGCCGTAGCGCCGCTCTTCGCGGTGACGG
>JAJXUK010000051.1 GCA_021782915.1 Actinomycetes bacterium | reverse complement strand
GCCGACCGTGGTCAACAGGATTCGGTTGGGCCGATCCTTGTTGCGCTGGGCGAAGACGCCTACGTCAGGCCAGCGCTCGTTGCCCCGGGGTCGCCGGTGCCACGGTCCGGGTGGCACGTCATCGGCCCAGTCGGCGAGGAAGACGATCTCCACGTGCGAGAAGTCCTCGAGGCCCCGCAGGGCTTCGCTCGGCACGTCGCCGGCCAACTCGATCACCGACTCGACGTCGTCCCAGTTGTCGTCGAGCGCCTCGGATCGCTCGTTTCTGATGTAGGCCACGGGGCGCACGGCGAAGCTCATGGGCTCACTCTACCCACGCTCCTTCCGGGGCCCGAGGGTCGCGGGGGCTAGGGTGGACCGGCACCCATGGCAGAGTTGACCTTCACCTACGGCACGATGGCGGCGGGCAAGTCCACGCTGGCTCTGCAACTGCGCTGGCAGCTGCGAGAGGGTGGGGCGCGTGTCGCGCTGTGGACGTTCGGGGACCGCTCGAGCGAGGGCACCGTCACCAGCCGCATCGGCATCGAGGCCGTGGCCGAGGCCGTGCGCCCCGGAGAGGACCTCGGCCCTCACCTGGCGCGCCTGCGTGAGGAGGGAAATACCATCCTGGTCATCGACGAGGCCCAGTTCGCCAGTGTCGAGCAGGTCGACGCCCTGGCCCGTCTGGTGGACGACGAGGGCATCGACGTGCACGCCTTCGGTCTCGCGGCAGACTTCCAACTCAACATCTTTCCGGGCTCGGCGCGCCTCTTCGCGATCGCCGACTCGGCGCACGAGCTGCCCTTGACCTCGTCGTGCTGGTGCGGACGGCGCGGGCGCTGCAACGCGCGCGTGGTCGATGGCGTCGTGGTGCGCGAAGGCGACCAGCTGGTCTTCGGCGACGTGGCCGAGGGCGTCGTGCACTACCAGGTCCTGTGTCGCACCCACTACCGCCTCGGCCTCCTCGGGCCCGCGTGAGGCCCTAGAAGAACGCCGCGCAGAGCTCGTAGAGCTCGCGCGGCACTCGACGTTGGCCGTGCGCGACGTCGGCCAGGGGAACCAGCTCGATCCGCGAGCCGTGCACGACGGGAATGGTGCCGAATTGGCCCGCCGCGACGGCGTCGTAGGCGGCCGCGCCCACCCGCGTGGCCCAGATTCGGTCGAAGGCGGTCGGGCTGCCGCCGCGCTGGAGGTGCCCCAGCACCGTGGTGCGCACCTCGAAGCCGCCGTGCGCGTTGATCTGCGAGGCGAGGAACTGGCCCACGCCGCGCGTGGCCAGTCGCACGCCGCGCACGCCCTCGCTGGAGAGCTCGCCGCTCTCGTGTCCACCCAGGGTCTCGAGGTTCACGCCCTCGGCGATGACGATGATCGAGAAGGCGTCCCCGCGCGCGCGTCGGTTGACCAGGTGTTCGATGATCTCCTGCATCGTGTAGGGGAACTCCGGGATCACGATGAGATCCGCGCCCCCGGCCAGGCCACCCATCGCCGCGACCCAGCCCGTGCCGCGCCCCATGGTCTCGACGACCATGACGCGGTGGTGAGACGCCGCGGTCGTGTGCAGCCGGTCCAGGGACTCGGCGACGATCGAGATGGCGGTGTCGAAGCCGATGCAGTAGTCCGTGCCAATCAGGTCGTTGTCGAGCGTCTTGGGCACCCCGACCACGGCGGCGCCCCGGTCGGCCAGCCAGTGCGAGATCCTCTGGGTGCCGTCGCCGCCGATGGCGATCAGTGCGTCTAGGTGACGCTCGATCGAACTGAGAACGCGATCGCGACCCCCCGGCGGGTTGTCCAGGTCGAAACGGGCCGTGCCCAGGACGGTGCCGCCCTGGCCGACGATGCCCGCGATGTCGGCGGGCACCATCGGGCGTCCGGCGAAGTCGCCGGCCAGTCCCGCCCAGCCGTTGGCGATGCCGACGAGCTGGTGCCCGTCGCGAAAGCACATCTGGCCGATGGCGCGAATCGCGGCGTTCAGTCCGGGTGCGTCACCTCCGGCGGTCAGTACTCCGATGCGCATTTCAGCCTCCCAACCTGCTCTCAACCCTAGAACAGCCTGCGCGAGCAGCGTCCGCCGACTCGCGGCCGGCCCGAGTGTGCTGGGGGTCCTCGCCGGGCACGCACTCAGCGTGCGCCCGGGTTCGACGAGATATCGGCTCTGATTCACCTGACGGTCACGTTGCGTTCATTTGGTGTCCCTACTCTGGGCTCGCACGCGAGTGAAGGAATGTGATGGACGAAACTCGGTCGAGCACCACCCCCGGTTCCCTGGACCCCGTCCTGGCTCGTCTCGATCCTGATAGGGGCCGACCGGCTCAGGTGCTCGAGACGGTGGGGCTCAACCTGGCGTTCGGGTCAAAGACGGTGATCTCCGGGGTGAACATCGGCTTTCAGCGCGGCACGATCACCGCGCTGATCGGCCCGACCGGCTCGGGCAAGTCAACCTTTCTGCGCACGCTGAATCGCATGAACGACAAGGTCTACAGCTTCCGCCACGAGGGTGAGGTCCTCCTGGACGCCGAGAGCATCTGGTCGCCGCGCCAGGACCTGCTGAGCCTGCGTCGCCGCGTCGGCATGCTCTTTCAGCGCCCCAATCCCTTTCCCATGTCGATCCGCGACAACGTGGTCGCGGGCGTGAAGGCACACGGCATCGCACGCGGCAAGCAGCTCGACGTCGTGGCCGAGACCCGGCTGCGCGAGGTCGGTCTGTGGGACGCCGTGAAGGACCGTCTGCACGACTCGCCGTACCGACTTTCGGGTGGCCAGCAGCAGCTGCTGTGCCTGGCCCGGGCCCTGGCGGTGGGTCCGGAGGTCCTCTTGTTGGACGAGCCCACCTCGGCGCTTGATCCTCTCTCCACCGAGGCGGTGGAGGCCATGCTGCGTCAGATGACCCCGGCGCTGACCTTGATCGTGGTGACCCACAATCTCGGCCAGGCCCGTCGTCTGTCGGACCAGACGATGTTCTTCTATGACGGTCGCCTCGTCGAGCACGGCCCGACGGCTCAGCTCTTTGATGCGCCGCGCGAAGCGACGACGCAGCGCTACGTCCACGGACTGATCGGCTAGGCCCTCGGCGGGTTACAGAGAAATCAGATCGCCCTCACTTTGACTTCACCGACGCGTTACCTCGAGGCCTTACCGTGGCCGCGTCAACTACTAGGAGGACATCAGTGATCATCAATTTCCGCAAGGGCGCACGCCTGGCGACGAGTGTCGCGCTGGCGAGTGCGCTGGGCGTGGCCGGTCTGGCGAGCGCCGCCTCGGCGGCCAAGACCCACGCCAAGAAGCGGGCCACGACGACCGCGGTCAATGTCAAGATCGAGACGCCGAAGGCGGCCAGTTTGATTGAGGCGGGCAGCTCGCTGCTGTACCCGCTGTGGAACCTGTGGGCTCCCATCTACCAGGGCAAGTTCAAGCAGGTGAGCTTGACCACGGGTGCCGGCGGCTCGGGCCTGGGCATCTCGGAGGCCGCGGCCGGCACGATCAACATCGGCTCCTCGGACGCGTACCTCTCGCCGAACCAGCTGCAGGCCACGTCCGGTCTGATGAACATCCCGGTGGCGATCTCCTCCCAGGTCGTGGCCTACAACATCCCGGGCGTGCACGCGCACCTCAAGCTCAACGGCAAGATCATCGCCGCGATGTACGAGGGCCAGATCACGAGCTGGAACGACGCCCAGATCGCGGCGCTCAATCCCAGCGTCACGCTGCCCAACCTGCCGGTGGTTCCCCTGTACCGCTCCGACGGCAGTGGCGACACGTTCCTGTTCACCTCGTACCTGTCCAAGCAGGACCCGAGTGGCTGGGGCCAGTCGGTCGGCTTCGGCACCACGGTGACCTGGCCGAAGAACGCCTCCGCGCTGGGCGAGAACGGCAACGGCGGCATGGTCACGGGCTGTGCCGCGACCAAGGGCTGCATCGCCTACATCGGCGTGAGCTACCTGAGCAACATCCTGGGCAGCGGCCTGACGAGCGCCGCCCTGCTCAACGGCGCTGGTCAGTACCTGAACTGGAGCGCGGCCGGTGTGACGAAGGAGGCTGCGGGCTACAAGGTGTTCCGCAACAAGGGTGCCGTGTCGATGATCAACGCCAACACCAAGGGCGGCTACCCGATCATCAACTACGAGTACGCGATCGTGAACTCCAAGCAGTCCAGCCCGGCGGTGGCCTCGGCGGTGCGCTCGCTGCTCGAGTGGGCCATCAGCCCGGCCGGCGGCCAGAAGCCGTCGATCCTGTCCCAGGTCAACTTCCTGCCCCTGCCCAACACGTTCATCAATGGCTCGTACGCGTTGATCAAGACCATCAAGGGCGCCTGATCCGATGGGCGGCGACGAGTCGATGCCGGTGGACTCGTCGTCGCCCGTGACCAGCCTCGTGCGGCGGGGGCGCCGCTCCCGCCGCACGAGGGCCTCGGCGTCGTTCGAGGACCGGCTCTGGCACGTCGCGACCCGAGTGGCGGTGAGTCTGCCCCTTCTGGGACTGGCCTTCGTGGTGGTCATCCTGGCCGTCAAGGCCTGGCCGGCCATCAAGGTGAATGGGCCCGGGTACCTGACCAGCTCGAGCTGGCAGGTCGGCAACTTCTACGGCTCGATCCAGCACACCCACGGCGTGGCGCATCCTCAGGGAGCCATCTACGGGGCTTGGCCGCTCATCGCGGGCACGCTCGAGAGCTCCCTCATCGCCATCCTCATCGCGGTGCCGGTCTCCATCGGCACGGCCTTCGCGCTGACTGAGCGACTACCCACGTGGCTCGCTCAGCCGCTGGGCTTCTTCGTCGAGATCCTGGCCGGGATCCCGAGCGTGGTGATCGGCCTGTGGGGAGTGCTGGAGCTGGGCCCGTTCCTCGCCCAGCACGTCTACCCCGTCGTCGCGAGCCACGTTCCCAACGTGCCGGTCCTGCGCTACCTTCGAGGTCCCGTGGGCTACGGCGAGGGCCTCCTCACGTCGGGGCTCGTGCTCAGCTTCATGATCATCCCGATCATCTCGGCCACCACCCGTGACCTGTTTCGTCAGGTGCCGGTGCTGCCCAAGGAGGGCGCGGAGGCCCTGGGCTTCACGGAGGCCGAGGTGGCGCGGCGCATCACCATTCCGTGGGTGCGCTCCGGCATCATCGGCGCGACCATGCTCGGGCTGGGTCGGGCGATCGGCGAGACCATCGCCATCGCGATGGTCTCGGGCTCGGTGCTCGGATCGGTGGCGCCCAATCTCTACGGCACGATGACGACGATTGCCGCCACCATCGTGAGCCAGCTCGACTCATCGTTGACCGACGCCACCGGCTTCGCCCTGTCGAACCTGGCCGAGGCCGGTCTGCTCCTCGCGCTCATCTCGATCGTCGTGAACCTCGCGGCGCGCGCCATCGTGCGTCGCAGCGGTCGCCTGATGGCACCGGTGGGGAGGGGATGATGTCGCTCGTCGAGGACGCCGCTCGATCCACCGCCTACCGGCGTGTCAAGTCGATGTTCTTCCGCGCCCTGACGCTCCTGGCGCTCGCATTCGTCCTCGGACCCGCGCTGTGGCTCCTGATCGGCGTGGCCGTCAAGGCGGTTCCGCACTGGAGTTGGAGCGTGCTCACGAGCGTGCCCAGTGGCAACGGCGGGGGTCTGGAGAACGCCATCCTGGGCACCCTCGTGATCATGGTCGGCGTCCTCGTGCTGGCCGGAACGCTGGGCGTCCTGGCGGGCGTCTTTCTCGCGGAGTTCGTGTCGATCAACGCCAAGGGCAAGGAGCGTGGCGTCGTGCTGCGCACCGCGATCGACGTGCTGGCCGGCTTCCCGTCGATCGTGCTGGGCTACGTGGGCTACGTGGCCCTCTGCGTTGGCCTGCACTGGGGCTTCTCGCTCCTCGCAGCCCTCATCATCCTGTCTCTCATGGTGGTGCCCTACATCACCAAGGCCACGGAGACCGCCCTGCGCCAGGTGCCGACCGCCTATCGAGAGGGGGCCGAGGCCCTGGGCATGCGCACCGGCTACGGGCTGCGAAAGGTAGTGCTGCGCGCCGCGCTGCCCGGCGTCGTCACCGGCCTGCTCATCGCGCTGTCGATCACGGTGGGCGAGACGGCGCCGCTGCTGTACACCGCGGGCATCACCAACGATCTACCCAACTGGCAGCTCATCCACCACCCGATCGGGTACCTCACGTACTACGTGTGGACCGACTGGAACCAGCCGATGGCCTCGCTGCACTACATCTCCTACGACGCCTCCTTGATCCTGCTGGTCATGGTCCTGAGCCTGCTCATCGTCAGCCGCGTGATCGTGGCGCGCACGCAGCGCCACTCCGAAAGCGTCCGCTAGCGCTGCTACCCTCGCCACTGAGAGGGGGAGTCATGGCCGAACTCTGGCAGCAGTCGGCGGGGGAGCTCGCACGCCTGATTCGCGACGGTGCGGTGAGCTCGCGCGAGGTCGTGGACGCGCACCTGGAGCGCATCGAGGCGGTGAACGATCGGGTGAACGCCGTGGTTGAGGTGCGACCCGAGGAGGTGCGTGCGGACGCGGATCGCGCCGACGCCGCGCGAGGCGAGGGCCGAGAGTTGGGCGCCCTGCACGGAGTTCCCATCACGGTCAAGATCAACATCGACGTCACGGGTTACGCCACCTCCGAGGGCTGCGCGAGCCTGGCCGACTTCATGGCCACCGCTGACGCACCTACCGTTGAACGCATGCGCGGCGCGGGGGCGATCGTGCTGGCACGTACCAACATGCCGGACTTCGGACTTCGCGTGAACACGGAGTCCTCGCTCTTCGGCGCGACGCACAACCCCTGGCGTCGTGGGCTGACCGCGGGGGGGTCCTCCGGTGGGGAGGCGGCCGCCCTGGCGACCGGCATGTCACCGCTGGGCCTGGGCAACGATCTGGGCGGATCCCTGCGCAACCCGGCCTTCGCCTGCGGCATCGCCTCCATCAAGCCCTCGCGCGGCCGGGTGCCCGAGGGCAACCCCAGCGCCCTGGTCGAGTCGGGCCTGCACAGCCAGCTCATGGCCGTCGAGGGCGTCTTGGCGCGCCACGTGGCCGACGTGCGACTGGGTCTGCGCACCGTGATGGGCTCGCACCGCAGTGATCCCCAAGCCGTGGACGCGCCGCTGGAGGCCCGCCCGCTGGCGCGGCGCGTCGCCCTGGTGCCGGCGCCGGCCGGAGGCGAGACCCATCCGGACATTCAAGAGGGCGTGCGGGCGGCCGGTCGGGCGCTCGAGTCGGCGGGCTACTTCGTCGAGGAGGTGGAGCCGCCCCAGCTCGTCGAGGCCTACTTCGCCTGGATCGAGCTGGTCTGGACGAACCTGCGCATGGTGCGTCCGCTGCTGGATCCCTTCATGGGTGAAGACGGGCAACGCTACCTGGAGCTCTCGGACGTCGGCCTGGGCGAGCCGAGCGAGGCCACCCTGTTCCAGATGCACATGACGCGGTACCGACTCGCTCGAGCGTGGCGGCGCTTCATGGAGGACTACCCGCTCATCGTGGGCCCGACGTGGACCCAGCCGCCCTTCGCGCACGGCTTCGACATTCTCGACGCGGCGTCGGCCCTCAAGGTTGCGGAGGCCTTCCGCTTCGTGCTGCCGGCCAACGTCTTCGGCCTGCCGGCGGCCTGCGTGCCCACCGGTGTCGCCCACGGGCTGCCCACGGGGGCCCAGGTCATCGGTCTGCCGTTTCGCGAGGACCTCTGTCTCGAGGCCGCCGAGGCCGTTGAGCGGGCCCTTGGAACGATCACGCCCATCGACCCACGCGTCTGATGGACCTGCTGGTTCGCGGCATCGAGCGCTCAGAGGTCCGTGCCGCGGCCGAGATCATCGCCGAGGGAACACTCTCGGTCGGTGATGAGCATCCCGAACGTGTGGCGGACTACTGGTCCGCGGTGCTCGAGACGCGCGCGCGGGGTGGCGAGGTCTTCGTCGGGATCGTCGGCGGCGACGTCGTGGGCCTGTGCCAAGTGCTCGTCTTTCGACACTTCCAGCACACGGGCGGCTGGTGTGCCGAGCTCGAGAGCGTCTACGTGCGCGCCGATCGACGTGGCGCCGGCATCGGGGCGCGGCTCATCGCCACCGCCGAGGAGCACGCGCGCCGGGCCGGGTGCTATCGCATTCAGCTCACGAGCCGCAACGTGCGCACGGACGCGCATCGCTTCTACCTGGCTAACGACTACCAGCAGACGTCCCAGGGGTTTCGCAAGTCCCTAGATCACCTCGCGTAGGGAGCCGTCGTCGACGTCGAAGACGAAGCCGCGCACGTCGGAGTCATCGATGTACAGACTCGCGCGCAGTGTGGCGAGCGTCGCGCGCACGTCGGCGTCGACGTCGCGGTACGCGCCAAGGCGAAAGGGGGGGCGCTGGCCGAAGGCCGCCTCCAGCTCGGCCTGCAGCGCCTCCTCCTCGAAGCTCTCCAGGCCACAGCGCGTGTGGTGGATCACCATGATCGAGCGGGTCTGCAGCAGGCGCTGGCTGAGCAGCAGAGAGCGGATCGAGTCCTCGGTGGCCAGTCCGCCGGCGTTGCGGATCAGGTGCACCTGGCCCAGGTCCAGGCCCAACGCGCCGAAGAGGTCGAGGCGCGAGTCCATGCAGGTCAGCACCGCCAGGTGCAGCTGGGGGATGGTGGGCATCTCGCGGTGCCCGTGCTGAGCCACGTAGGCGCGATTGTGCTCCAGCAGATCGTCGATCACGCTCATCGGGTCATCCTAGGGAGCTCTCGCTACGCTGCAACCAGGAGGTTCTCATGCACAGCAACGATGACGTGCGCGCGGAACTGCGCCAACCCGCCCTTGATCTGCGGGCGATGATCCCCGACGTTCTCAAGGGCTACTCGGAGATGGCGCGGGCATCCTTCGCCGATGGGGAATTGCCCGCGAAGATGAAGGAGCTGCTGGCACTGGTGATCGCGGTGACGCGAGAGTGCGACGGCTGCGTCGTGAGCCACGCGCGCGGCGCGGTGCGCCAGGGCGCGACGCGCCAGGAGGTGGCCGAGGCCCTCGGCGTGGCGATCACGATGAATGGCGGGCCGGGCACGGTCTGGGGCCCGCGGGCGCTGCGCGCCTTTGACGAGGCGCTCGCCGCGCGCCGGGCCGACTAGAACTCGTAGGCCAGTTGCGTGATCCCATTCACGAAGCTGGAGGCCAGCTGGCGCGGTGGGCTCGTGGCGTGAATGCGTGGAGCGTGTGCGAGCAGCTCGCGCCACATCACGGTGATCTCCCGGCGCGCCAGGTGCGCGCCGAGGCAGAAGTGCGGCCCCGGGGCGCCGAAGCCGAAGTGCTCGTTCGGGCTGCGGCGCACGTCAAAGAGCTCGGGGGACTCGAAGGCGTCCTCGTCACGGTTGGCGGAGTTGTAGAAGAGCAGCACCTTGTCGCCGGCCTTGAGCTCCACGTCTGAGAGGGTGTAGTCGCTGGCCAGCGTGCGGCGCATCCAGATGACCGGCGAGGCCCAGCGCACGATCTCGTCGACCGCGCTGCGCGCGTGGGTCTCGTAGTCCTCGAGCAGGATCTGACGCTGCTCGGGGT
>JAJXUK010000001.1 GCA_021782915.1 Actinomycetes bacterium | reverse complement strand
GCCAAGCGTGATTGGGCCCAAGGAGCGACTGAGCGTCTTGCCCGATATTGCCTGCGTTCCGGCGGCTTCGGGTATCTTCGTTGGTCAAGGCAGTGCCGCGCACATGAAGCCAATTGACGGGCCGCTCTCGATTTGATATGCCTGCTCATGGTCGCGCCCGAAGTGGTGAGACCATGAAAGGGGGGCATTATGAGACTGCCTCTACGAGTTGTATCGGCGTTCGTCATGTTCTCCGCCATGTCGCTCGCGCTGATTTCAGGAGTTCCCGCATCTGCGGCGTCCCTCACGGTTTGCGCCAGTGGGTGTCAGTATTCGACGATTCAGGCGGCGGTGAACGCGGCTAATCCCGGTGATCAAATCTCGGTCGGCCCCGGAACCTACGCGGAGAACGTCGTGATCCCCATCACGATCTCGATAATGGGTTCTGGTCCAACGACGGTCGTTTACCCGGCCGTGAATGGCCCAAAGTGTGGTGACAGTCCGGGCGCGGGCACTCTCTGCACAGGATCCTCGACGGTGTTCCTCGTTCAAGCAGACAATGTCACTATCGCCAACTTGCGTATTGAAGGGGCCAACCCTAACCTCACGGGCGGCGTCATGGTGGGTGGCGCGTCCGTGAACGCCAGAAACGGCATCGTTGATGATTTCCGCAACTATCCGACTGTCTACGACGGCCTGACGGTGCAAGACGTCATTATGAGCGACATCTACCACCGGGGCATCTACGAGGCGTCAGGCGGCAGTGGTTTCCGTTTCGTGGACAACACTGTAAGTAACGTTCAGGGATCGGCTGAATCGGTCGCGATATTCAACTTCGGCGGTTCCGGCCTGATCGAAGGCAATACTGTTTCAGCGGCGAATGATGCGATCTCGGCTAATTGGTCTGGGGGGACGCAGTTTCTTGACAACACGGTCGTCGACTCGGGGAGCGGTATTCACACGGACAACAGTGGCTGGTCGGGGACCCCCGACGTGATTGAAGGAAATACGATTGAGAATTGCACAACGGGTGGGTATGGGATCTTCACCTACGCCCAGGACGGCGTGGTCACTGTCTCGAACAACGTGGTTCGCGGCTGCTACGTGGGTCTCGCAGTCTTTGGAAGTGCGCTTGCACCTGGATCCGCGACCGGAGTCAGCACGGCCTTCGTCGGAAACATGGTGAGTGGCAGGGGTGCCAAAACTACTGATCCCACCGGGACGTATGGCGTCTACATCGTCACTGATGTGCTCTATTACGGCTATGCGAACGCCTCGGCAACCCTGACGGGTAACTCAATATCCGGATTCGGAACCGGCTTCTTCGCTTCTCAGACCGTCGCGGATCCCATCTCGCAACTTGGCCCACCTGCCGGAGACGTCGTAGTGACTGCCAACAACAACAACATCGTTCGGAATGACGTGGGGGCCAATGGTGAGACAGGTGTCACGGTCGACGCCACGTCGAATTGGTGGGGGTGCTCGTCCGGACCTGGGCATAACGGTTGTGATTCAGCGACGGGTGTCAGCTTCGAGCCGTGGCTCATGCACTCGGTTCGTTTGAGTGCGTACTAGCATCCACGGCCTTAACATTTCAATACTGTGATGGACACGGCGCGGCCAACGTTGGCCGCGCCGTGCTCCTGGAATGCCGAGGACTCTAACTGAATTAGCCGCGGGAACCGTCGGCCCCAGGATCGTCGCGATCTGGTCGCTCCCGCAACTCAGTCGGCGCTAGAAGAGGCTGATCAGGTCGATTCGCTCCATGATCTCCGGGGTGAGCATTGGCATGACGTCCAGGGCGGTCATGTTCTCGCGCACCTGCTCGGCGTTTGATGCCCCGGTGATGACCGTGGAGACGTTGGGATTCTTCGCGCACCAGGCGAGGGACATCTGGGCCAGTGAGACGTCGAGCTCGTCGGCGATCTCCTTGAGTTGGGCGACTTTCTGGTTGCGGGCCTCGTCGGTGAGCATCCCCTTGAGCCACTCGTAGCCGGGCAGGTTGGCCCGGGAGTTTTCCGGCACGCCGGTGAGGTACTTGCCGGTCAGGAGGCCCGAGGCCAGGGGTGACCAGATCGTCAGGCCCAGGCCGATGTCCTCGTAGAGGCGCTTGTATTCCTTCTCGACCTTGTCGCGCCAGAGGATGTTGTACTGGGGCTGCTCCATGAGCGGCTTGTGCAGGTGGTGGCGCTCGGCGATCTCGTAGGCGGCACGGATCTCGTCGGCCGACCACTCCGAGGTGCCCCAGTAGAGGGCCTGGCCCCGGCTGATCATGTCGCTCATCGCCCAGACCGTCTCTTCGAGCGGCGTGTTCGGGTCGGGTCGGTGGCAGAAGACCAGGTCCACGAAGTCGAGCCCGAAGCGCTCGAGCGAGCCCTCGATGGCCTGGCTCAGGTACTTGCGGTTCAGGGTGTTACGCATGTTGACCTGCTCGTGCAGGCCCCAGAACAGCTTCGTTGACACGACGTACTCGTGGCGGGCCCAGCCCAGCTGGCGGATGGCCTCGCCCATGACGCGCTCGGACTCGCCGCCGGCGTAGGCCTCGGCGTTGTCGAAGAAGTTGACGCCGGCCTGGCGGGCCGCGTCCAGGCACTCGGCGGCCCGCTCGACGGTGCCGAGCTGGTCCTGGTTGCCGAAGGTGACCCAACTGCCGAAGGAGAGCACGCTCACCTTCAGACCGGAGCGGCCGAGACGACGGTATTGCATGGGGTATCCCTTCTTTCGAGCGGGTCTAGGCCGCGGGCTTCTGGGGCACGTCGGGCCACTCGTCGATCGTCACGTCCGAGGCGGCCGCGCTCTTGCGGCGCGCGACGATCGACACGGCGATCGCGCCGATCACGGCCGCGGCCAGGGCCAGGAGGGCCAGTTTCGTGAGCTTGCGCAGGAGGGCCATGCGCTCAGGTTAGCCCCGGGGCCCTCTTTACATTTCATCGACGCCGGGTACAATGGCGTCGTGACGACTCGTCGTTCCTCCGAGCTGCTGCTGCCCTAGGGCGGGCTCACGCCCGCCCCTCACCCCCGCGTTCGCGGGGGTTTTTTAGTACTCGGATGACGTGGAGACGGAGCGAAAGGAGCAGTGTGCCAGTCAACCCCCAGACGCCGAGCCCGATGGCCTACATGAAGTATCGCCCGACGGTGCCGGTGGACCTGGCCGATCGCACGTGGCCCAGCAAGCGTCTGAGCCAGGCCCCACGCTGGTGCAGCGTGGACCTGCGCGACGGCAACCAGGCCCTCATCGACCCGATGGACCTGGAGCGCAAGGGTGCCATGTTCGCCCAGCTGGTCGCGATGGGCTTCAAGGAGATCGAGGTGGGCTTTCCCTCGGCCTCTCAGCCGGACTTTGACTTCGTGCGCCACATCATCGAGCAGGACCTGATCCCCGCGGACGTCACGATCCAGGTCCTCACCCAGTGCCGCGAGGACCTCATCCGGCGCACCTACGAGTCCCTGCACGGGGTGCATCGGGCCATCGTGCACTTCTACAACTCGACCTCGACTCTGCAGCGGCGCGTGGTCTTCGGCCTGGACAAGCAGGGCATCACCCAGATCGCCCTCGAGGCGGCCGCGCTGTGTCGCAGCCTCGAGTCGACCTCGCCGAACACCGAGTTCGTCTACGAGTACTCCCCGGAGAGCTTCACCGGCACCGAGCTCGACTACGCCCTGGAGATCTGCAACGCCGTGGTCGAGGCGATCGATCCCACCCCGCAGCGCCCGCTCATCCTCAACCTGCCCGCGACCGTGGAGATGTACACGCCGAACCTGTACGCGGACGCCATCGAGTACTTCGGGCGTCACGTGGCGCGACGCGACGCGGTGCTCATCTCGCTGCACCCGCACAACGATCGCGGCACGGCGGTGGCGGCGGCCGAGCTGGGCGTACTGGCCGGAGCCGACCGCGTCGAGGGCACGCTCTTCGGCAACGGCGAGCGCACGGGCAACGTCGACGTCGTGAACCTGGCGCTCAACCTGTTCAGCCAGGGCGTGGACCCGATGCTGGACGTTCGCGACATCGACAAGGTCCGACACGTGGCCGAGTTCGCCAACCGGCTGCCGATTCACCCGCGCCACCCCTACGTCGGTGAGCTCGTCTACACCGCGTTCTCCGGTTCGCACCAGGACGCGATCAAGAAGGGCATGGCCGCCATCGGCGACACTTACGAGTTCTGGGAGGTGCCGTACCTGCCCATCGATCCCAAGCACACGGGTCGCACCTACGAGGCGATCATTCGGGTCAACTCCCAGTCCGGCAAGGGCGGGGTGGCCTACGTGCTGTCCCAGGAGCACGGCCTCGAGCTGCCCCGGGCGATGCAGGTCGAGTTCTCCCGACACGTCCAGGCGCTCACCGAGGCCTCCGGCACGGAGATCTCGCCGGCCGAGATCTGGGACGTCTTCACGACGACCTACCTGCCCGAGAACCCCACGATCCAGCTGCTCAGCTCGGAGGTCTCCACGGACGCCACCAGCACGCGCATCTTCGCCCAGCTCATCGTCAACGCCCAGCACGTGACGGTCAAGGGCGAGGGAAACGGGCCGATCGACGCGATGATGAACGGCCTCAAGGACGAGTTCGCCGTCGACTTCCAGGTCCGCGACTACCACGAGCACGCCCTGACCGCCGGCTCGACCGCCTCGGCGGTGGCCTACGTGGAGGCCGAGAGCACCGACGGCTCGACGTGGTGGGGCGTCGGGATGAGCTCGTCGATCCTGGAGGCCTCGCTGGAGGCGGTCATCTCGGCGGCGAATCGACGTCGCTGAGAGTCAGGTCGACGTGGGGCCCGGCCCGCACACCTCGGCGCGGCACGGAGCAGCGTGAGCTCCTCACGGGCCGAGCCTCGCGAGACTCCACCGGCCGCGCCGCTAGCCTGGAGCAGTGACCTTCCACGCGCTCTCCACCGTCTTCGGGTGGAGCGCGGTGGGGCTGGGAATCGTCAGCACGCTGGTGCAGCTGCGGCGCATGAGCGTGCGCGGCGTTGATGGGGTTTCCCTGGCCACGTGGGTGATCTTCGTGTACATGGGCCTCTTTTGGATCACGTACGGCGTGGTGGCGCGCTCCCCGGAGATCGTCCTGGGCAGCCTGATCGTGCTGCCCATCCAGCTCGTGATCGTGTTTCGTCTCGCGCCGTGGCGTCAGGTGCGAACCGTGCTGCTCGGCCTGGGCTTCTTCGCCCTGTTCACCATCGTGCCGACCATCCTCGGGGGCTGGGCGGACGGCGTGTACGGCATCGGCGTGGCCATGTCGCTCACGCGCATGCCCCAGATCATCGAGCTGGTGCGCAGCGAGGACGCCAGCGGCGTCTCGGGGTACTCCTGGGCCGTCGGCGCGACGGGCGCCGCGCTGTGGATGGCCTACTACGTGGGCGCGCACCTGTGGGCGCCCTTCGTGGCCACGGGCCTGGCCGGGGTGGCCAGCCTGACGATCGCCCTGCTGGCCGCCTGGCGCCACACCGAGGCGCGCCGTCGTCTCGAGCTGGAGGCGGCCTTCGCCGACTAGGTGACCTAGCCGTGCATCCGAAAGTCCGGCTGGTGCTTTCTGATCTCGCGGCGCGCGATGGTCATCTTGTGCACCTCGTCGGGCCCGTCGGCGATGCGAAGCGTGCGCAGGTGCGCGTACATCGAGGCCAGGGGGTAGAACTGCGTCACCCCGGCCGCGCCGTGGACCTGGATGGCCCGGTCGATCACCTTGAGGGCCATGTTGGGCACGGCCACCTTGATCGCCGAGATCTCCGTGGCCGCGGCGCGATTGCCCACCGTGTCCATCAGGTGCGCGGTCTTGAGCACGTACTCGCGGGCCATGTCGATCTCGATGCGCGACTCGGCGATCCAGTCCTGGATCAGTCCCTTGCGCGCCAGGGACGAGCCGAAGGTCGAGCGCTCCAGGGCGCGGGTCACCATCAGCTCGAGTGCGCGCTCGGCCACGCCGATCGAGCGCATGCAGTGATGGATCCGGCCCGGGCCCAGACGGGCCTGGGAGATGGCGAAGCCGCCGCCCTCCTCGCCGAGCAGGTTCTCCACGGGCACGCGCACGTCGCGGTAGATGATCTCCGGGTGCCCGCCACGCTCGTTGTAGCCGAAGACGTGCGGCTCGAGGCCGATCTCGACGCCGGGGGCGTCCTTGGGCACCACCACCATTGACTGCTGCAGGTGTCGCGGCGCGTCCGGGTTGGTCTTGCCCATCACGATGAGGACCTCACAGCGCTCGGCGCGCGCGCCCGAGGAGAACCACTTGCGCCCGTTGAGCACGTACTCGTCGCCGTCGCGCTCGATCGTCAGGCCGATGTTGGTCGCGTCCGAGGAGGCGACGTCGGGCTCGGTCATCGAGAAGGCCGAGCGGATCTCCCCGGCCAGCAGTGGGGCGAGCCACTGGGCCTTGACCGCCTCGGTGGCGTAGAGGTTGAGGATCTCCATGTTGCCGGTGTCCGGGGCGTTGCAGTTGAGGACCTCGGAGGCGAATCCCACCTGGCCGAGCAGCTCGGAGACCGGCGCGTAGTCCAGGTTGCTCAGCGGCGTGCCGGGGTGATCCGCGCGCAGATGCGGCAGGAAGAGGTTCCACAGGCCTCGCTCGAGGGCGGCCGCCTTGAGCTTGTCCATCACCGGCGGATAGCCGTGGGTGCCGACCTGCTCGAGTTCGCGGTAGTAGGTCTCCTCGTGGGGATAGATCACGTGCTCCATGAAGCGGCGCACGGACTCCTGGACCTCGAGGCCCTGGTCGCTGAATTGGTAGGGCATTCTTCCTCGCTTGCTCGAGACCCAACCTACGCCCGAGCCGGGCGCCGGGCGCCCCGGCGCCGCTGACGGCGCTGGGACGCAAAGCGCCGCGGCAGCTCGCCCACCAGCTCGCGGTACACGTGCTGGTTCGCCGGCTCGAAGAGGTCCACCGGCGGCTCTCTGACCAGCTGGGCGAGGGGGGTGCGGCTCAGCTGGGCCCAGGCCACGAGGGCGGCCCCGCGGGTCTGGGCGAGCAGGGGATCGTGCACTCGTTCGACGCGTCGCTCCAGTACGTCGGCGTAGATCTGGGCCCACAGGTCGGACTGGGCACCCCCGCCCAGCAGGCGCAGCGGCTCGAGGCGCTGGCCCACGAAGCGCTCGACGTAGGAGAAGAGCCACGCGCTGTTGGCCGCGACGCCCTCCAGCACCGCCCGGGCGAGGTCGCTCGTGTCGTGCTGCAGGGACAGGTTGGCAAAGCCGCCTCGGGCCGCCTTGTCCTCGGACGGCGAGCGCTCCCCGGCCAGCCAGGGCTCGAAGCGCACCCCGCGCGCGCCCGGCGGCGAGGACGCGGCCAGCGCGGTGACGCTCGCGTGATCGGGCGCCCCGAGAGCCCGGCGCAGCCAGTCGAGCGCGCCGGCGCCGGTCTCCTGGTTGTTGATGACCAGGTAGGCGTCGTTGCTCAGGCCCGGCACCGTGGCGATCGAGTGCACGGCGTCGGTCTTCTTGAAGGGCACCGGGCAGCTCACCCACGAGGTCGTCGACAGCGCGAGGTGCCCCTCGTACGCCCCGACGGCGCCGGCGCCCAGGGCCGCCGCGTGCAGGTCCGGCATCCCGGTGACCACCACCGCGCCGCGGGCCAGGCCCAGCTCGTCGGCCAGGGCGTCCGACACCGTGCCGACGGCCTCACCGAAGGCGAGCAGCGGGGGCAGGCGCGAGCCGTCAATCCCGGCCAGGCCCAGCAGCCCCTCGTCGTAGGCCAAGTGCTCGAGGTGTCGGTTGTCGGTCATCCAGAGCGCGAGGCGCGAGGCGTGAGTGCCCGAGGCCACGCCGCTGAATCGCATCGTCAGGTAGTCCACGGGCTCTAACAGCCAGCGCGTGCGCGCGAGCAGCTCGGGCTCCTTTGCCTGCAGGTAGAGGATCTGGCCCACTGGATCGGCGCCCGAGAGCGAGGGCGCGCCGCCGTTGGTGCGGATGAAGCGCAGCACCTTGGTGGGGTTGTAGCCCTGCACGGGCCCGCCGAGCGCCGCGCGGGTGTGGGCCGCGCCGCGAGTGTCGAGCCAGGTCAGGCACGGTCCGGTCGGCTCGCCGTTGGCGTTGACCGGCACCGTCGAGGCGTACTGGCCGGTCACGGCCACGCCGACTACGCGACCTCGCCCGTGCGTGGTCGTCAGGCGCGTCGTGGCCGCTCGGATCAGCTCCCACCACTCGGCCGCGTCCTGGACCGCGGCCCCGTCGGTGCCGAAGCGTGTGCTCACCGAGAGGACCTCGTGGCCCACGATCGTGCCGTGCGGGTCCACCAGGGCGACCTTGGGTCCCCCGGTGCCCAGATCGACCGCGAGGCACAGCTCGCTCACGCCAGGCCCATCTGCTTGTCCATCATGTCGGCCATGAAGAACTTGACGATCTCGTCGACCTCGCTGGTCGAGCCGCCCGCGACGCCGCCGTAGATGGAGCCGGACTGGGCCGGCTCGAAGCCCTTCTCCTTCGCGTAGGCCACGGCGTCGGCGAGGTCCCGGGCCCAGCGCTCGACCACACCCGGCTGGGTCTGGGGCCGGGTGACGGCCATGTGAATCGCGTTCGGGTACTGCTGACCGTTCAGACGCCAGCCCCGCGTGCGCAGCAGGTCGTTGACGTGATAGATCTCGAACTCCGTCGAGGCGATCGAGAAGAGGAACGTCGGCGTGCCGAGCAGCGTGAGCTCGGGGTGCTCGCGCACCGCGTCCATCATCGCTCGCGCGGTCTGGAAGATCTCGCCCGCGTAGGCCCGATACCCCGAGCGGCCCAGGGACACCATCGCCGCCCAGGTCGCCGCGAGCAGGCCGCCGGATCGCGAGCCGTCCATGCCGGGCGAGCAGTACTTCCCGCCAGACCAGTCGGTCTGGTAGAAGTACTGCGCGTTGCGCAGGCGCTGGTCGGCGAAGCTCAGCACGCTGGTGCCCTTGAGGGCGTAGCCGTACTTGTGCGTGTCCGCCGAGATCGTCGTCACCCCCGGCACCGAGAAGTCGAAGGGGGCCACGTCGTAGCCCAGCTCGCGCCCGAAGGGCAGGAGGAATCCGCCGAGGCAGGCGTCCACGTGCAGGCCGACGCCGCGCTCCAGGGCCAGCTGGCCCAGCTCACCGATCGGGTCGATCGTGCCGTAGCCGTAGTTGCACGCCGAGCCCACCAGGGCGATCGTCGAGTCGTCCACGTGCTCGCCGACCCAGTCGAGGTCGACCTGCGTCGTGAGTGGGTCCACCGGGGCGACGCGCACCTCGACGCCGAAGAGGTGCCCGGCCTTGGCGAAGGCCGGGTGGGCGGTCTCGGGCTTGATGATGTTCGGTCGCGTGACGTCGCGGCGCGCGTCGCGGTAGGCGAGCACGGCGTGCAGGATCGACCCGGTGCCCCCCGAGGTGACCAGACCGGCCGGCTGGGTTCCCTGCACGTGGTGCGCGCCGAGCAGGTCGAGGGTCATGGCGATGATCTCGGCCTCGAACTTGGTCGCGCTCGGGCACATGTCGCGCTGCAGGGCGTTGACGTGGCTGAAGTGCGCGAAGGCCTCGTTGAGAAAGTCGTAGTGCTCGTGATCCCCGCAGTACATCGTGCCCGAGCACTGGCCGGACTCCCACGTGCGGTCCTCGGCACTGGCCATCTGTGACAGGGCCGCCAAGACGTCGCGGCGATCTTCACCGTTCTCGGCCAGGGTGCGGTGGATGGGCAACTGATCGGCGTAGGGGAAGTCGGTCATGGGTCTCCTCTCGTGACGAGAGTAGAGCGCCGACGGTGGCCGGGTGAGACTAGGCCCGCACGCGTCCGGCCCAGCTGGGCGAGGCGTGGCGCACTTCGTAGGCGCTGATCTCGTCTTCGCGCCGCAGGGTGAGCCCGATGTCGTCCCAGCCGTTGACGAGGCGCTCGCGCGTGGCGTCGTCGAGCTGGAACGCGCGCTGCCAGTCCGCGTCGGGCACCTCGACCCGGCGCGTTTCCACGTCGACCACCACCAGTCGCGAGGGGTCCTCGCCGATCAGGGCGTTGAGCTCGTCCACGGACGCGGTGTCCAGCTCCACGATGACCAAGCCCTGCTTGGAGGAGTTGTTGCGGAAGATGTCGCCGAAGGACGGGGCGATCACCGCCTGGAATCCGTAGTCCATCAGCGCCCAGACGGCGTGCTCGCGTGAGGAGCCCGTCCCGAAGCGGGCCCCGGCCACCAGGATCGTCGCTCCGGCGTGCTCGGGCCGGTTGAGCACGAAGTCCGGGTCGTCGCGCCACTCCGAGAACAGCCCACGGCCGAAGCCCGTGCGCTCGACGCGCTTGAGCCACTCCGACGGGATGATCTGGTCGGTGTCCACGTCGGCGCGCCCCAGTGGCAGTGCGCGGCCCTCGACCACGCGCACGGGCCTCACGTCAGGTCCCCCGGTGCGGCGAAGTGTCCGCTGATCGCGCTGGCCGCGGCGACGCCCGGCGAGACCAGGTGGGTGCGCCCGCCGCGACCCTGGCGGCCCTCGAAGTTCCGGTTGGACGTCGAGGCGCTGCGCTGGCCCGGGGCCAGCTGATCTGGGTTCATGCCCAGGCACATCGAGCAGCCCGGCTCGCGCCACTCGAAGCCGGCCGCGCGGAAGATCTCGTCCAGGCCCTCGGCTTCGGCCTGGGCCTTGACGTGGTGCGAACCCGGCACGACCAGGGCGCGCACGCCCGGCGCGACGTGGCGCCCAGCCGCGACGGCGCCGGCGACGCGCAGGTCCTCGATGCGTGAGTTCGTGCACGAGCCGATGAAGACCACGTCGAGGGGGATATCTCGGATTCGCGTGCCCGGTGTCAAGCCCATGTAGGCCAGGGCTCGCTCGAGCCCCTCGCGCGCGTCGGGGGCGACGTCGGCGGGCCCGGGCACCGCCCCGTCGAGGGAGACGACCTGGGCGGGATTGGTGCCCCAGGTCACGTTGGGGCCGACCTGGGAGGCGTCGAGCACGAGCTCGGCGTCAAAGACGGCGTCCTCGTCCGAGACGTAGCGGCGCCAGCGCTCGGCCTGGGCCCCGAAGGCCTCACCCTCGGCCACCCCGGGTCGGCCGCGCAGGTAGTCGATCGTGGTCTCGTCCACCGCGACGAGGCCCGCCCGAGCGCCGGCCTCGATCGACATGTTGCAGACCGTCATGCGCCCCTCCATCGAGAGAGCGCGAACGGCCTCGCCGCGATACTCGATCACGTAGCCGGCGCCCCCACCGGTGCCCAGGCGCCCGACGATGCCCAGGACGAGGTCCTTCGCGCTCACGCCGGGGCGCAGGGTCCCGTTGACGGTGACGGCCATGGTCTTGGCCTTCTGCTGCACGAGGGTTTGGGTGGCCAGCACGTGCTCGACCTCGCTGGTGCCGATGCCGAAGGCCAGCGCGCCGAAGGCGCCGTGGGTCGAGGTGTGCGAGTCGCCGCAGACGATGACCGAGCCGGGCTGGCTCACGCCGAGCTCGGGGCCGATCACGTGCACGATGCCCTGGTTGGCGTGTCCACGCGGAAAGAGCGTGATGCCGAACTCCTCGCAGTTCTCGCTCAGGGCCTCGAGCTGGCGCGCAGAGACTGGATCGGCCACGGGCACGCTCGGCGGATCGGTGGGCACGTTGTGGTCCGCGGTGGCCAGGGTGCGCTCCGGGCGGCGAACGCGCCGGCCGTTCAGGCGTAGCCCGTCGAAGGCCTGGGGACTGGTCACCTCGTGCACGAGGTGCAGGTCGACGTAGAGCAGGGGAGTCTCGCCCGGACCGGCGAGGACGTGCTCGTCCCAGATCTTTTCGTACAGGGTGCGACCCGCCACGCCTAGGCCAGCCCGACGATCTTGACGCGCAGGGTGCCCGAGGGGGCTTCGTACTCCACGACGTCGCCCACCTCGCGCTCCATCAGGGCCGCGCCGAGCGGCGAGCTGGGCGAGGCCACCATGATCCCGTCGGGGCGCTCCTCGATGGAGCCGATGAAGAACTCCTGGTAGTCGTCCTCGTCGTCGCCCTCGTAGACCAGCCGGACGATCGAGGCGTGGCGCACGATGCTCGACTCGCTGTCTCGCTCGACGATCTCGTGGTGGCGCAGCACGTGGTCGATCTGGCGGATGCGCGACTCCATCTTGCCCTGGGCGTCCTTGGCCGCGTGGTAGTCGCCGTTCTCCGAGAGGTCCCCGAGGGCCCTCGCGGCCTCGATCACGCGGGCGATCTCCGTGCGTCCGACGGTGGTCAGGTGCTCGTACTCCTCGCGCAGCTTGGCGAGGGTTTCGCGGGTGATGCGGTGGATTTCGACGGACATGGGCGCTCCGGTGGGTAAGACCACGAGTTTAGTGACCGGCCTCGGCTCGCCACCGGGTTTGCCGGACTGCGTGCGCGCCGAGCAGACTGGGCGGAGGAGGGAATCATGGGCACGTCACAGTCGTATCGCGTCGCCGTCATCGGGGGCGACGGCATCGGACCCGAGGTCACCGCCGCGGCGCTGGCCGTCGTCGCGGCGGCCGGTGTGTCCCTGGTCACGACCTCCTACGAGCTGGGTGCGGCGCGCTACCTGCGCGACGGCTTCGTGCTCGACGAGGCCACGCTCGAGCAGCTGCGCGGCTACGACGCCATTCTGCTCGGCGCGGTGGGCCCGGCGATTGGCGACACGCGCATCCCCGGCGGGCTCCTGGAGCGCGGGCTGTTGCTCCGGCTGCGCTTCGGGCTCGACCTGTACGTGAACTACCGCCCGTTCCACGGGGTGGCCGGCTCGCTCGCCGCGGGCTGTGACTTTGCCATCGTGCGCGAGAACACCGAGGGGCCCTACGCCGGAGAAGGCGGAACCCTGCGACGCGGCACGTCCCACGAGATCGCCACCCAGGGCTCGGTCAACACGCGTTTCGGCGTCGAACGCTGCGTGCGCTACGCCTTCGAGCGCGCCGCCGGTCTCGAGCGGCCCCGCCTCACCCTGGTGCACAAGACCAACGTGCTGACCTTCGCCGGGGACCTGTGGAGCCGGGTGGTCGCCGAGGTGGCCGGGGAGTTCCCGACGGTCGCGGTGGACTACAACCACGTCGACGCGGCCTGCATCTACCTGGTCGAAGATCCCGCACGCTACGGCGTCATCGTGACCGACAACCTCTTCGGCGACATCCTGTCCGATCTGGCCGGCTCGGTCAGTGGCGGCATCGGCTACGCGGCCAGCGCCAACCTGAACCCGGCGCGCACGGGCGCCTCGCTCTTCGAGCCGGTGCACGGGGCGGCCCACGACATCGCCGGCACGGGTCGGGCGAACCCATTGGCCGCGGTCTCCAGCGCCGCGCTGATGCTCGAGCACCTCGGCGAGGCCGGGGCCGCACGGAGGGTGGCGCGCGCGGTGCAAGACTTTGACGTAGACGTGGCGAGCCTGGGCACCCAGGGCGTCACTGATCGACTGATTGAGAGGTTGTAGATGCCCATCACGCCCACCAAGAAGATCTGGATGGACGGCACCCTGGTCGACTGGGACCACGCCACGGTGCACGTGCTCAGCCACGGCCTGCACTACGGCACGGGGGCCTTCGAGGGCATCCGGGCCTACAAGACGCCCCAGGGCGTGGCCGTGTTCCGCCTGCGCGAGCACATGGAGCGCCTCATCCGCAGCTGCAAGATCCTGATGATGGACGTGCCCTTCGGGGTGGACGAGTTGGTCGAGGCGACCAAGGAGGTGGTGCGCGTCAACGAGATGAACGACGGGTGCTACCTACGCCCCTTGGTCTATCTGGGCTACGGGGAGATGGGCGTGAACCCGCTGCCCGCGCCGGTCAACGTCGCGATCGCGGCCTGGCCGTGGGGCGCGTACCTCGGCGAGGAGGGCCTGGCCAAGGGCGTGCGCATGAAGATCTCCTCCTGGCAGCGTCACGGCGTCAACGCGATGCCCACCGCCGCCAAGGGCACCGGCATGTATCTCAATTCGGCCCTGGCCAAGGTCGAGGCGATGAAGGCCGGCTACGACGAGGCCATCCTGCTCGGTCCCGACGGGCGGGTCTCGGAGTGCACGGGTGAGAACCTCTTCGTCGTGCGCGACGGGGTGGTGCTCTCGCCACCGCCCTCGGAGGCCGGGGCCCTGCCGGGCATCACGCAGAAGTCGATCGTGCGCATCGCCCAGGACCTGGGTTACGAGGTGCGTTTCGAGGCGCTCATCCGCACGGACCTGTACCTGGCCGACGAGGCCTTCCTGACCGGCACCGCGGCCGAGGTGGTGCCGATCGCCTCGGTGGACGACCGCGTCGTGGGCACCGGAACGCCGGGGCCCATCACGACGGCGCTGCAGTCGACCTACTTCGCTGCCGTGCGCGGCGAGCGCGCTGAGTATGAGGGCTGGCTCGAGCGGGTCTGATCGCGACCCGGGGTAAGGTCGAGGGGTGACACAGCCCACGTTCGTGCCGGTAACGGCAGTCGGTGAGGTGCGCCCGTCGATGCTCACCCCACCGGCCGAGATCGCCCGGCCCGCCAAGGCCGGCCTGGTGCGCGGCCCGCGCCCGCGCCCGGGAGCCAATATGGGCACACCCGCCCCCGACGCCGGCTACGCGCTGGGCCTCGCCGCGCGCGCGCTGCACGAACTGGACTTCGAGAACGAGCACGATCGTCACGACGTCGAGCTCGGTGTGGCGCTCCTGGCCGCCAAGCGAGCGAGCCTGGTCTCGCGGGCCCCGACGCGCGACGACGTCGCCCTCGTGCTCGAGCACTTTGGCCTCGATGGTGCCGTGTCACGCGCCCAGGCGCGCCCCTTCGCCGGCCTCGCGCACAGCTACGTCGCCCAACGCCGCTTCGTGGACGCGATCGGTGAGGCCGATCTGCGCCCGCGCGAGGTCGTCACTCGCTACTAGTTCCCCCAGATCCGAGGTGCCCATGAGCTTCTTTCTCAACGACGAGCAACGAGCGTTCCGGGACGTTCTGCACGACTTCGTCGACCAGCGCGTGGCACCGCACGCGGCGCGCTACGACCGTGAGCAGGTCTTCCCGCAGGACAGCTACGACGCCTGTGTCGAGATGGAACTGCCGGCTCTCTGGGTGCCCACGCAGTACGGCGGGGCCGGCGCGGATATGGTCACCCAGGCCATCATGGCCGAAGAGGTCGCCCGGGCGTGCGCGTCGACGTCGGTGACCATGCTGATCTCCAAGCTCGGCATGCTGCCGATCATGAACTTCGCCTCCGAGGAGATCAAGGCGCGCTACCTGACACCTATCGCCGAGGGACGGGCCCAGGCCAGCTACTGCCTCTCGGAGGCCGACGCGGGCAGCGACGTGGTCTCGATGCGCGCGCGCGCGGTGCGCGAGGGCGATGAGTACGTGCTGAATGGATCGAAGTACTGGATCACGAACGCGGGTGTCTCGGACACCTATACCGTCTTTGCCAGCACCAACCCGCAGGCCAAGAGCCACGGCATCACGTGCTTCCTGGTAGAGAAGGACTGGCCGGGGGTGAGCTTTCCCAAGCACGAGGACAAGCTCGGCCTGCGCGCCTCGCCCACCGGTGAGGTCGTCCTGGAGAACGTGCGCGTTCCCGTGAGCCACCGCATCGGTGAGGAGGGCCAGGGCTTCCTCATCGCGATGCACACCCTGGACCGCTCGCGGCCCACGATCGGAGCTCAGGCCGTGGGCATCGCCCAGGGCGCGATCGACTACGCCGCCCAGTACATGAAGGGTCGCAAAGCCTTCGGCGGACCGATCAGCGAGCTGCAGGGCCTGCGCTTCATGCTGGCCGATATGGCGATTCGCACCGAGGCCGCTCGCGCCCTCGTGTACCGCGCCTGCGCGACGATCGACGCGGGAGATCCCGAGAAGGACCTGTCCTACCTGGGGGCGGCGGCCAAGTCCTTCGCGTCTGACACCGCCATGAGTGTCGCCACCGACGCGGTGCAGCTGCTCGGTGGCTACGGGTTCACCAAGGACTTTCCGGTCGAGCGGTTCATGCGTGATGCGAAGATTACCCAGATCTACGAGGGCACCAACCAGATCCAGCGCGTCGTGGTAGCCAAGCACCTGTTGAAGTAGGACGGCGCCTCCAGAGATGGGGAGATGATCCGCGATGTTGTTGGTTCCGTCTTGGTCAGAACCGCCGAACTCGCCCTCGGGGCTAGCTCCCCCGTCCGCTCATCTCGAGGGGCAAGCTCAGCGAGCGGTAGCCATCAACACTCGTGAAGCCGAGCCTTTCGTACAGACGTAGTGCGGACGTGTTGTCGGCTTCGGTCTGAAGGGCCAAGCGCGACGCACCCGCGCTGATCGCGGCAGCGCGGATGAACTCGAGAAGTGACCTTCCAACGCCAATGCGTCGCTGGGTTGGCACTACGAAGAGGTCTCTGATCTGCCAGAAGTGGCCAAGTCGCTGTGAGGCAGGAACATCCATCACGATGGCAAAGCCGATGAACTTGCCGTCGTCGTGGGCGACGAAGGCAGTGACTCCCCCCGCAAGGTGCGATGCCAGCCAGCTGGCCGTGCGTGACGCGTCAGCGGCCTCGCCATAGTGGACGCGATAGTGGTCGAAGATCACGGCGAGTCTCTCGATCTCGATTCGAGTCGGGGCAACCAGCTCGCGAACCGCCACCGGGGAGGCGGACGCAGGTGCCAAAGGGGTTTCTTCTGACACCGTGTCTCCCCTCACGTTCGCGCTCCAGGGCGCCGAGAATTTCTCGATCGCATGATACGTGGACGAAGCGGCCGCCCCTCTAACGAGTGGATCGGGGCCGGTCCACGTCCGACGACGCTGTGTACGGAGAATCATGCGGGCTGGAGAGTGAACCGCGCGGTTTGCTCCTGACATCTCTATGGCGTGGCCCCGGTTCACTCGTTAGAGGGGCGGCGGAGAAGTCCATTGCCTCGGACACCGCCCCGAGCGTCGCCAGCGATGCGGTATCGCTGCTGGGCGGCTACGGCTTCACGAAGGAGTTCCCAGTCGAGCGGTCCATGCTCGAGGCGACGATCACCCAGATCTACGAGGGCACCAACCAGATCCAGCGCGTCGTGGTCGCCAAGCACCTGTTGAAGTAGCGACGCTGTAGGAGTTGTGTTCGCGGGGCTGCCAGGTGCGGCTCACCGCGCGTGCGGCATGCTCGCGGGAGCGATTTTCGTGCAGAACGATGCGAGCCGATAGGACTTCGAGCGCCGACTTGCTAGTCCACGACCGCCACCGGGCCGATGGTCATGGTCCGATCGACCGACTTGCACATGTCGTAGACCGTGAGGGCGGCCACGGTCGCCGCGGTTAGGGCATGGAGGCGAGCCGTCTCCGTGCTTGTGGCTTCTGCGCTGGCCAGCACGTCGATGAAATCGGCGTCAACCCGCGCGTCTACTGTGACCCGGCTCAGGGGAAGCGGATCGAGCGCCAAGAGATACGTGTGGGCGTCCTTGGCGGCCTGGATACCGGCGAAGCGCGCTGCTCCGATCACGTCGCCCTTGGCGATCTCATTTGCCGCGACGCGGCGCGCCGTCTCCGGACTCATCGTGATACGGCTGCGAGCACGCGCGAGACAGGTGGCACCCTCGCCGATCACAGGGTGGGAGACGGGTACCTCAGACCCGGCACCGTGGCCTTCAGGGTCGTGCTCGTTCATGCACCTTTGTACCAGACGAGGTTGGTGGGTGTTCTGCCGGCGAGGTCGGTCGAGCTCACGTACGCTCGTGACGTGGCGATGCAGGCAAAGGTGCTCACGGTCTCGGACTCGAGGAGCGCCGGCGATCACACCGACACCGCGGGTCCGGCGATCTCTGCCCGACTCCTCGATGCGGGCTTTGTCGTGGTCGAGCGGCGCATCGTGCCCGACGGACTCGAGTCGGTGGCTTCAGCCCTGCGCGAGCTCTGCGCGGGCTTCGCCGGGCTCGTCGTCACGACGGGCGGGACCGGTTTCTCACCCCGGGACGTCACACCCGAGGCGACGCTGAAGGTTCTCGAGCGTGAGGCGCCCGGTTTCGCCGAGGCCATGAGGGCCAGCAGCCCCTATGGCCCGCTATCGAGGGCCCGAAGCGGCACTGTCGGGCGCAGCCTGGTTCTCAACACACCGGGATCGCCGAGGGGTGCGATCGAGTGCCTCGAGGCCGTTCTGCCGCTGCTGGGCCACGCCCTCGCCCTGCTGGAGGGCTCCAGCGATGCTCACCCGCCCGAGACCGGCGGTACGACCGCGATCTCGTCGGAGGGACCGACGGGCTGAGTGAGAGTGGCCGTGTCGCCGTTGAGCCACACGGTGCTCACGGCCAGGACCGCGGCGAAGTTCGGCCCGTAGCGCGTCCTCGCGTTGGCCAGGACCTCGGAGACGCTCGAGCCGTCGACGTCGTCACGTCGGATCCCGGCGGCCTCGTGGGCCGGACCGAGCAGGATCAGTCGGCTCATGGCGCGCGCGTGCCGACGGGCACACGACCTGACTCAGCGTCGACAGGGCGTCTGTGCGCCGCGCGCGTCTCGTTGCGTCGGCGTCTCACAGGTCTTCCACGTTCGCGATGCTGGTCGCGTCCGTACTCCAGGTGGATCCGCCGGCCCACACCTCGCGCTTCCAGAGAGGAACGGTGCGCTTCACGGCGTCGATGCAGAATCGTGCGGCGTCGAAGGCGTCGTGGCGGTGCGGTGAGGACACGGCGACCACCACGGCCGGCTCGCGCAGGCCGACGACGCCGACGCGATGGTGGATCGCGATCGCCACGATCTCGGGCCAGCGCGCGCGTGCGCTCGCGGCGACGGCTCGAATGCGCGTCTCGGCCAGATCGATCTCGGTGTCGTATTCGAGCTCGATGATGTCGTGGCCCGTCGGTGACGTGCTCCGGGTGGTGCCGCAGAAGGTCACGACCGCTCCACATTCGGGGCGCGTCGCCCACTGCGTGGCCTCGTCGGCGTCCAGCGCCAGGCGTGACACCATCACCCACTCGGGCGAGTCATCGGGCCTCACCTGGGCCACCCTAGTTTCGCGGCACGCCGTGGCGGCCCGTCGAGCGCGCGCCGCCGCCCGGCCGACCTTAGGCACCTGCGGTCTTTTGCGGAGTTTCCCGCCTCATTTGCCCGCTCTTGGGCCTACTATCACGGCAGGTGAGAGCGAGGGGCCGGCACCGGATTGCCTCCGGCGCCGCCGCGCGGCGCTCTCGCATCTGGCGGTGGGGGAGGTCACGTGCGCATCGATCACAGGTCGACAAGGGCGATGGTGCCTGGTGGTCGAGCGGCTCGGTCAGCCCAGCGCGCTACCGGCTGGCGTGGCGTTGGCGCCCTCGGCCTGATGGTCCTCTCCTCCCTGGCGATGAGCGGGGCCTCGGCGTCCGGGGCGGCTCGGGGGTCCGTGGACGTCCTGTACGCGGGTTCACTGATGGACATCATGAGCCAGAAGGTCGGCCCCGCGTTCCATCGGGCGACGGGCTATACGATCGCGGGAATCGCCAACGGCTCTTCCGCGCTCGTGACCGAGATCAAGGGCGGAACCGAAGTCGCCGACGTCTTCATCAGCGCCTCGCCCGCGGTGAATCTTGACCTCGAGGGAGCGAGGAACGGCAACTGGGTCACCTCGTACCGGCTCATCGGTCAGTCACCGCTGGTGCTCGCCTACAACCCGTCCTCGAGCTTCGCCCATGCTCTGCGCACGCGGCCGTGGTACGACGTCGTGGGCCGGGCCGGCTTCTTGTTGGGCCGTACCGATCCGGCCACCGACCCTAAGGGCGTGCTCGCCGTGAGCGCGCTGCGCGGGGCCGCTCGGCGCTACCACCGGCCGGGTCTCTTGGCGCTCGTCCGATCGACGTCGACGATCTACTCGGAGACTGCCCTCGTGGGCGAACTGGAGGCCGGTCAGCTGGACGCGGGCTTCTTCTACGCCGTCGAGGCCTCGGCTGCTCATCTGCACACGGTGGCCCTCGTCGGGACACATCTCGCAGCGTCCTACACCGTCGCGCTCGTCAATCACGCGCCGCACCCGCGCGCCGCGCGCGCGTTCGTCGCCTTCTTGTTTGGCCCGACCGGTCGACGGATCCTCTCGAGCAGCGGCATCGTGCCGGTCTTCACCCGGGCGAGCACGTCCTCGTGAGTCGACCGGGTGTCGCCGCGAGGCCGCTGCGTCTGCTGGCGAGCTTGCTCACGATCTACCTCGCCGCCCCACTGCTGGCCTTCGTCGTGCGATTCGCGCTGGCGCCCCAGCGTGGATTCCATGAGGGCGGTCTGTGGCCCGCGCTGTGGCTCTCGTTGTCCAGTGCCACCATCGCCTTGGCCATCATCACGCTCGCCGGGGTGCCGCTGGCCTTCGTTCTCGCGCGCTCTGCGAGCCGACTCGCCAGCGTCGTGGGAGTGATCGTCCAGATACCGCTCGCGCTGCCGCCGCTGATGAGCGGGATCGTGCTGATCTATCTTGTCGGGCCCTACACGAGCCTCGGTCGACTCTTTCATCGCCAACTCACGAACTCGAGCGTCGGCGTCGTCATCGCGATGACCTTCGTGTCCGCACCGTTTCTCATCGTCGCCGCGCGCACGGCTTTCGAGGCCATCGATCAGGGTCTCTTGGACGTCGCGGCGACCCTCGGGCACGCCGAGGCGTCGCGCTTCTTGCGGGTGGCGGTTCCTCTGGCCGGACCCGGTATTCGAGCCGGGATGCTCCTGGCGTGGCTGCGGGCCTTCGGTGAGTACGGCGCCGTGGTGGTTCTCGCGTACAACCCGACGACGTTGCCCATCTACACCTACAACCAGTTCAGTGGCGTCGGACTTCCCACGACCCTGGCGCCGACGGCCTTAGCACTCGTTGCCGCGGCGCTGGCGGTCGTGCTGAGTCGCCTGACGTGGACTCATCGTGTGAGGCCCGGTCCCTCCGCACTCGTGGCCACGGCACCGGTGCCGGCCCGGGGAGGTCCCGTGCGCTTCGAGGTGGATGAGCGCCTCGGTTCCTTTCACCTGCAGCTCGCACAGACGGCGCCGGTGCGGCACCTCGCGGTCCTCGGCCCCTCGGGCGCCGGCAAGTCGGCGCTGTTGCGGGCCCTCGCGGGAGTGGGTGCCGGACGTGTCGTGTTCTGGTGTGGCGAGCAGGTCGTGAGTGATGTGGCCGTCGTGGAGCGCTCGGTGGGCTACGTGGCCCAGGGATTCTCGCTCTTTCCGCACCTGAGCGTGCAGCGCCAGCTGCTCTTCGGGCGTGGCGCCACCCCCGAGCTGGCCGCCTACTGGACCGATCGGCTGGATCTTCGCGGACTCGAGTCGAAGCTGCCCGCCGAGCTCTCGGGGGGCCAGCGTCAGCGGGTCGCGCTGGGCCAGGCACTCTGCGCGTCGCCGAGGGTCCTGCTGCTCGACGAGCCCTTCTCGGCCCTCGACGTCCCGGTGCGCCAGGAGCTTCGTCGCCTCTTGCGCGAGCTCCAGCGCGAGACGGGTCTTTCCACCGTGATCGTCACCCACGATCCGGAGGAGGCGGCCTACCTCTCGGACGAGGTGTTGATCGTGAGCGGTGGAGACTGCCTGCAGCACGGTGCGAGTCGCGAGGTCTTCTCACGACCGGCCAGCGCCGAGGTGGCGCGACTCTTGGGAATCGGCAACGTCACGCCGGCCCAGGTCGTCAGCGATGACGTCATCTTGTGCGGCGACGTGCGGATCCGAGCCAACGCGACCGGATTCTCACGGGGCGATCGCGTGGCGTGGAGCGTGCGTCCCGAGCGCGTCACTCTCAGGGAGCCGAAGGCTCCTGAGGTGTTCGATCCTGAGGTGTCCAGCGTGCCCGGCACGATTCGTGATGTCGCCTACGTCGGGGTGGCGAGTGACTATCTCGTGTCGATCGGCCCGGCACAGGAGCTGACCGTGCGCAGCTTCGACACCAGTCGTTGGGAGATCGGCCAGGCCTGTGTCGTCTCGATTCGCGCGAGTGACGTCTCGCTATGGCCGAGCGGGGCGTTCGAGCCGGTCGTCACGTCGCACTGAGCGTCGCGGCACCTAGTACTGCGAGGGGATCTCCACGCCGACGTTGGTCGCCTTGACCACCGCGTCGACGACGGCTCCGGGCTCGAGCTGGAGCTCGTCGGCCGCCTCGCGTGATATGAGAGACACGAAGCGGTGCGGTCCGGCCTGGATCTCGACCTGGGCCATCACGGTGTCACGAACCACACGGGTGACGATGCCCACGAAGCGATTGCGAGCGGACTGGGCCCGGGGCGGGTCGGCGGAGGCCTCGCCGGCGATCTCGGTGGCCAGCTTCGCCAGATCGGCGCCGTCGTAGTAGCCGCGCCCATCCTCGCCGTGGCTCACCCTGATGCGTCCCGCGTTGGCCCAGCGGCGCAGGGTGTCCACGCTGACGCCCAGGAGCTCGGCGGCCTGGCCCACTCGATACCGTGCCATGGGCCCAGACTAACGAGGCGCTTTCTCTCCTCGGCGCTGGAGACGCGCGTCTCGCAAGGGCGAGGCGGCGTCTGGGACCTGCGAGGCGACGTCGGCTCAGCCGCCGGCCATGGCGCCCACCACGTAGAACGGCTCGCGGCCCACCTCGACCTCACGGGGCAGGCGCGCGTCGGGCGGCTCGTGAGACAGATCCCTCTCGCACGCGAAGAAGCGCACGAAGGCGCGGCGCTGGCGGGTGCGCGCGTCGCGCATCGTGCCCACGAGAACCGGGTGACGAGCTTCGATGGCGTCGAGGAGCGACGTCAGGGTCACGGGAGCGGCGACGTCGACCTCCAGCTCGCCCTGGAGATGGATGAGGGTCTTCAGGTGGGCCGGCAGGACGACACGGATCATGCCAGGGTCTGTACTTCGACCGACAAGACCGCGGGCAGGTCGTGCACGATCGCATCCCACGTGTTGCCGCCGTCGGCGGAGGCGTAGACCTGACCCCCGGTGGTGCCGAAGTAGATGCCGCACTCCTCGAGTGAGTCCGTGGCCATCGCGTCACGCAGGACGTTGACGTAGCAGTCGCTCTGGGGCAGACCTTTCGAGAGCGGCTCCCACTCGTTGCCGCCGGTGCGACTGCGATAGACGCGCAGCTGGCCGTCCGGCGGGTAGTGGAGGTGGTCACTCGTGATCGGCACCACGTAGAGGGTCTCGGGCTCGTGGGCGTGGACGTCGATCACAAAGCCGAAGTCCGTGGGCAGGTTCCCGCTGACCTCGAACCACGAGTCGCCGGCGTCGTTGCTGCGCATCACGTCCCAGTGCTTCTGCATGAAGAGCACGTCGGGGCGCGACGGGTGCATCGCGACGTGGTGCACGCAGTGGCCGACCTCGGCGTCCTCGTCCGGGATGCCCTCGGAGCGAAGTCCACGGTTGATCGGCATCCAGTGTTGGCCCGCGTCATCGGAGCGAAACGCCCCGGCCGCCGAGATGGCCACGACGAGGCGCCGTGGGTCCGCCGGGCTCTCGATGATCGTGTGCAGGCACATGCCGCCGGCGCCGGGTTGCCACTGCGAACCGGTGTCGTGCTCTCGCAGTCCCGAGAGCTCCTGCCAGGACTCACCGGCGTCGCTCGAGCGAAAGAGCGCGGCGTCCTCGACGCCGGCCAGCAGGGTGTCGGGATCGTGCAGCGAGGGCTCGAGGTGCCAGACCCTGGCGAACTCCCAGGGGTGCGGCGTGCCGTCGTACCACTGGTGGGTGCCCGGCACGCCGTCGTAGACGAACTGGTTGCCGACGGGCTCCCACGTGGCGCCACCGTCCTCGGAGCGCTGAATCAGCTGGCCGAACCAGCCCGTCGACTGGGACGCGAAGATCCGGTTGGGTTCCACGGGGGAGCCCTTCACGTGATAGATCTCCCAGCCGCCGAAGAGTGGCCCCTCGACGTGCCACGACCTGCGCGTGCCGTCCGAGGTGAGGATGAAGGCACCCTTTCGAGTGCCGACGAGTACCCGTACGCTGCTCACAACCGACCCCCCATCGTCGTGATCCGCTGGACTCACAGTAACGCGCCGCGTTCCAGCGCGAAAGGGTTCAGCCGCCGATCATCGACATCGATCGCACGGGACGCAGGAACTGCGGCTCGTTGATCGCGTGACCCGGAAACTTGGCCCACACGGCTCGGCGCAGCAGCATCGCGATCTGCTCGTCGCCGCCGCCGGCGCGCAGTATCGCGCGCACTGAGTGCTCCTCGTTGCTGAACAGACAGTTGCGGATCGAGCCGTCCGCGGTCAGGCGCAACCGGTTGCAGGTGCCGCAGAAGGCCTCGGTCACGCTTGAGATGAGTCCGATCTCACCTCGTCCGTCGGCGAAGGCGAAGCGCTCGGCGGGCGCGAGGTGCGTTGGACCGTCGACGTCCCTAAGTGGCCAGCGACTGGAGATCAGCTCGATGACGTCCCGGCCGGGCACGAGGCGATCGCGGTCCCACTGGCCCTGGGCGTCTAGGGGCATGAACTCGATGAAGCGTACGATCCGCCCGGTCTGGCGAGCGAAGGCCGCGAAGTCGAGGATCTCGTCGTCGTTGACTCCCCGCAGGAGCACCACGTTCAGCTTGAGAGGCCTCAGACCAACGGCCTCGGCCACGTCCATCGCGTGGAGGACGGTCGCCAGGTCGCCACGTCGGCGAATCGTCGCGAATCGCTCGGCACGCAGTGAGTCACAGCTGATGTTGACCCTACTGAGCCCGGCCGCCCGGAGGGGCTTCGCCAGCGCGGCGAGGCGCGTGGCGTTGGTGGTCATGGCGATGTCGTCGAAGCCCAGCGTGCTCAGGCGCGCGACGAGGTCGACGACGCCGCGACGGACCAGGGGTTCGCCGCCCGTCAGGCGGATCGAGTTCACGCCGAGCTCTCGGCCCACGCGGGCGACGGTGACGATCTCGTCGAAGCTCAAAAGTTGCTCGTGGGGCTGAAAGGTCATGTCCTCGGGCATGCAGTAGACGCAGCGCAGATTGCACCGGTCCGTGAGCGAGATGCGAAGGTCCGAGTGAACGCGGCCGTAGCGATCCACGAGTGGGCCCGAGGTGGGCATGGCAGTTGCCGCTCGCTCGGCCGTGGCGCCCGCGGGCGCACGATGCGCTCGAACCGAGACGGCGATGGCCGTGGGCGACACCGCCGCGCTCGCGCTCGGTGATCCCTCCGTGGCACCCACCAGGCGAGGGTGGTCGCCGTGGTCACTCATGCAGCGAGCCTAACGAGCCGGGCTCGCGACGCGACGGGTCGTGGCGGGCTGCTCCCGCGTCGCCGGTAGCATTCGGAGGCGCCCCGCGGCGCCGTTCGCGCGGCGTGAGAGACGACGGAGGGTCCGGTGAGTGAGCCGTTCACGCATCTTGATGGCGATGGCCGATTGCGAATGGTGGACGTCACGGACAAGGAGCCCACGCGACGAGTCGCCGAGGCGGGCTGCGTCGTTCACTGGGATACCGAGGCGCTCGCCCTCGTCGCCGGCGATGACGGACTCGACCCGGTCGTCGTGGCCCGACTCTGCGGGATCCAGGCGGCCAAGCGGACCTCGCAGCTCATCCCCTTGTGCCATCCGATCAATCTGAGCGACGTCGAGGTCGATGTGCGTCCGGTCGCCGGTGGCATTGAGGTTCACAGTGCGGTCGTGACCGTCAATCGAACGGGCGTGGAGATGGAGGCGTTGGTCGCGTGCTCCTTCGCCTCGATGAGCCTGCTCGGTGCGCTCCACGAGCGCGGTGTGGCGGCGTGGTTCGACGACGTGGCGCTGCTGCGCAAGAGCGGTGGCAAGTCGGCGGACTGGGGACGTCTCGTGGCCGAGACGCCCGGCGCGCTCAGGAAGTGAATCGGTTCTGGTAGCTCGCGGGGCTGCAACGACAACCCGTGGCACCCCTACACTGAGCGCCGTCGACGGCTGCGCGCGACGTCACCACGACACCGGTGCCGGCGCCGAGTCAGTGAGGGAGGGGACATGCCCGACGAGCGCCTCGAGCGTCTCTCGCACCCGCCCATCCCTGCGGACTCGGCGCCCACGACCGATCGGGCGTCTCGGATGCCAGTCGGCCGGCGCGTCTTCCTCGGCGTGGCCGCGCTCGGCGCCCTAGGGGTGGTGATCGGCGCTCGCGTCCAGAACCGCATCGCCTCGAGCCTGGGCACTGGACTGGGTGGGCTGTTCCCCGGGGGCGACCACTTTCGCATCTACTCACTCAACGGCGTGTACCCGTCGATCAGCGCGACGCAGTACCGGCTCGAGGTGAGCGGGCTGGTGGAGCGGCCCATGACGTTCACCCTGGGCGATCTTGAGGCCATGCCGGCGACGAAGATGGTCAGGACCTTTCAGTGCGTGACCGGCTGGCGGGTGAACGACGTTCACTGGGTCGGCGTACGGCTCTCTCACATCCTTGAGACCGTCGGGGTCAAGAGCGGAGCCGTCGCGCTCAGCTTCGAGTCCTACGACGGGGCCGACACCGAGAGCCTGACCCTCGAGCAGGCCCGGCTACCCGACGTCATCGTCGCCTATTCCATGCTGGGTGAGCGCGTCACGCCCGAGCATGGCGGTCCAGTGCGTCTCTACGTCGCGCCGATGTACGGCTACAAGTCACTCAAGTGGCTCTCGGCCATCCGAGTGGTTGACGTCGTTGAGCCCGGCTTCTGGGAGCGCAACGGCTATCCCGTCAACGGCTGGCTCGACGGCACGACCGGTCCGACGAATCCTGACCCGCGGCTCACGTGACGTGCTGAGCACTCGGGCGCCTCGGGTGGCGACGACTCAGCGAGTTCGCTTCGACGTCCTCGAGCGTGTGGTCCACTGGCTGAGCGCGCTCTTGTTCGCGCTCCTCGTGGTGACGGCCATCCCGCTCTACTTCGGCTCGCTCTTCGGCGCGAGGCTGCCTCGGTTCTCGCTCGAGCAGGTCCACCTGTGGGCGGGCATCGCGTTTCCCGTCCCGTTCGTGCTCTCGCTGCTCGGCCCGTGGGGTCGTCAGATGAGACGCGACGTTCGTCGCGTCAACTACTGGACTCGTGAGGAGATCGCGTGGCTGAGGTCCCTCGGGCGCGAGCCCCTAGAGGCTGACAAGTTCAACCCTGGTCAGAAGCTGAACGCGGCCCTGGTCGCGTCTTCGATGACGGTGATGCTCGTCACGGGACTGATCCTCAAGTGGTTCAGCCTCTTTCCCCTGTCCTGGCGCGAGGGCTCGACGCTGGTCCACGACCTCGGAGCCTGGTTGATAGTGGCTCTGATCACCGGCCACGTCGTCATGGGCCTGTCTCATCGCGACGCGCTCTCGTCGATGGTGACGGGTCGGGTGAGCGAGCGTTGGGCCGAGACCAACGCGCCACGATGGCTCCGAGACAAGACCGGCGAGTCAGACAGCCAGGGGGCGTGAGACTCACGCCCCGCCGCCGACGGTCAAGTCGCGGGCGACGAGTTCTCGCCCAGTGCGCTGTCGTCGAGGATCATCGCTCGCACCGTGTCGCCGGCAACCAGTCCGTCGCTCTCGGGCGAGACGATGAGACAGGTGGCGTCCGAGACGCCGAAGAGCAGATGAGACCCGGGCCGCGCGACGCGTTCGACGTGGAGGGCGCCGTCTCTCACCCGGTAGAGCCCGTGCACGTAGTGCACCCTGCCGTCGCGCTCACGGGGCAGGTCGCAGTCGAGCACCATCGACCACGTGGGACGCTCCAGCGCACGATGCCCACCCAAGCGACGTAGCGCCGGACGCACGAAGAGCTCGAAGCCCACGAGCGTCGAGACCGGGTTGCCCGCCAGGGCGAAGAAGGGGGTGCTCGTGGCCTCGTCATAGGCGTAGGTGAAGGGCTTGCCGGGTCGAATCGCGACCTGCATCGAGCGCGCCTGGTGTCCGTAGAGCTCGGCGAGCGCCACCTTGACGAAGTCGGCGTCGCCCGCACTGACGCCACCGGTCGAGATGACGGCGTCGCAGATCGACGTGGCGCGCTGAAAGGCCTCAGCCAGCTCAACGGTGGCGTCGCGAACGACGCCCAGGTCAACGGGATCGAAACCAGACTGGCGCAGTGAGGCCAGCAGAGCCGGCCGGTTGGCGTCGCGAATCTGCCCGGGCGCGAGCTCACCCGAGCCATCGACGAGCTCATTGCCGGTCGAGAGGACCCCGACGCGCGGTCTCGGGTGCACCGAGATCGAGGTGATCCCCTGGGCGGCCAGTGCACCAATCAGGCCCGGCGTCACCGTGACGTGGGGCTCGACGAGCGTTTGGCCCACCCGCACGTCCTCTGCGACGTTGCGCACCGAGTCGCCCACGCCGACGACGCGCCCAATGAGGACGTGGCGCCCGTCGGCCTCGACGACGGCGCTCTCACGAGGACAGACGCTGTCGGCACCGCGGGGCATGGGTGCGCCAGTCATGATGAGAGCGGCCTCGCCGTTCCCCACGGTGACGTCCCCGCTCTGGCCGGCGAATATCGCGTCGACGATGCGCAAGCGCACCGTGCCCGACGTCGTGTCGCTCGCGCGCAGCGCGAAGCCGTCCATCGCCGAGTTCGTGAAGCTCGGTGAGGCCTCGCGCGCGTGGATCGTGCGCGAGGCGACGCAACCCAGCGCGGACTGCAGGTCCAGATCCTGGGGGGCGAGTGGCACGAGGCGAGAGAGCACGAGCTCGCGGGCCTCCTCGAGGGAGATCACCGCGCGACCCGTGCTGGTCGAACAGATCCGGCCGTGGGCCCAGATCCCGGGCGAGCACCGCGAGTCGTGGTCGGACAGCTCGTCACTTCGTCACTCTACCGACAGGCCCGCGCCCGTCATCGGGTGTCCTGCGACCTCGATCTGGCGGGTTGTCACGATAGAGTCGCCCTGGGGGCCGCTCGAGTGCGAACGCGCGCGCTCCTCGGGTGGGCGAGACATGGTCGAGGACGCGGGCGGCGAGATCGGGGTGGGCGAGCCGGAGCGCGCCGCGGTCGGACGCGTGGCCGTTCGCCTGACGCTGCAGCGCGCACTGCGGGACATGGGCGTGCTGAGGAGCCTGCGGACCCTGCCCAAGCTGAACCAGGTCGATGGCTTCGACTGTCCCAGTTGCGCCTGGCCCGATCCCGCACCGGGGCAGAGGAGTCACGCGGAGTTCTGTGAGAACGGCGCCAAGGCCCTGTCCTGGGAGGCGACGCGCGATCGCGTCGGGCGCGAGTTCTTCGCTGCACACTCCATTGAGCAGCTGCGCACCCTCGACGACCACGAGCTGGAGCGCCACGGTCGGCTCAGTGAGCCGATGTACCTGGCACCGGGGGCGAGCCACTACGCGCCCATCAGCTGGGACGACGCGTTTGGTCTCTGCGCGGACCGGTTGCGGGGTCTGTCCGAGGCGAATCGGGCAGTCTTCTACACGAGTGGACGGGCGAGCAACGAGGCGGCCTTCTTGTTCCAGCTCCTCGCGAGGCGCCTGGGCACCAACAACCTGCCGGACTGCTCCAACATGTGCCACGAGTCGAGTGGGGCGGCGCTGACCGAGACGATCGGCGTGGGCAAGGGCACGGTGAGTCTCGCGGACATCACCGATCACGCCGATCTGATCATCATCGTCGGCCAGAATCCCGGCACCAACCACCCACGGATGCTGAGTGCTCTGGAGGCCGCCAAGCGGCGGGGTGCGCGCATCGTCTCGGCGAACCCGCTTCCCGAGGCCGGGCTCATTCGCTTCAAGAACCCCCAGAGCGTGCGTGGACTGCTCGGCCCCGGGACAGAGCTCTCGGACCGCTTCCTCGCCGTGCGGGTCAACGGCGACCTCGCTCTGTTCTCGGGTGTCAACAAGGCGCTGCTGGCCATGGAGGAGGCCTCAGCCGGCTCGGTCTTCGACCATGACTTCATCGAGGAGTTCTGTGATGGCCTCGACGAGGCGCGCGAGGGCTGGCGCGAGCTTGAGTGGTCCGAGATCGAGGCGGCGAGCGGCATCGCACGTTCCGAGATCGAGGAGTTCGCCCGCGACGTCGTCGCGGCCAAGAGCGTCATCGTGTGCTGGGCCATGGGCATCACCCAGCACCGCAACGCGGTGGCGACCATTCGCGAGATCGTGAACTTCCTGCTGCTTCGGGGCAACATCGGGCGTCCGGGAGCCGGTCCCTCGCCCATTCGGGGCCACAGCAACGTCCAGGGGGATCGGACGATGGGCATCTGGGAGAAGATGCCCGACTCGTTTCTCGACCGGCTTCGTGACGAGTTCGCCTTTGAACCCCCGCGCGAGCCCGGTTATGACACCGTGGAGTCCATCCGAGCGCTGCGAGACGGCCGCGTCGATGTCTTCATCGCCCTGGGGGGAAATTTCGTCGCGGCGACGCCCGACACGGCCGTGACGATGTCGGCGATGGGCAACTGCGCGCTGAGCGTCCACGTCGCCACCAAGCTGAACCGGTCACACCTGTATCACGGCAACGAGGCGCTGCTCCTGCCGTGTCTGGGTCGATCCGAGCGAGACGTCCAGGAGGGCGTCGAGCAGTTCGTCACGGTCGAGGACTCCATGGCGATGGTGCACGCCTCGAGGGGCCGCCTCGCGCCGGGCTCCGAGCACTTGCGCAGCGAGGTCTCAATCGTCGCGGGACTGGGCGAGGCGCTCTTCGGTGATGACGTCGGCTGGGCGAGGATGGCCCGGGACTACCGAGAGATCCGACGCCACATCGAAAAGGTCGTCCCCGGCTTCGAGGACTTCGAAGAGCGGGTCGCCGTGCCGGGGGGATTCATGCTGCCGCGTGGACCGCATGACTCGCGTAGCTTCGCGACGGCCACGGGCAGGGCCCGCTTCACGCGCAACCCCCTGGAGGTCGTCGAGGTTCCCGAGGGTCATCTCATCCTGCAGACCATCCGCTCGCACGATCAGTTCAACACGACGGTCTACGGCTACGGCGACCGCTACCGCGGCATTGACGGAGGTCGTCGGGTGGTCTTCGTGAACGCCGCCGACCTCGCCGCGAGAGGTCTGGTCAATGGCGACACGGTCGACCTCGTGAGCGTCTGGTCCGACGGGGAGCGCTTCGCCCGGGGTTTTCGCGCGGTGGCGTACCCGACCCCACGGGGCTGTGCCGCGGCGTACTTCCCCGAGGCCAACGTGCTGGTGCCCCTGGACTCGACCGCCGTCACCAGCAATACCCCGACCTCGAAGTCGATCGTCATCCGTCTCGAGAGGGCGAGCTAGCGGGCCCGCTCAGCCCTCGAGCGAGTCCACGATCCGATCGGCGCCGGCGTAGATCACCATCGAGGGGTCGCGCAGAAAACCCACCAGCGTGAGTCCCGACTCCTCTGCGAGCTCGACGGCGAGTGACGACGGAGCCGACACCGCACAGAGCATGGGGATCCCAGCCATCACCGCCTTCTGGACGAGTTCGAAGGAGGCGCGGCCCGACACGAGGAGGATCGTGTCCCTGAGCGGCAGGCGTCCCTCGCGCAGGGCCCAGCCCACGACCTTGTCGAGCGCGTTGTGACGCCCGACGTCCTCTCTGAGCACGAGCAACTCGCCCGTGGGACTGAACAGGCCGGCGGCGTGCAGGCCACCGGTCTTGTCAAAGACGCGCTGTGCGGCGCGCAGGCGCTCGGGCAGCGCGACCAGCGTCGCTGTGGTGACCGAGAGCTCGCCGCCCCGCAGATCGAAGTGCGACCTCGTGCGCACGGCGTCGATAGAGGCCTTTCCGCAGAGGCCACACGAACTGGTGGTGAAGAAGGCGCGCGCGACGTCCGGACTCGGCGGTGCGACCTCCGGCGCCAGGCGAACGTCGAGGACGTTGAATTGGTTGGACTCATCCACGCCGGCCTCGGCGCAGTAGCGCATGGTGATCAACTCTTCGGTGCGCGAGATCACTCCCTCGCTCACGAGGAATCCAGCCGCCAAGTCGAAGTCCGCGCCGGGAGTGCGCATGGTGACGGCGAGGGACCGTCCATTGACGCGCACCTCGAGGGGCTCTTCGCCGGCGAGCGTGTCACGTCGTTGCTCTCGCGGCGAGCCCACGCTCACGCGTACGACCGTGCGTTCTGGCGATACCCGGCTCACGTCGCCCCCCGTCATTGGCGCGAGCGACCCGCGCCGAACAGCGTGTCCATCGCGTCCTGGCGCCGAGTCTAACGATCTCGCCTACGACGACGAAGGTGGCGCCGACGCGTCGTGGCCCGTCGCTACGATGCCAGATGTGACGATGAGTGCAGAGCAGTGGCTCGACGCCTTCGCCTCCAGGGTGGGTGTCGCTGCGCCGAGTCAGGAGGAGCGTGAGGCCATCCTCTCGCTCGCTGGAGTCGCGGCGCACGCCTCCGAGCGCAGCGCCGCGCCGATCGCGTGCTGGATCGCGGCCAGGGCCCAGATGGGCGCGATGGACGCGAGGGACCTCGCACGAGAGCTCAGCGTCGCGCCCCTGGAGTGACACGTTCGAGCTTCGAAGCGCCGGCCGAGAGATGCGTGGACCACGTCCAGGCGGGGTGGGTGGCACGGCGTTCGGTCCCCTCGAGCCCGGCGGTGATCGACGGGCGCTAGGGCGTCAGGCCGAGGCGCGCCAGGTCCTCGGGAGTGTCGACGTCGAGGAACGTGGCCTCGCTCGCCACGTGCTGCCAGGCCGAGCGATCGAGGAGCGTCACGTTGGGTCCGCGCGTCACGTGACGCAGAGAACGCTCACCGCGGGCCACGAGTTCGCCGGCGAGCTCGAGATCGTGGCGTGCCCAACGAGCGCATAGCGGCTGTGCCCGGCCGGCCACGAGGGGCACGACCGAGCCGGGCGCGTCGAAGTGGGCCAGCAGGCCCAGCAGCTGCTCGTTGAGCAGCGGCAGGTCACAGGCGAGCACGAGCGCGTCACCGACGAGGCCCTGGGCTCGAAGGGCCCCGTACCCGGCGGCGATCGCCACGAGGGGTCCCTCGCCTCTGGGACTCTCCAGGATGCTCGGAAGCCCCGATGTTCCCGGCCCGACTTCGATGGACGTTCCGACTACGCGCCCGAGCAGCGACGCCGTGCGCCGAGCCAGGGTCGTGCCATCAACCGCGAGCAGGGACTTGTCGCGGCCCATGCGTCGGCTCGCTCCTCCCGTGAGCAGGATCGCCGTGCCGCTCGGCGTCGCGTCAGGCACGAACTCAGGGTATCGACCCACCCGTCCTCACCGCGCCCGCTCGACGGCGCCGACCGGGAGCGAGTTCTGCCCCGTCTCGGCGCAGCGGTAGCGCCCGGATCCGCACGGCTCGTGGTGCCCGGGCCGTGGCCACGGCGCCGTGTGGCGCTTCGGGTGCGTCGTCGCCGGCACCGGCCACTGCGCCACGTCCGAGCACCCTGGACCCTGTGGGCTGCAAATCCCGCCTCGGCGGGCCCCAGCCGGGCCGCGTGCACGGTCCGGGTCCGACATCTGCTGAAGTAGTCCCGTGACTTCTTCTGCCACTGCTAATGACATCCTTCGACGCGCCCTGCTCAAGGTCGACGCCGCACGAGTGCTGGGCCTCGTCGACGAACTCGATCTGAGCCCGCGCTCGCGCATCAGCGCGGTCGTGGGGGTTCCTCTGCGCAGCCTCCAGCAGCGTCGTGACGTGGTCGGTTTCGCCACCAGCGCGCCGATGCCGGCGGTGCGAGCGCTGGTGGAGCTGCTCTCTGTCGAGGCGCTCGAGCGCATCGTCGAGACCCTCGGCGAGAGCGCCGAGTCACCGAGCTACGAGCAACTCGCCGCGGCGCTCGACGCGGTGGCCGATGCGGGGACCAGCGTTGATGAACTAATCGCCGTGCTGGCCTTTGCCATCGGTGAGGAGTTCCCGGCCGCGGCCCACTGCCGGCGTCTGCTCGACGAGCGCCCCGCCTTCGCCCTGCCGGAGCTGGGCGAGTCCAGCCCGCCCAGTCTGATCGGCGCACCGCGTGAGGTGGACCCAGCGGTGCGCGAGGCCCGCCGAGCTCGGCGCGAGGCTCAGCGCCGGCGCAAGGTGGCCCCGCCCTCGGGCCCGCGCCGGGTGAAGATCCCTCGTCCGGACCCGCCGAGGCGTGAGCCCGAGAAGGATCGGACGGTGCCGGTCACGCGCGACGCCGGGCGGCGTCGGGCACGCCTGAGCCCGCGCGAGGCGGCGAGCTTCGACACGGATCACCCCAGCGCCGGCAGCGTGATGCTCCTGGACGTGCCCTTCGTCGCGGTGGACCCGGAGGCCGAGGAGGCGACGCTCAAGCGCCGTCCGGCCCTGGTCGTCGCGGCCTCCGAGGAGGGCGCCCTGGTGCGCCCGATCTACTCGCAGCCCTTCGCGGGCCGCAGCCTCTTCGGCCCGTGGCGACGCCTGCTCGAACACGCCTCCTACATCAGCGACGAGCGCGTGGGGGTGCCCTGGCCCGAGGACCGAGTGAGCCTGGGCGTGCTGAGCGACGAGGAGTGGAACGCCCTCCAGTAGGTGACAGGTGACGGACCTACCATCGGGTCCATGGACCACGTCTTTTCCACCATCATTGAGCCGTTTCGCATCCATTCCGTGGAGCCACTGCGCATGACGACGCCCGCCGAGCGGGCCCAGGCGATTGAGGGAGCCGGCTACAACCTCTTCTCCCTGCGCGCCGAGGACGTGCTGATCGACCTGCTGACCGACTCGGGCACCGGAGCGATGTCGCGTGACCAGTGGGCGGCGATCCAGCACGGCGACGAGAGCTACGCCGGCTCACCCTCCTGGTTCCGCTTCGAGGCCGCGGTCAAGGAGCTCTTCCCCTTCCGCCACGTCATCCCCACCCACCAGGGCCGCGCGGCCGAGAAGATCCTCTTCAGCGTGCTGGGCGGGCCGGGAAAGGTCGTGCCCAACAACACTCACTTCGACACGACCCGGGCCAACGTCGAGGCGTCCGGGGCCGAGGCACTGGACCTGGTGATCGCCGAGGGTCTCGACCCGGCCCTGGTGCACCCCTTCAAGGGCAACATGGACCTGCAGCGCCTGGAGGAGGTCCTCACCTCGCGCCGCGATGACGTGCCGGTGGTGATGATGACCATCACCAACAACTCCGGTGGCGGCCAGCCGGTGTCGTTGGAGAACCTGCGCGCGGTCAGCGAGATCTGTCGGCGCCACGGGGTGCTGTTCTTCCTGGACGCGTGTCGTTTCGCCGAGAACGCGTGGTTCATCCACGAGCGCGAGGCCGCACAGGCCGACCGCTCGATCCCCGACATCGTGCGCGAGATGGCCCAGCTGGCTGACGGGATGACGATGTCGGCCAAGAAGGACCCCTTCGGCAACATCGGCGGCTGGCTGGCCCTCAATGACGACGCTCTGGCCGAGCAGTGCCGCAACGTGCTGATCCTGACCGAGGGCTTTCCAACGTACGGCGGCCTGGCCGGTCGCGATCTCGAGGCCCTGGCTCAGGGGCTCAGCGAGGCCGTGAGCCCGGACTACCTGCGATACCGCATCCGCTCCACGGCCTACCTCGGCGAGGCGCTGGCCGCGGCGGGTGTGCCGGTGGTCCAGCCCATCGGCGGACACGCGGTCTACATCGACGCCAAGGCGCTGCTGGGCCATCTGGACCCGCTGACGTATCCCGGCCAGTCCCTGGCCGTGGCGCTCTATCTGGCGGGGGGCATCCGCAGCGTCGAGATCGGCTCGGTGATGTTCGGCCGACACCCCGACGGCACCGAGGTGCCCGCGCCGATGGAGCTGGTGCGTCTGGCCATACCGCGGCGCACGTACACCCAGAGCCACATCGACTACGTCATCGAGGTGGTCACGAGTGTGGCGAGCGCGGCCCCCAGCCTGCCCGGCTACGCGATGACCTACGAGCCGCCGACGCTGCGTCACTTCACCGCACGCTTCAAGCCGCTCGCCTGACCGTGGGTAGGGTGAGGTTATGACGTCACTACTCCATGACGCCTTCGAGCACCACTCGTGGGCCACGCTGAATGTCATCGACGCGTGCGCGTCGCTGCCCGAGGCCACCCTGGGGGCCACGGTCACCGGAACCTACGGCACCATCGAGGAGACCCTGCGTCACCTCGTCGAGGCCGACTCGCGCTACCTGGACGACTTCATCGAGGGCTGGGCGGAGCGAGTACGCCCGGCCACGACCCTGGCGGAACTGCGTGAGCTTGCGGTGATTCAGGCCCAGGCGTGGTCGGCGCTGCTCGAGACGGATCTGGACGGTGACGAGGTTATCCACGAGCTCGACCCGAGCGAAGGCTACGGGCGCGATGCGACCGTGGGGCTGCGCCTGGCCCAGGCGCTGCATCACGGCACGGATCACCGCAGCCAGATCTGCACCACGCTGAGCGCGCACGGCTTCACGCCGCCGCCGGTGAGCGTGTGGGAGTACGGCCTGGACGTCGGGCGCGCCAGCGAATTCCACCTCGGCAGCTCCTGAGTCGTCGTCGCGCGTCGCGCGTCCGGCACGCGCCCTGGTGCGCGGTGTGGCGGACCCACCCTTCGTTCGTGCGCGAGTTCGACGTGAAAGCCGCGTGACTCGTCGCGGGCGCTCCGGGGTCCGGCAGACGGCTCTTCCTTGCTCGATGCCGAGGCGTTAGGCCCGAGTCGGCGTTCGCCAGGATCGCACGAGCACGACGACTCCACCGGCCGCGAGGACCAGACCCGCGAGCTGGACGCCGATCGAGCCGCTGTGGGAGTGCTGACCGAGCAGGAGCCGCTCGTCCAGGGAGCGAACGAGTCCCCAGACGATCATGCCCCAGCCGGTGATCGCTCCGGGTGCTCGAGGGAGCCCACGTCGCTCGGCGCCAAGCAGGCCCAGCCAGAGCAGCGCGTCCTCGGCCGCCTGGATCAGGGGCACGGGTACGCGCTTGCCGGCCTGGCCGGCGTAGCGCAGGCCGAACCACTGATGCGTGAGGTGTCCGCCGCCCTGGTACATGAACTGGGGTCCCAGCAGACGTCCGAGAGCCCAGCCCGCGATGAGGGCGGGGACCAGGGCGTCGGTGATCTGGCTCAGGCGCCGCTGCGGCCAGTAGCGCCGCACGAGGACGAGTCCGACGGGCAGGGCGAGCGCGATGCCCCCGAAGCTGCCCAGGCCACCCTGCCAGACGGCGATCCACTCGCCGGGTCGCGTGGCGTAGTAGCCCCAGTTGGTCGCCAGGTGCGCGACGCGCGCGCCGATCAGCCCGCTCACGATCAGCCAGACGCTCAGGCGCGCGAACGGTGCGGGATCGACGCCGGAGCGCGCCAGGCGTCGGCGTGCGTAGTAGTAGGTCACGTAGGCCGCGACGGCCAGGCCCAGCCCGTAGAGGTGGAAGGTGAGGGGCCCGAGATGGATGGAGGTGGGGACGGGCTCCACTAGGCGCGCGGGCGCCCGGCTCCCACGAAGCCGTAGCCCAGGCGCACCGGCGTGATGTGAACGTAGGAGCCGGTGTAGGGCGCCTCGATCATCTCGCCGTGGCCGAGGTACATGGCCACGTGCTCGTCCCCACCGGGGCCGTAGAAGAGTAGATCGCCGGGCTGGAGGTCGTAGAGGGGAATGTGCACGGTGTCGGCGTACTGAGAGCCCGAGTAGTGCGGCAGGTAGATCCCCGCCGCGTCGTAGGCCAGCATGACGAGGCCCGAGCAGTCCACGCCCGATCGTGAGGCCCCGCCCCACACGTAGGGCACGCCCAGGAACGACATGGCCGTGCGGATCGCGATGGCCGCCCGGGGGTTCGGCGGCGGGGCGAGGAAGCCCGGAATCGGCCGGGCGCCGGCCAGGGTGCTGCGCGACTGGGCCGCCGCCGCGGCCTCCTGCTGGGCGATGTAGGCCGCGATTGCGCCCTTGACCTGGGAGAGAGCGGCGCTGAGCTTGTGCTGCAGGGACTGGGCCTCGAAGAAGGCGTGGGCCGCGGCACGCTCGGCGGCGCCGGCCTGGCGGTCCTCGTTGGTCAGGATCCAGCGCTCCTTGGTCAGCTGGATCTTGTAGTTCTTGAGATTCGCCAGGGTCGTCGAGATGTTGCCCTGGGCCAGCTCGTTGTAGACGTTGGTCGCCCCGATCTTGGAGGCGTTCGGTGAGAACAGGGGATTGGTGCTGGCGGCCGCGCCGTTGGTGACGTAGGCGAAGACCGCGTCCTGGCGCAGCTGAGCGTTGCCCTTGAGCACGTTGGCCTCGATGGAGGCCACCACGTTCTTGGTGTTCTTGATCTCGTTGTTCAGCCGTTCGAGCTTGACGTGGGCCTGGTCGTACTTCTGGCCCAGGACGCCGACGCGGGCGTTGATCGTCTGGATCTGTGAGTAGAGGATCGCCGCCTTGGACTTCTCATTGCTCAGCTGCGTGGCGCCGGCCCCGCCGACTCCCAGGGTCGACAGGGCGACGCTCAGGGCCAACAGCGCACCCAGCCGCGGGAGCCGGTGCGGCCCCTTTGGTGGCCGCTTCGTCGTGGGGCGCACGAGGCGCGCGACGGCAGTCACGAGGGTCAGCCTACCCCTCGGAACCCGATCGCCGAGCCCTCAGCCGAGCAAGGGAGACTAAAATACCTGATCAATCGGTCTACAATTCGGCACCCCACTGCCGGTGGGCACGTGCTCGTCTACGGGTGTGAGGCGGGCCGAGACTCGCGCGACGCGGGCAATAGGCTGACGCGCATGTCGCAACGCTCTCGCAACCTGCCGCGTCGTTCGTGTCTGTCCACGCCCGGCTCGTCGGATCGCTTCTTGGCCAAGGCACCCACGACCGTGGCCGACATGACGTTTCTCGACCTCGAGGACTCGGTCGCGCCCAACGAGAAGGTCGCCGCGCGCGCCAAGGTCGTCCAGGCCATCCGCAGCCAGGACTGGGGAGAGCGCGTCCTGTGCGTGCGGGTCAACGCGTGGGACACGGCATGGACCTACGGGGACGTCATCGAGGTCGTGGGCAACGCGGGCGAGCGCCTGGACGAGGTGATGCTGCCCAAGGTCCAGAGTGCGGCCGAGGTCGTCGCCCTGGACCTGCTGCTGAGCCAGGTCGAGCGCAACGCGGGCCTGCCCGCGGGCCACATCGGCATCGAGGCCCAGATCGAGACCGCCCGGGGCCTCATCAACGTCGACGAGATCTGTGCCGCCTCGCCGCGCCTGGAGACCATCATCTTCGGCCCGGCCGACTTTGCGGCCTCGATCGAGATGCCGGTGCTGACGGGGGGTGTGGCGATCCCCGAATACCCCGGAGACCACTTCAACTACGTCTTCTCGCGCATCCTCATGGCGGGGCGCGCCAACGGCCTGCAGGTGATCGACGGGCCGTTCCTCAAGGTCCGTGAGCTTGACGCCCTGCGAGAGTTCGCCCAGCGCACCCGCTTGCTGGGATACGACGGCAAGTGGGCGCTCACCCCGGACCAGGCGTTGGTGCTCAACGAGCTCTACTCGCCGACCCAGGAGCAGTTCGATCGGGCCTGGGACATCCTTGAGGCCTACCGGGTGGCGACCGAGGAGAATCACGCCGGGGCGGTCATGTTCGGTGATGAGATGATCGACGAGGCCAGCCGCAAGATGGCGCTCAAGTTCGTGAGCCGCGGCGAGCGCGCGGGCCTCAGCCGCTCGGCGACCTAGGTCTTATTAGGAATTGCTCCTACTAAGGTGGCCCCGTGGCCATCGCGACCGAGCCCAGCGCCCTGCGCAGCATGGCGGCCTCGCTCAGCACGCGCGAGCGGCGCCACCTCGGCTCGATGTTCGGCGCGATCGTTCTGCTGCACCTGATCGGCTTCGGCCTGCTGGTGCTGGCCGACGTGCGCCACGTGGGCTCGGGCCCCAAGATGATTGGCTTCGGCACCGGCATGCTGGCCTACACCCTCGGCATGCGCCACGCCTTTGACGCCGACCACATCGCCGCGATCGACAACACCACGCGCAAGCTGATGGGCGAGGGTCGTCGGCCCCTCTCGGTGGGCTTCTTCTTCTCGCTGGGCCACTCGAGCGTGGTCTTCGCCCTGACCGTCCTGCTCGGCCTGGGTGCCAGGGCGCTGGGGGCGCAGGTGCAGAACGCGAACTCGCCGCTGCATCACTGGGGCGGTCTCATCGGCACGATCGTCTCGGGTGGGTTCCTCTACCTGATCGCCGTGCTCAACCTGATCGTTCTGCTGGGCATCGTGCGCCTCTTTGCCCAGATGCGCGAGGGCCTCTTCGACGACTCCCAACTCGAGAAGCACCTGAACTCGCGTGGCTTCATGATGCGCTTCTTCGGGCCCATCGCACGCAGCATCGACGCGCCATGGAAGATGTACCCGCTCGGAGTGCTCTTCGGTCTGGGCTTTGACACGGCCACCGAAGTGGCCTTCCTCGTGCTGGCCGGGACCTCCGTGGCCTCCGGTCTGCCGCTGTGGGCCATCCTGTCGCTGCCCATCCTCTTCGCCGCCGGGATGAGCCTGCTGGACACCCTGGACGGCTCGTTCATGAACTTCGCCTACGGCTGGGCCTTTTCCAAGCCGGTTCGCAAGGTGTACTACAACATCACCATCACCGGGCTCAGCGTGGTCGTGGCCCTCTACATCGGCACCCTCGAGCTCGCCCAGGTGCTGTCCAGCGAGCTGCACCTGCGCGGGGGGCTCTGGAGCTACGCCAAGGGCTTCAACATCAATCGGGCGGGCTTCGTCATCGTCGGGATGTTCGTGGCGGTGTGGGTCGTCGCGCTGAGCGTGTGGCGCTTCGGCGACGTCGAGGCTCGCTGGGAGCGCGCCGCCCTGCGCGCCCAGGTCCGTCGCGGTGAGACGCCGGATCGGCACGCCGCGGGCACGGCACTGGGTGCGGTGCACCCCGCGTTGACCATCGACGAGTCCTAGTCGCCGCCTAGACGCCGCGCGATCACCTTGAGGCAGAGTGTCTCGTCGGCGCCCTCAAAGATCGACAGGACGCGCGCGTCGACGAAGTAGCGGCTGACCGCGTACTCCTCGGCGTAGCCCATGCCGCCGTGGATCTGCATGGCCTCGCGCGTCACCCATTCGGCGGCGCGACAGACGTAGGCCTTGGCCATGGACGCGGCCAGGGTGCCGTCGCCGTCGCCGGCGCCCATGCGTCGGGCCACCGCCAGGGCGAACTGGCGCGAGCACTGAATGATCGCGGCCATCGTGCCGAGCTTGACCCGCGTGAGCTCGTAGTCGATGATGGGCCGGCCGAAGACGACCCGGTGTACCGCGTACTCCAGGGCCGCCTCGTAGGCGGCCTGCATGACTCCCACGGCGCGCGCCGCCGTCTGCAGGCGCCCGTTCTCGAAGCCGGCCATCTGGAAGTAGAAGCCGCGTCCCAGGCCCGCCTCGCCGCCCAGGAGGGCGTGCTCGGGCACGAACCAGTTGTCGAAGGCGAGCTCGTAGGAGTGCATCCCCCGGTAGCCCAACGTGTCGATGGGCCGGCCCTCGAGTCGACCCGGTGCGCGTCGTGCATCCTCCTGGGTGAAGACGAAGCCGTGGCTGTCGCCGTGCTCCTTTTCGACCAGGAAGAGCGAGAGGCCCCGGTGGGCCCGGGAACGATCGGGATCGGTCCGCGCGAGCAGGACCAGCACGTCGGCGCGCGCGGCGAAGGTGCACCACGTCTTGGTGCCATTGATGAGCCAGCCGCCCTCGGTGCGCGTGGCGCTGGTGCTGAGCCCGGCGACGTCACTGCCGTAGTCCGGTTCCGTGACTGCGATGGCCGCCAGGACCTCGGCGCGCGCCAGCGGACCGAGCCAGCGGTTCTTTTGCTCGTCGGTGCCGCCGCTGAGCAGGGCCCGCGCCAGGATCTCGGGGCGCGTGATGAGCGAGCCGCCGATGCCCAGGCTGGCCCAGGAGAGCTCCTCGGTCGCCACCACCATTCCCAGGTACTCGGCCTCGCCCCCGGGTGAGTAGCCGCCGTACTCCTCCGGCACCGACATGCCGAAGCCGCCCAGCTCGGCCAGTCCCGCAATGATCGACTCTGGGATGTCGGCGTTGGTTCGGTGCACGTGCTCGGCGTGGGGGCGCACCCGCTCGGCGGCGAAGCGGTGGAACATGTCGGCGACCATCTGGTAGTCCTCGCCGAGGTGTCGCTCTCCGGGCGTCTCGGCCAGGCCGGCCAGGAACGCGGGGTCGCCGTAGGTGCGCACGAAGTCCGCGAACGGGGCGAACCAGTCGGCCGCGAGGCCCCAGAGGCGTTCACGTCCGAGCACCCGGGCAGCGAGGTCGCTGAGGGCCAGGGCGAGAAAGCCGTGCACGAGGCGCGACTCGGTCTCGCCGAACTCGGCGTATTCCAGGCAGGCCCGCGCGGCGGCCACCGCGCTGCTCGCGTGGGCCAGGTCGTAGGCGAAGCTCTGATTCGCGTCGGGCCCACCGGCGCTCGTGAGCGACGTGGCGGCGCCCGCAACGATCTGCTCGGCGCGTGTAATGAGGTCGAGGGTGGGCATGGCTGAGAAACTACCGGCTCGGAGCCGAGGTCGAGGACGCCTAGTGTGAGGCCGTGAACGTGACGATGCTCCTCGCGGACGCGGCCCAGGTGGCCGACGGCAAGCTCTACATCCTCGGCGGTGGCTGGTCGGTGACCGGGCCGGACCCCGTGCCCTCGGCCGTGGCGATCAAGGTGGGCGTGGACTGGCACGAGTTCAACGCCGTGCACCACTGGGAGCTCTTCCTCGACGACGCCGACGGCCAGCTGGTGCGCTTCGAGACGCCCGAGGGGACCCAGACGATCGAGGTGCGCGGTGACTTCACGGCCGGCGAGCCCGAGGGGGTGCCCGTCGGCACCCCGGTCGACGTGCCGATCGCGGTCAACTTCGGTCCGATCCCACTGGCGCCCGGGGCGCGCTACACGTGGCGCTTCGTGGTCGACGGCGAGAGCCTGCCCGGGGCGGACGCGTCCTTCACGACGCGCCCGGCCCCCGAGCTGGAGGCCGGCGAGTAGGCGTGGGGCTCGAGCGTGGGCCAGACTGGTCCCATGACGAGCTACGAGCGAGCCTTCGGGCGCTACTTCGAGGACTTCACGCCCGGTGACGTCTATCGGCACTGGCCGGGCAAGACGATCACCGAGGCTGACGACCACCTCTTCTGCATGATCACGATGAACCATCACCCGTTGCACACGGACGCGTACTTCGCCGAGCACGAGAGCGTCCAGGGTCGCAACGTGGTCGTGGGCAACCTCGTGTACTCCCTGGTCCTGGGCATGAGCGTGCCGGACGTGTCGGGCTCGGCCATCGCCAACCTCGAGGTGCAGAGCCTGATCCACCGGCATCCGACGTTTCACGGTGACACCATCTACGCCGAGACCCGGGTGATCGAGGCCGTGCCCTCCTCCTCCAAGCCAGATCGGGGGGTCGTCACGGTGGAGACCAAGGGCTTCAATCAGGAGGGCCGTGAGGTCTGCTACTTCCGGCGCAAGGTCATGGTCTGGCGTCGTGAGCACGCCCCGGCACGCCAGCGACCCTACGGTGAGGACGTCTGGGATTGACGACGGCGTTTGCCCGAGCGCTGACGCGCTCACGGCGCGCTCTCGCGCGTGACCTGCCCTGGATTGCCCACCCGGACCCGTGGGCGATACTCGTGGCCGAGGTGATGCTTCAGCAGACGTCTGTGGCCCGGGTGCGCGAGCCATGGCGAGTCTTCCTGCAGGCGTACCCGACGCCGGCCGCGCTCGCCGCGGCGCCGCTCGACGAGGTCCTGATTCGATGGCGGGGCCTGGGATACCCGCGCCGCGCGCGCAATCTGCGCGAGGCGGCTCGAGTGATCTGCTCGGAGCACGCCGGGGCCGTGCCTACAGGACTCCGTGCGCTGCGTGCTCTGCCGGGAGTGGGCGAGTACACCGCGTCGGCGGTGGCGAGCTTCGCCTTCGGCGCACCGCTCAGCGTGCTTGACACCAACGTCGGGCGCGTCCTGGCCCGCGCCCTCGCCGCGGCGCCCCTGACGCGTCTCCAGGCGCGCGCCCTGGCTGATGCGGCGCGCGGGCGACGCGCCAGCGCGCCCTGGAATCAGGCGATGATCGACCTGGGAGCACAGTTCTGCACCGCGCGACCGCGCTGCGAGGTGTGCCCGGTGCGCCGCGCGTGTGCGTGGCGAGCGCGAGGCGGGCCCGACCCGGCGCCGGCCAGCGCCGGCGTCTCGCGGGCGCAGGCCCCCTTCGAGGGCTCGGATCGACAGTTGCGCGGCCGGGTGCTGGCTCGCCTCGTCGAGGGCGTCTCGGGAGCCGCGTTCGAGGCTGCCTTCGCCGACGTGGAGCGCGCTCGACTGGCGAGGATCCTTGAGGGCTTGCGGGCCGACGGCCTGGTCGAGCTCGAGAGCGTGCGCCTGGCCAGGGCCTGAGACGACGAGACCGCCCGGTAAGGTCAGCCCGGTGAGCCAGCTGGACGTCACCCACTTCAAGCACGTCGTGGGCCACTTCGCCACGGGCGTGGCCGTCGTGGCGAGCGCGACATCCCGTGGACCAGTGGGCTTTACCTGCCAGACCTTCGGGTCCTTGTCGCTCGAGCCGCTGCTCGTCTCCTTCGCGGCGAGCAACACGGGACGCTCCTGGCCGCTCATCCACCGCGCGGACTTCGTGGGCATCAGCGTGCTCTCCGAGGACCAGGAGGCGATCGCGCGACTCTTCGCCACCAGCGGCGCCGACAAGTTCCGGGACCTGCAGCTCGAATTCGCACCACACGGCTCGCCACTGGTGCCCGGGGCCTTGGCGCACCTCGAGGGTCGCATCGAGACGGTCGTCGCCCACGGGGATCACGACCTCGTGAGCGCCGCGGTGCACTTCGCCGCCGCGCACCCGGGCAAACCGCTGCTGTACTACCGCGGTGGGTTCGGGATGCTGGCCTGATTTCACTACGCTTCGGGGGATGACTCTCTCGGCTCGCGCGGTCCCGAGGTGACCGGCCTGGTTATCGGCGCGGCCGTCCTGGTGGTCCTGCTCGCCGTCGTCGTCGCGTGGCGCCTCTCCTCCAAGGGCCGGGCCAGCGTGGAGATCCGAGAGATGGAGCGCCATCATCCGCCCGTGTCGCCGTACGAGAATCTGCATCGCATCCGTCTGATCGACGACGCGGCGTCGCCGGCACCGTCGGTGCGCCCCGCCCCGGCGCGTCCCCGTCTCGACTCGCGTGACTACGTCTTCGGTGACGCCGGCCAGCCCGTGAGTGAGCTCGCGCCCCCGGCGCGCCACGACACGCGCTGGGCGCTGGCGCACGCGGGACGCCGGCGCCGACGCCGCTGGCGCTCGCGCCAGTGGATGCGACTGGGCGTCGTGGTACTCATCCTGGTGCTGGGGGCGGGATACTTGCTCCAGCGCGGCCACGGGGCGACGCGCCCCGCGAGCACCACCACCTCCACGTCGTGGCCGCGCTCCTTCGCGGCCAGCGTGACCGGGCAGGGCTCGGCCACCCTCGTGGTGCCCACGTCCAACTTCACGGTGACGCTGCGCGCCACCCGCGCCGCCACGGTGCAGGTCCTTGGCCCGGCGGGCACCTACTTCTCAGGCTCGCTCACCAGCGGCCAGGTCAAGACGCTGTCGGTGTCAGGCTTCGTGACCGTGAACTTCGTGACGATGGGCGTGAGCCTCGCCCTCGACGGCGCACCCGTCAGTCTGCCGTCGGTGGCCAGCGCCCCCTACCGGCTGACGATCACCCCGCAGGGCTGATCTCGTCGAGCACGAAGGCCGTGATCTGGGCCTCCTCGCGCCAGGAGTCGTAGCGCCCGGAGGGCCCCCCGTGGCCGGCCCCCATCTCGGTCTTCAGGTAGGCGACGTTCTCGTCGTTCGCCTCGCGCAGGGCGAGGACCCACTTCGTGGGCTCCCAGTAGCCCACGCGAGAGTCGTTGAGCCCCGCGCTCGCAAAGACGTCGGGGTAGCGGCGTTTCGAGCCGTCCGCGTTGAGACCGCGCACGTTGTCATAGGGCGAGTACGAGAGCATGGTCCGGTAGGCCGTTGCGCTGGCGGCCGGATCGCCCCACTCCTCCCACTCGCCCACCGTGAGGGGCAGGTCGGGGTCGAGCATGGTGGTGACCACGTCCACGAAGGGGACCTCGGCCACCACACAGCGGAACAGCTCGGGCGCCAGGTTCATCGCCGCGCCCATGAGCAGGCCCCCAGCCGAACCGCCCCGGGCGGCCAGGAGCTGGGGGCGAGTCATGCCGCGCGCCACGAGCTCGCGCGCCACGCTCACGAAGTCGCTGAAGGTCGTGGGCTTCTGGGCGAGCTTGCCCATCTCGTACCACGCTCGGCCCAGCTCACCGCCCCCGCGCACGTGGGCGATGGCGAAGATGACCCCGCGCTCGAGCAGCGACAGGCGCAGCGAGGAGAATCCCGGATCGATGGAGATCTCGTAGCTGCCGTAGCCGTAGAGCAGCAGGGGAGCGGCGTGGCGCGCGCGCAACTCGCCCTTCTCGTCGTGCTCGAGCACGTCGGCGCGCGCGACGACGGAGACGGGGATCTCCACGCCGTCACTGGCGCGCACCCAGAGTCGTCCGGTCACGAAGCGCGCCGGGTCGTAGCCGCCGAGCACCTGCTGCTGCTTGCGCACCAGGAGCTCGCCGCTGGCCACCACGACGTCGCCGATGAGCGCCGGCGTCACGAGGGAGGTCATGCCCACGCGCACGAGGTCGGTGTCGTAGGTGGGGGTGTCTCCCAGTCCCACCGTGGAGGGGCTCGCGGCGCCCCGGACCAGGTACGAGCCGGCGAGCAGGTCCTGACCGAAGGGGTCCTGCGCGTCGGCCAGCGGGGCGAGGCGCACCGCCGCGCAGCCGTCGTCGCGCTCAGACAGGGCCAGGAAGTCGGCGAAGGCGTCCACGCCGTCGAGGCGGTTGCCCGGGCGCTCGGGCACGACCTCGCGCCAGCGCGTCTCGCTCTCGCGCCGGGCCAGAAGCCGGAAGTCCGCGGCGCCCTCGTTGGTCAGCTTCAACCACCACCTGGTTCCGCGCCGGTCACGAAGGTGCTCGACGCTGTACTCGATGTCATCGCGACGCGCCTCGAGCAGCTGAGGCTCCGAAACGGGACTGCGCGCGTCGAGGAAGTGCGCCTCGCTGGAGGTTGAAGAGCCCACGAGGATCACGATGACGTCGTCGTCACGGCTGCGGCCCACCGACACGGTGAACTGGGCGTCCTCTTCCTGGTAGACGAGCACGTCCTCGCTCTGGGCGGTGCCGAGGCGGTGGCGCCAGAGGCGCCAGGGCCGCATCGCCTCGTCGACGGTCGTGTAGAAGACGTGCGTCGAGTCCATGGCCCAGGCGAAGCCGTAGTAGACGTCTTCCAGCACGTCGGCGGGTCGCGCCTGGCCCGCCAGGGGTCGGAACGTGACGCGGTGGCGCTCGTCTCCCACGAAGTCGGTGCCCACCGCGGCCCACGCGTCGTCCGGACTAATCGAGAAGACGCCCACGGACAGAAAGTCGTGCCCGGAGGCCTCCAGGTTCTCGTCCAGGATGACCTGCTCGCCCTGAAGGCCTCGCTCGGGCTCGATGGCGGGCGGCGTGTGGTCGAGGGCGGGCACGCGACAGCTGATGGGATAGCTCAGACCCTCGCGGGTGCGCTCGAAGTACCACCAGGCTCCCCGGCGCACGGGCACCGAGATGTCGGTTTCGACGATGCGGGCCTTCATCTCGGCGAAGATCTCCTCCTCGCGAGGGCCCAGTCGGGCGAGCGAGGCGTTCAGGTAGTCGTTCTCGGCGCGCAGGTGGGCGAGGACGTCCTCGTTGTCGCGCTCGTTCAGCCAGTAGTACGGGTCCACGCGCGTGTGCGCGTGCGCGGTGATCTCGTACGGGCGCTGCTCGAGTCGGGGAGGACGCATCGTCCTAGATTGCCAGGTGGCGCGGCGCGATCCGGCGGGCTAGTAACTACTATGGGCGTAGGGGTAATCCCAAGGAGCCGCATGACCATCGACAATCTCGACTTCAGCCGGTACCAGTTGGGCTGGTCCGACGACCAGGTGCCCGTCTTTAAGCCCAAGAAGGGCCTGAACGAGCAGATCGTGCGCGAGATGTCGAGCATGAAGGACGAGCAGGACTGGATGCGCGAGTTCCGCCTGTCCGCGCTCAAGCGCTTCGAGAAGAAGCCCATGCTGCCCTGGTTCGCTGAGCGCATGCCGGAGCTGGACTTCAACGACATCTACTACTACGTCAAGCCCACCGAGAATCGCGTTGAGGACTGGAACGATCTGCCCGAGGCGATCAAGAACACCTACGAGAAGCTCGGCATCCCCGAGGCCGAGCGCAAGTACCTGGCCGGGGTGACGGCCCAGTACGAGTCCGAGGTGGTGTTCCACCGCAATCGGGCCGACCTGGAGAAGATGGGCGTCATCTTCTGCGACATGGACACCGCGGTGCGCGAGTACCCGGACTTGGTGCGGCGCTACTTCGGCACGGTGATCCCGCCGAATGACAACAAGTTCGCGGCCCTGAATTCGGCCGTGTGGAGCGGCGGCTCGTTCATCTACGTGCCCCCGGGTGTGGAGGTGGATCAGCCCCTGCAGGCCTACTTCCGGATCAACACCGAGAACATGGGCCAGTTCGAGCGCACGCTGATCATCGCGGACGAGGGCTCTCAGGTGCACTACGTCGAAGGCTGCTCGGCCCCGGTGTACTCGAGCGACTCGCTGCACTCGGCCGTGGTCGAGCTGGTGGCCCTGCCCGGTTCGCGCATCACCTACACGACGATTCAGAACTGGTCGAACAACGTCTACAACCTCGTGACCAAGCGCGCGCGCGCCGAGGCCGAGGCTCACGTCGAGTGGATCGACGGCAACATCGGCTCGCGCCTGACGATGAAGTACCCGTCGGTCTACCTGATGGGTCCGAAGGCCTCGGGCGAGGTGCTCTCGGTGGCCTACGCGGGCCCGGGCCAGGTCCAGGACGCGGGGGCCAAGATGGTCCACCATGCGCCCGAGACCACGTCGACGATCATCTCGAAGTCGGTCTCCAAGGATGGCGGCCAGACGACGTACCGCGGGCTGGTCAAGGTGGAGGAGGGCGCGACCGGTGCGAAGAGCTACGTGCGCTGTGACGCGCTGATCCTCGACGAGCGCTCCATCTCGGAGACCAAGCCCTACATGGAGGTCGACGAGCAGGACGCCTCGATCGGACACGAGGCCACCGTGTCCAAGATCGGCGACGACCAATTGTTCTATCTGATGAGCCGGGGCCTGAACGAGTCCCAGGCGATGGGCATGATCGTGAACGGCTTCATCGAGCCGGTGACGCGGACCCTGCCGATGGAGTACGCGGTGGAGTGGTCGCGCCTCATCGAGCTGCAGATGGAGGGCTCGGTCGGCTGAGCCGGCGCACGCGTGAGAGAGTGGTCTCATGGGCATGCGTGAGGAGTGCAAGCACTTTCAGAGTCGCACCTACGCCTCGGGCGAGGTCGCGCGCTTCTGCGTCCTGGGCAACGCACCGGATCAGCCGTGGGCGTGTCCGCAGGACTGTCCCACCTACGAGCGTCGCCTGGCCGACGTGGGCTGGACCCACGGCACCCTGGTGGACCGGCCGGTCGAGGAGGCCCCGGAGAGCGCGGGATCACTGGAGGATCGTCGTGAACTGCTCGAGGCGGCGAGCCAGATCGTGGACGCCGTCGCGCCGGAGCTGATCCAGGAGCGCCGACGCGAGGTTGAGCGAGACGTGAGCCGCTCGCGACGCGACTGGCGCTTCTGGCGTCGCTAGCGACCGCGGAACTGCGGCGGGCGCCGCTCCAGAAAGGCGGTGATGGCCTCCGAGAGGTCGTCGCTGCGCAGATACATGGTGTTCCATCGCGCCACGAAGTCCAGGCCCTCCTCGATGCGTCGCGCCTCCGCGGCGGCCAGCACGGCCTTGGTCCCGCGCACGGCCAGTGGTGAGTTGGCGCTGATGCGTCGGGCCAGCTCGATCGCGGCGGCGTAGACGCGCTCGGCGCCGCCCTGGTGCACCGCGTTGACCAGACCGATGCGCTCGGCGCGCGCGGCGTCGACGTCCTCACCGGTGAAGGCGAGCTCGGCGACGTGTCCGGCGCCGATAATGCCGGGTAGGCGCTGCAGCGTGCCCAGGTCGGCCACGATTGCCATGCGCGTCTCGCGCACGGAGAAGATTGCGTCCTCGCTGCACAGGCGGATGTCGCAGGCGCTGATCAGGTCCACGCCCGCGCCGATGCAGTAGCCGTGCACGGCTGCGATGACCGGCACGGCCAACTTCGCCAGGGCGCTGACGGAGGCCTGCATGGCTCGCACCGCCTCGAAGCTGCGGGCGCTGGACTCGGCGTGACTCGCTCCGGCGGGCTCCTCGGTGAGCGAGCCGCCGAGTTCCTTGAGGTCGAGCCCGACGGTGAAGTGCGAGCCGCGCGCGGCCAGGACGACGCAGCGCACGTCCGGTGCCTGCGCGATCGCCGCGCAGGCGCGGGGCAGGTCGCTCCAGAACGCGCGTCCGCAGGCGTTGCGAGCCTCGGGTCGGTCGAGCCACACGGTGGCCACGTGGGCCTCGATCTCGAGGCTCAGGACGTCCGAAGCAAAGGAGGCAGTCATCTCGCCGGCAGCCTACGCCGGTCGAGGCGAGGGAGTGGACCGGTACACTTGCCACGGCCCACGCCCCTATGACCACCTTCCTCGCCGCCGCCGCCGACTCGCTCTCAGACCTCGTGGCCAGCGACGTCCGGCGACGCTGTTGGGATCGCTTCGTTGCCGTGGGTCTGCCCAGCACGGCCGACGAGGTCTGGCGCTACGCGCCGCTGGCGTCGTTCTCGCTGGACCGCTACGCGCCGAGTGCGAAGCCTGGTCCCGGGCGAGCCTCGGCCCTGGCCGAGTCCCTGGCCGCACGAGGCGCGCTCGTGGTGCGCCTCGTGGATGGCTTCCTCGAGGAGTCGGGTGAGCTGCCGGGCGTCTCGGTGGGTCTGAGCGAGTCGCCAGACTCCTTCGGGGGGCTGGCCCGTGACGAGAGATACGCCGCGGACGCCTTCGCCTTGCTCAACGGGGCTCTCGCCCCGGCCAGCGTCACCATTGACGTGGCGCCCGGGGTCACCGTGGACGGGCCCATCGTCATCCTCAATCGGGTCAACTCCTCCGCGGCCTTCCCGCGCCTGCAGGTCTCGTTGGGCCGCTCGGCTAGCGCGACGATCGTCGAGTGCCTCGAGGGTGGGACCGACGCGCTCGTCGTGCCCGTCTCCGAGTACCGCGTCGGCGCCGACGCCGAGCTGCGCGTGGTGACCTATCAGCGCCTGGAGCCCAGCGCGTGGCACGTCGGACGAACGCTCGCGCTGCTCGAGCGCGACGCGCGCCTGCGTCAGGCGGTGGTGGGCATTGGAGCGCACTACGACCGCTCGCGGAACGACGCTGAGCTGTTCGAGCCGGGAGCCAGCAACGAGCTGCGCACCACGTTCCTCGGCTCGGGAGAGCAGGTGCACGACTTTCGCACGCACCAGCTGCACCTGGCACCGCATACCGAGTCCACCCTGTTGGCCAAGGGCGCGGTTGCCGATTACTCGCGCTCGATCTACACCGGGCTGATCGAGATCGAGAAGGGCGCCAAGCGCACCGACGCTCGTCAGACGAATCGCAACCTGCTCCTGTCACCCAACGCCCACGCCGACAGTGTGCCGAACCTGGAGATCCGCGAGAACGACGTCGTGTGTGCCCACGCCTCGAGTGTGGGCCCGCTGGATGAGATCGAGCGCTGGTACCTGGAGTCGCGAGGAGTGGCGCGCGCCGAGGCCGAGCGGTTGATGATCGGCGGCTTCTACAACGAGATGATGGTCGCTTTGCCCCCGCAGGTGGCCTCACTGGTCGAGGCCGACGTCGCCGCCGCGCTGGCGCGGGTCGAGGTGGTGACGCCGTGACTCGCGTCGACATCGGTGCGCTGGTGGAGTTCCCGAATGGAGGTGCCCGGGCCGTGCGCGTCGAGGATCGCGAACTCGTCGTCGTGCGCATCGAGGACGACGTCTACGTGCTCGACGACCGCTGCACTCACGAGGCCTTCTGGCTCTCAGACGGCGACGTGGACGTCGCGACGCGCGAGATCGAGTGTGCGCGACACGGCGCGATGTTCCGTCTCAGCGATGGAGCGCCCATGTGTCTGCCGGCGACCTCACCGGTGGCCACCTACGAGGTGAGCGTGCGCCAGGGCCGGGTGGAGGTGAGCTGGTGAGCCTTCTGATCGAGGGTCTGCGCGTCGAGGTCGCGGGCAAGGAGGTCCTGCGCGGCTTCGACCTGGCGATGGGTCCGGGCGAGGTCCACGTGATCATGGGTCCCAACGGCTCGGGCAAGTCGACCCTGGCCCACGCCCTCGCGGCGCGGCCGGGCTACGAGGTGACCGGTGGCTCGGTGAGCCTGGACGGTACGGACCTGCTGAGCCTGAGTGCGAGCGAGCGAGCCCGGGCTGGGCTACTCCTGGCCCTGCAGCAGCCCCTGGAAGTGCCCGGGGTGCGCCCCGTCGATCTGCTCGCCGCGGCGGGGGCGGCGCGCGAGGGCCTGCGCGAGGCAATGTCTGGCGAGGCGGCACGACTGGGCCTGCGCGATGAGCTGCTGGACCGCTTCGTCAACGTGGACCTCTCCGGTGGGGAGCGCAAGCGGGCCGAGGTCGTGCAGATCGGCGTGCTGCGTCCGCGCTACGCGATGCTCGACGAGATCGACTCGGGTCTCGACGTCGACGCCCTAGGAGCCGTGGCCCGTCGCCTGGACGCCGCCACGCGCGAGTGGGGCTGCGGGGTGCTGGCCATCACCCACTTCCGTCGACTGCTCTACGAGCTCACGCCCACGATGATCCACGTGGTGAGCGCCGGACGAGTGGTGGCCACCGGTGGCCCGGAGCTGGCCGAGGTCCTCGAGCGCGATGGCTACGAGCCGTTCCGGGCGCTGCCCTGAGCCTCGGGCACACTAGGTAGAATCGTCGAATGGCCGCTGGACGTCACAGTGCGGGACGCGGTCGCGACGAGCGACCCCCTCGGCCGTCCGGATCGATCGCGAATGAGCAGCGCCTGCGCGCGCTGGGCACGGCCGTCGACGAGCACAACGGCGTGTCGCGGCGCACGCGAAAGGCTCGTGGGCCGCGCGGGCCCCGTCGTCGTCGCGTTCTGGTGATCAGCGCCATCGTCGTCGTCGGCCTTGTCGTCGGCCTGCTGGGCGGGGGCTACCTCTACGCGCGCTGGCGCTTCAGCCTGATTCCCAAGGTGAAGGTCGCCGGCGAGCAGCAGGTCATCTCGGGTCAGCCCTTCAACATCCTGTCGATCGGCTCGGACTCCCGGGCGGGGCTGACGGGTCTGGTGGCGCGCCAGAGCGGGGCCACCGTGGGCGCCGCGGCCGGCCAGCGCAGTGACGTGATCAAGATCATGCACGTGGACCCGGCCACCAAGACGATCTCCATCCTGTCCATCCCGCGCGACACGATCGTGACCCTGCTGGCCAATCAGTCGCTGTATGGCAAGTTCAACCGCATCAACGTCAACTACGGCAACGGTCCGTCGCTGCTCGCCCAGACGATTACGGCCAACTTCGGCATCCCGATCAATCACGTGGTTCAGGTCAACTTCGCCGGGCTCATCAACGCGGCCGACGCGGTCGGCGGGGTCTACCTCGACTTCCCGTATCCGGCCAAGGATCCGTACTCGGGCCTGAAGGTCCTGCATTCGGGCTGTCAGTTGGTGACCGGGTTCCAGGCCCTGGCCGTGGCCCGCAGCCGGCACTACTACTGGTACCAGAACGGGCAGTGGAACTACGACGTGACGAGTGACTTCGGGCGCATCCAGCGTCAGAACGCGTTCCTGCGCGCCCTGCTCGATCGGGTCAAGGGCATTCGCAACCCGCTCACGCTCAACTCGTTCCTCTCCAATGTCCCCCAGGGCATCACCCTGGACACGAACTTCTCGCTCTCGGAACTCGTCGGCCTGGCCCTGAAGTTCCACAACATGAACACCAACGCCATGAAGACCTACACGCTGCCCGTGGTGCCGGGCAACAGCCCGGCCGGCAGCGTCCTGTTCGTGCAGGAGCCCCAGGCGGAGCAGCTGCTGGCCAGCATCTTCGGCACCGCCCTGGAGCGACCCACCAACCCGCCGCCGAACACCGCCCTGCAGACGCCGATGCCGCCGCTGCCCACCACGACGACCACGCTCGCCACCCCGACGCACACCACCACGGGTACGAAGAAGCCCGCGAGTGCGCACCCCTCGACCACGACGACGCAGCCGCCCGAGGGTCTGCAGTACTTCGACCCGGTTCCCTGCACGCCTCGCTAGGGGGCGGACTCGACCTCGTCCAGGGCCTGGGCGAGCGTGTTCCAGGACAGCGTCGCGCACTTGATGCGCACGGGGAACTTCACCACGCCGGCCAGGGCCGCGAGCTCGCCGAGGCTGCGCAGATCGGGCTCACTCGGCTCCTCGGCCTCATCCAGGCTGCGCTCCTTGAGCGTCATCATCTCCTTGAACCGGTCGATCACTCGATGAGCCTGCTCGAGGGTCTTGCCCTTGATCGCGGTGCTCATCATCGAGCTCGACGCCTGAGAGATCGAGCAACCGTGCCCGGTCATCTTGACGTCGCTGATGACGCCGTCCTCGACGCGCAGGTAGATCACGATCTCATCGCCGCAGAGGGGATTGAAGCCCTCGACCCGCGCGCTGGGTGACTCGAGCTCACCGCGATTGCGCGGCGAGCGGTAGTGATCGAGGATGATCTCGCGGTACAGGTCGTCGAGGTTGTTCATCAGCCGAAGAGCTTGACGGCCTCGCCGAGGGCCTCGATCAGCACGTCCGTGTCTGCGGTCAGCGAGTAGGGACCGAAGGAGGCGCGCGCCGTCGCGGCCAGCCCGAAACGACGCATCAGTGGCTTGGCGCAGTGATGACCCGGGCGCACGCAGACGCCATACTGGTCCAGGATCTGGGCCACGTCGTGCGGATGCACGCCCTCGACGTCCAGGCTCAGAACGCCACCGCGCTGCTCGGGCGTCGCGGGCCCGATGACGCGCACGCGTCCGTCGAACTCTTGGGCCAGACGCGTGAGCGCGTCGGCCGTGAGCTCGCGCTCGTGGGCCGCCAGGGCGTCCATGCCGAGGCTCTCGAGGTAGCGCACCGCGGCGCCCAGGCCCGCGGCTTCGGCGATGGGGGGCGTGCCGGCCTCGAAGCGCGTCGGGCCGGTCGCCGGGGTGTAGCCGTCCTCACGCACGTCGCGGATCATGCCGCCGCCGCCCAGGAACGGGGGCATGTCGGCCAGGATCTCACGGCGGGTCCAGAACACCCCGATGCCGGTGGGGCCCAGCATCTTGTGACCGGAAAACGCCAAGAAGTCGATGTCGAGCGCGCTCAGGTCGGTCCCCAGGTGGGCGACCGACTGGGCGCCGTCGACCGCGATGAGGGCTCCGTGCTCGTGGGCCACGCGAGCCAGGGCCGCGACGGGGTTGATCGTGCCGAGCACGTTGGACATGCCGGTCACCGAGACGAGTCGCACCCCGCGCATCAGATCGTCGATACCGCTCAGGTCCAGGCGAAAGTCCTCGCCCACCGGGATGAAGCGCACCTCGATGCCGTGGGTCTCGCGCAGCTGGAACCAGGGCACGATGTTGGCGTGGTGCTCCATCTGACTCACCAGCACCACGTCGCCGGCCCGCAGGTTCGCCGCGCCCCAGCTGCGCGCCAGCAAGTTCATCGACTCGGTGGTGCCGTGAGTGAAGACCACCTCGTCGGAGCCGCCGGGGGCGTTGAGGAAGTGCGCGACGCCCGCGCGGGCGCCCTCGAAGATCTCGGTGGCCTCGTTGGCCGTTGTGTAGACGCCCCTGTGCACGTTCGCGTGGTGCAGCGAGTAGTAGCGGTCGATCGCCTCGATCACGGTGCGCGGGGGCAGGCTCGAGGACGCTGAGTCCAGGTAGGTCAGCCGACGACCCTTCACGACGCGACTGAGCATGGGCGTGTCCACGCGAACGCGGCGCGGATCGAAGCTGCTCACGCGCTGACCGTGCGCCAGGCGTCGTAGCCGTGGTGCTCGATTCGATCGGCGAGCGAGGCGTCGCCGCTGTCGACGATGCGCCCGTCGATGAGGATGTGCACCTGGTCCGGGCTGATCTCCTCTAGGAGCTTGACGTAGTGGGTGACGATCAGGGTCCCCATCGCCGGGTGTTCGTCGCGTACCGTGCGCACGCCTCGCGCCACGACTCGCAGCGCGTCGATGTCCAGACCCGAGTCCGTCTCGTCGAGTAGGGCGATCACCGGCTCGAGCAGGGCCATCTGGAGGATCTCGTTCCGCTTGCGCTCGCCGCCGGAGAATCCCTCGTTGAGGTGGCGCTCGGCGAAGGCCGCGTCCATGCCCAGGCGCTCCATCCACTCGGCCAGGTCGAGGCGCACCTCCAGCACGCTCAACTCCTCGAGTCCCTTGCGCGCCGCGATTGCCTGGCGCAGGAACTGGATGACCGAGACGCCGCTGATCGCCTCGGGATACTGGAAGGCGAGAAAGATGCCGGCTCGCGCTCGTGCGTCGGCCGACCAGCGCGCGATGCTGGCGCCCTTCAAGAGGACGTCGCCCGCAGTCACTTCGTAGCCGGGATGGCCCATCACCACGTTGGCCAAGGTCGACTTGCCGGCGCCGTTGGGCCCCATCAGGGCATGAATCTCGCCCTCGTTGACGACGAGCGAGACGCCGCGAAGGATCTGGGCCCCACCGGCCGTGACGTGCAGATCGCGCAGCTCAAGCAGGGGTGTTGGCACGGTTCGATCCTACCGGGGGCCGGTGAGAATCCGTCCCTCACCAGCCGCGTTCGATCCACTCATCCAGGTGTGGTCGCTCGGCGCCGATCGTGGACGGCGCGCCGTGGCCGGGCCAGATGATCGTCTCGTCGCCGAAGGCTCGCAACAGACGGCGCTCGATCGAGGAGATGATGCTCGTGAAGTCACCGCCCTCGAAGTGGGTGGCCCCGGGTCCACCCGGAAAGAGGGTGTCGCCGGTGAAGAGCACGGGAGTCGTCTCGAGGTGAAAGCACGTCGAGCCCTCGGTGTGCCCCGGGGTGTGTATCACGCGCACGCGCAGGTCCCCGACCTGGTGCACGGCCCCGTCGACCAGGAGTTGGTCGTAGCTAGGCAAGCGGGCCGCGTCTTCGGGGTGGACCCAGACCTCCACACCTACCTCGCGCATGGCCTCGACGGCGCCGATGTGGTCCCAGTGCCCGTGCGTCTCGAGCACCGAGGTCACGCCGAGGGCAGCGCTGAGCTCGAGGAGTCGCTCGTGCTCGTCGGCGGCGTCGATGAGCACGGCGGACCCGCTGCGCCGGCAGCGCACCACGTAGACGTCGTTGGCCAGGGGTCCGACGACCACGCGGTGGACCTCGGCCGCCGCGTCGCTCCAGACGAGTTCTGGTCCGCTCATGGCTCCAGCCTGCCACGCGGGTCGGCTCCTCGATTTGGCTAGTCTCGCTGGTGGTACCGCCCGGTAACGACAGGGGACGCCATGAACTTTGGATTCAGTGAGGAACAGGAAGAACTGCGCCGGATGGTGCGCCGCTTCCTGGAAGAGAAGTCTCCGGAGACCGAGGTGCGGCGCCTGATGGCGACCGAGGAAGGCTACGACCCGGCGGTCTGGGCGCAGATGGCGGGCGAGCTGGCGCTGCAGGGTCTCGGTATCCCGGAGTCCTACGGGGGCCAGGGCTTCGGCCCCGTGGAGCTCTACGTCGTGTTCGAGGAGATGGGCGCGGCGCTGTACTGCGGCCCGTACTTCTCGAGCGTCGCACTGGCGGCGAACGCGCTGCTCCAGGTGGGGACCGAGGCCGACAAGCAGGCGTACCTGCCCGGCATCGCCTCGGGCGAGACGATCGCGACTCTCGCGCTGACCGACGACGCCGGCCAGTGGGAGTTGGCCAGCACGTCGAGCAGCGCTCGCCTGGTCGAGGGGACCTGGCGCGTGAGCGGCGTGCGCAACTACGTGACCGATGGTGCCGTGGCGAATCTCATCCTGGTGCCGGCGATGAGCCCGGGAGGGCTCTCGCTCTTTGCCGTCGCGGGGGACGCTGAGGGGCTGAGCAAGGAGTCTCTGCCGACGATGGACCAGACGCGCAAGCAGGCCCGCCTGGTCCTCGAGGATGTGCCGGGCGCGCTGATCGGTGCTGAGGGCGCGGCGCTCGCGGGCCTGGTGACCACCACCCAGATCGCCGCGGCGGCTCTGGCGGCCGAGCAGGTCGGCGGGGCCCAACGAGTCCTGGACAACGCCGTGGAATACGCCAAGACTCGCATCCAATTCGGCCGGGCCATTGGATCGTTCCAGGCCATCAAGCACAAGTGTGCGGACATGCTGCTCGACGTGGAGTCCGCCAAGTCTGCGGCCTACTACGCCGCCTGGGCCGCCCAGGAGCTCAACGAGGAGTTGCCGATCGCGGCCAGCCTGGCCAAGTCGTTCTGCTCCGAGGCGTACTTTCACTGCGCGGCCGAGAACATTCAGATCCACGGGGGAATCGGATTCACCTGGGAGCATCACGCACACCTGTACTTCAAGCGGGCCAAGTCCTCGGAGCTGTTCCTCGGCGACCCCGCGTACCATCGCGAGCTGCTGGCTCAGCGTCTGGGCATCTAAGGCCGCGTGCTGGCTCACGAGCAGCTCGACGTGGGCGGCGCCCAGCTGGACTTGCGCATCGCCACCTCCGAGGCGCGTCCCGTCGCGGGCCACGTCTTGATCCTCGTCCACGGTCTGCCACGGGCCCTCGGCATGGGCCGTCAGGCCGCGGGCCTGCTGCCCGAGTTGGCTGCGCACCTGGCGACCGAGTCTGGTTGGACCGTGGCCACGGGAACCCTGTCGGGCGTGGGCGCCAGTCAGGGTACGTTCTCGGCCCACCAGTGGCGGGCTGACCTCATGAGGATCATCACGAGGATGAGTGCGGATGAGCCGCGCATCTCGCTGGCGGGCTTCGGCTTCGGCGGCGCCCTGGCGCTGTCGGTGGCCGCCGAGGACGAGCGCGTGCGCGGGGTCGCGACCTTCGCCGCGCCCGCGCATCTGGAGCGCTGGTGTGGCTCAGCCCAGGCCCTGCGCGCCGCCGTCCTGCTCGCGGGCGTGGTGAGCAACGAGGGCGAGCTGCTCAGCGCGGAGGAGCTGTATCGAGACGTGTTGGCGATCGACCCGCTTGGCTCGGTCGCCCAGATTCCGCCGCGACGACTCTTGATCGGCCACGGCACTGACGACGAGGACGTGCCGGTTTCGGACGCGCGCGACCTCGTGGCGGCCGCCGAGGGCCGGGCCGAGCTACGCCTGATTCAGGGCGCCGGACACCAGCTGCGAGCTGACCCGCGCATGGTCGCCACCCTGCTGGGCTGGCTCGACCGGCATCGCTAGATCTCGCTCAGGGCCTCGTCGAGTGCGGAGCGTATGGCCCGAGCCGCCCGAGCCGGATCGGGCGATTCGGTGAGGGCGCGCACGACCACGAAGTGGCGCAGCCCCGCCGCCACGAGCTCGCCCACGTTGAGTGCGCTGACGTTGCCCGTGACAAAGACCGGCCGGTCGCTGGCGGCCTGACAGGCCAGGGCGTAGTCAAGCCCGGTGCCCGAGCGTCCCGGCTTGGTCGGGGTGGGAACCAGCGGGCCCGCACTGAAGTACGTGGCCGCCTGGGGTAGCGAGCGGGCGAACTCTTCCGGCGAGTGCGTCGAGAGGCCGACGATGGCGTGCTCGCCGAGTAGCTCACGGCATCGGGCGACGCTCACGTCGTCCTGGCCCACGTGCACCCCGTCGGCGCCGCTGGCTAGAGCGAGCTCGGGCGAGTCATTCATGATGAACGGGACCCCCAGGTCCCGGCAGATCGGGCCGATCACAGCCGCGGCCGCCAGTCGCTCGGCGTCAGAGTGCTGCTTCTCGCGCAGCTGGACCACGTCGACGCCTGCGCCGATCACCGAGGGGAGGAATCGGGCCAGGTCGTCTCGGATGGGCACGCAGAGGTACAGGCGGCGGGTGGACAGGTCGAACACGGCCCCACTCTAGGAAGCCGCGCGACGAGACTCCGGCGTCGTGGGCCCTGATGGGGCAGAATGGGCCCATGCAGATACCGGCCAAGGCCGACTACGCGGTGCGCGCCCTGCTGGCGCTCGCGGCGAGCACGGATTCGGTGAGCGCGGACCAGCTCGCTCGTCAGCAGGGTCTGCCGGCGAAGTTCCTGGGCGCGATCATGTCCGACCTGCGCCGGGGGGGCATCGTGACGAGCCAACGCGGTCCGGAGGGCGGGTTCCGCCTGGCCAGGCCGGCCGAGACGATCATGATCGCCGACGTGCTGCGCGTGGTGAGCGGGCCCATGGCGGGCGTGCGCGGTCTGCGTCCGGAGACCCTGCAGTACGAGGGGGAGGCCGAGCACCTGCGCGAGGTGTGGGTGGCGGTACGCGCCGCGCTGCGCGAGGTGCTCGAGCACGTGACCCTCGATCAGGTCTTGCGCGGTGACATGCCTGAGGCGGTGACGCGTTTCACCAAAGACCCGGATGCGTGGGTAACCCGTCAGATATGAAAAGAATTCATACCGACGGCGCCTGCCGCGGTAACCCGGGCCCCGGGGGCTGGGCGTGGGCGGAGGGGCTCGAGCGCTTCGCCAGTGGCGCCGAGGCGCACACGACCAACCAGCGTATGGAGCTGCGCGCGGTGATCGAAGCCCTCCTCGCCGCGCCCGAGGGGCCCGTCGAGATCGTCAGCGACTCGTCCTACGTCGTCAAGTGCTTCCACGACCGCTGGTACGTGGGATGGCGTCGGCGCGCCTGGCGCAACGCCTCGGGCCAGGCGGTGGCCAACCGTGACCTGTGGGAGCGACTCCTCGAGCTCGCCCTCGGGGAGCGCGAGGTGCAGTTCCGCTGGGTCAAGGGTCACTCTGGAGACGCGCTCAACGACTTCGTGGACTCGCTGGCCACGCGGGCCGCCGACACCCAGAGCGCCTCGCAGTCTGGACTCTGAGCGAAACGCGACACCGCACGAACATTAGGATTTCGCTTGGTCTACGACTCAAGCGAAGGGGAATCCCGTGGCACCTGAGGTCCAGCAGTTCGACGTCGTCATCATCGGCGGGGGACCGGGTGGCTACGCCGCCGCTCTCTACGGCGCCTCGGCGGGTCTGAACATCGCGCTGATCGAGCGCGACAAGGTGGGTGGGACCTGTCTGCAGCGCGGCTGCGTGCCGGCCAAGGAGTTCCTCGAGACGGCCCACGTACGGCGCACGCTGGAGCACGCCAGCGCCTTCGGCATCACCCCGGGCGCGGTCACGGTGGACTTCGCCGTCTCCCAGACGCGCAAGGGCGAGGTGGTCGACAAGTTGACCAAAGGTCTGACGGGACTGATCAAGGGTCGCAAGGTCACGCTGCTCGAGGGCACCGCCCGCCTGGACGCCGATCTCAGCGTCACGCTCGTGGAGGGCGCCGACGCCGGTACCACGTTGAGGGGCGCCCACGTCATCCTCGCCTCGGGCTCGGTGCCGCGCACGCTGCCGGGCTTTGAGGTCGATGGCAAGGTCGTGGTGACCTCGGACGAGTTCTTGGACCTGACGAGCCTGCCGGCCAGCGCCGCGGTCATCGGCGGCGGGGCCATCGGTTGCGAGTTCGCCTCGATGCTGGCCGACATGGGCACCAAGGTGACCATTCTGGAGTTCCTGCCCTCCATCCTGGCGGGCTGTGACACCGAGGTCGCCAGCGTTGTCCAGCGCGCCTTCAAGAAGCGTGGGATCGAGGTGATGACGGGCGTCAGCGCCACGGGCCACAAGCCCGGCAAGAAGGGCACGGCGATCTCCCTGGAGGGGGCCGAGGCCGTCACCGTGGACATGGTGGTGATGTCGATCGGACGACGTCCCTACACGGAGGGCCTGCTCGGCGAGGGTACGGGCGTGCAGCTCGACGAGCGCGGCTTCATCGTGGCCGACGCCACGATGCGCACCGCGAATCCGAAGGTCTTCGCCGTGGGTGACGTCGTCGCCGGTACGCCACAGCTGGCGCACGTGGCCTTCGCCGAGGCCATCGTCGCGATCAAGTCGATCTTGGGCGAAACGGCCGTGCCGGTGGACTACGAGCGCGTGCCGTGGGCCATCTACTCGAACCCCGAGGTCGCCTTCTGCGGGCTGACCGAGGAGAGGGCCAAGGAGAAGGGCTACGACGTCGTGGTCAAGAAGGACCCCTTCGGTGGCAACAGCCGAGCCCAGATCCTGGGCGAGACCGACGGTGTGGTGAAGGTGATCGCCGAGAAGCGCGCTGACGGCACCGCCGGGCAGATTCTGGGCGTGCACATGGCAGGTCCGTGGGTCACCGAGCAGCTCGGGGCGGGCTACTACGCGGTCAACTGGGAGGCGACCGTCGAGGAGGCGGCCGCGTTGATTCAGCCGCACCCGTCGCTGTCGGAAACCTTCGGCGAGACACTCATCGCGTTGGCGGGACGGGGACTGCACGTTGGTTGACGTCACCCTCCCGTCGCTGGGTGAGTCGGTCACCGAAGGAATCATCACTCGATGGTTCAAGAAGGTGGGTGACGCCGTCGCGCGCGACGAGCCACTCCTGGAGGTCTCGACGGACAAGGTCGACTCCGAATTGCCCTCGCCGGCCGCGGGCGTCCTGGTGGCCATCGTCGCCGAGGAGGGCGACACCGTCGAGACTGGCTCGCGCGTCGGGGTGATCGACGAGAGCGCCGTCGCGATGCCCCGCACCGAGGCAGCGTCGGCGGAGCTTCCCGGGCGCTCCGCCCCAGCGAGCGCCACCCCGCCCAGGTCTGCGGCTGCGACGCCGGGACTGGTCATCTCGCCGGTGGTTCGCCGAATCCTGGCTGATGGGGGCGTGGAGGCCTCCACGATTCGCGGCACTGGTCCCGGGGGGGCCATCACCCGTCGTGACGCCGAGCGCGCGGTTGCGTTGGGTCCGACTGAGGAGTTGATCGTTCCGCTGTCGCACGGTCAGCGCCGGATGGGCCAGCACATGGCGGCCTCGGCGCTCTCGGCACCGCAGGGTTACGTGGCGATCGAGGTGCAGACCGAGGTCTTTGAGCGACTCGGGGCCCGCGGCTCGATCAGTGGCGACGGGGTGCCGGTCGGTGCTGAGACGCTGGTCGCGAGGGCCGCGGTACGCGCTCTCGCGGAGTTCACGACGCTGAACGCCAGTGTCGAGGACGATCACCTGATTGTCTTTCGTAGTGTCAACGTCGGCTTCGTGCGGGCCGCCGACAGTGCGACGTTGGTCCCCGTGGTGCACGCGGCGACGCGCTTGAGCCTGCGGGCCCTCGCACGTCGGGTGGCCGACCTCGACGAGCGTCTGCACGCCCGTCAGCTCATGGCCGACGACCTGATGGGTGGAACGTTCAGCGTGATCGGCCCGCTCAGTGCTCACACGCTTTCGATCGCCCCGGTGCTCATACAGCCCCAGGTGGCGATGCTCTCCCTCGGCGCCCCGCGCCGGGAGAGCCCGGAGGGAGCCGAGGCGGCGCGCTGGCGCATCGTGCTCGGGCTGACCTTCGATCACCGGGCCTGTGAGCCCTTCACGGCGGCGCGCTTCCTCGAGCGGGTCGGCGCGTTGCTCGACGACCTCGACCTGGACGCCGAGCTGTAGATGCTGCGCCGGCGCCATCTCGGACGGGTTAGCTTCGCGGAGGCCAACGACTTCCAGCACGCCCTGCTCGAGTCGCGTGACGGCTACGTGCTGCTCATGGAGCATCCGCCGACCTACACCCGCGGGGTGCGTGCGCAGGAGTCGAGCTTCCTGATGGCCCCCGAGAGTCTGGCCGCAGACGTCGTGGACGCGGATCGGGGCGGGGACGTCACGTACCACGGCCCGGGTCAGGTGGTGGCCTGGGCGGTGCTGGACGTCGGCGAGGATCCGTCGGCCGGGCGACGCCACGTGGGACGTCTGGAGGACGCCGTGATCGAGACGCTGCGCTCACTGGACCCGGACGGGCGACTCGGCGAGGTGGGTCGTCTCGAGGGTTACCCGGGTGTCTGGGCGCGCTTGGAGTCAACGCCGGCCAAGGTGGCCGCGGTCGGGGTGCGCACCGAGCGCAACTCCGCCGGCGTGCGACGCAGCCTGCACGGCGTCGCCCTCAACGTCGTCGTCGACCTCGACGCCTTTAAGGCCATCGTTCCCTGCGGCATCCCCGACAAGCCCGTGGCCTCGCTGGCCTCGCTGGGCCTGGCCGTCAGTGCCGAGACCGTCGAGGAGCGCCTCGGCGTCGCCCTCGAGGCCCACCTGGGCGGCACCGGTGAGCACGTGGCTCGCGTGGATCGTGGAGCGGCGCCCGAGACGGGTGAGCGTCCCCTGATCCGACGGCTGCGCAAGGCGGGCGTGGACCCTGATGCCGCCCTGTCCATCAACGCGCGCAAGCCCGAGTGGCTGCGCATTCCGGCCCACATGGGCACGCAGTTCCAGTCCCTGCGCACTCTCACCGAGGACCTGCGTCTGGTGACCGTGTGTGAGGAAGCCGGCTGTCCGAACATCTTCGAGTGCTGGCAGGCGGGCACCGCGACATTCATGGTCAACGGTGAGCGCTGTACGCGTGCCTGCGGCTTCTGCTTGATCGACACGCGCAAGCCCCTCGCGCTGGATCCGACCGAGCCCGAGCGCGTCGCCGAGGCCGTGGTGCGACTGGGACTTCATCACGCGGTGGTGACCTGTGTGGCACGCGACGACCTGGCCGATGGGGGCGCCGGGGCGATCGCCGAGACGATCCGGGCGATTCGACGTCGATCACCCGAGACCATGGTCGAGGTCCTGACCAGTGACTTGCGAGGGGACCGTTGGTCACTGCAGCTCATCATCGATGCTCGCCCGGACGTGCTCAACCACAACATCGAGACCGTGGCGCGACTGCAGCGCGCGGTGCGCCCCAGCGCCGGCTACCTGCGCAGTCTCACGGTGCTGGCCCGCGCGCGCGCCGAGGGTCTGACCACCAAGTCGGGCCTGATGGTAGGTCTCGGCGAGACCCTTGACGAGGTCGACGAGACGTTGGCGGACCTGGCCGGCGTGGGCGTCTCGATCGCCACCATCGGCCAGTACCTGCGCCCCAGCGCTCAGCACCTACCGGTGGCTCGCTGGTGGAGCCCCCATGAGTTCGACGAGCTGGCCGCTCGTGGTGAGGCCCACGGGCTGAGTCACGTGCAGTCCTCGCCGCTGACGCGCTCGAGCTATCACGCGCGCGAGGCCCTGGAGTCGACCCCCGTGGGTCTGTCGCGTCGCTGACGGATACCGAGGGGGCGTCCTATAGTGCACCCAAGGAGGCCACGCCTCCACGAAGGGGGTTGGGCCATGGGAGAGTTGGCCAGACGAGCCCGGCGGGTCATTGCGGGAGCGGCACTGCTGGGTGCACTAGTCGCGCCGGTCACTGCGCTCGGCGCGGGCGCCTCGATGAGTCCGTTCTGCAAGACGCTCACGTCGTTTCATCCCGCGACGCCGCCGTCGGCGAAGAACGTCACGGCGTACCGTGCGTGGGCCAAGACCTACCAGCCGTTCTTCGCCAAGTTGGCCCGCGAGGCACCGGACGCCGCGACGCGCCGGCTGATGGGCGACCTGGCCGCCTCTCTCAAGTACGAGGCCGGAGCGTCCAGCCAGAGGGCCCTCCTGGGCTACGTCGCCGCCCACCAGCGGGCGTGGACGATCGGCTGGAAGAGCTTCGCCAAGGACGTCATGTCCTGCGTCACCAGCCTCTACTAGTCGCCGGTCACACCTAGGCGTAGAACTGGGCGGTGTTGTCCTGCGAGGGTGTCGTGGTGCCCGCCGCTCCGCGCGCGTAGAGGGCGAGGAGATTGACAGTGGCGGCCTCCAAGGGCGCGGTGACCGGCGTGGCGTTGGGGATCCATCGCCCCCCGAGACGCGGCGCGTCGGACAGGTGAAAGATCCACTGGCCGGTGCCCGAACACCAGACGCCGCCGCGCCCGGCCAGCGCGGAGTACGTGACGTCGCTGGTGCCACCGGCGACGCCCGAGTGGCCGAAGATCTGCACGCTGGGCGGGTTGGCGAGCGCGGGATTGAAGTGGTTGAACTCCCCGCCGAGGGCGCCCGCGAGAACCGAACCGTCGCTCAGCCCGGTGCCGCGCCAGAGCCAGCTGGTCGCGTCGGCCACCACGAGCGATCCCTGGCCCTGGGCGCCGCCGTAGCTGGAGCCCGAGAAGGTGCTGGAGGGTGCGTCGGCTGGGTACGAGGCCCAGTTGACGGTCGCCTGGGCGGGATCGCTCGCCATGATTGGATCCGCGGTTGAGCGATAGTTCACCATCAGGCGCAGTGCGCCGTTGGCCGAGGGCTCGAAGCGCACCTTGCGATAGGCGAAGTTGGCGCCGAAGAAGGCGACGTTGACGCCCGCGTTCACGCCGGTGACGACGGCATCGCGCATGGCCAGCGAGTAGTACTCGTCGTGTCCGAGTGAGAGCAGCGCGCGGTGCTGGCTCAACTGGGCGCCGCGCGCGTGCAGGTCGAGGTCGGTCCAGTAGGCGAGGTCGAGGCCGAGGCGCTCGGCCAGGAAGAGGAGGGGGAACTCGTTGCCGATCAGATCGCCGGCGCCGTTGGCGAAGACGCGCGCGTACGGACGGTTGAACGAGACCCGCTCGGCCCTCGCGGCGTTGGAGATGACCGTCGAGCCGGTCGGATCCGTCTGGCGGTAGAGGCTGAAGCCTCCCCAGGCGTTGTAGGCCTGCCACGTGGTGACCGAGCTCTGGTAGAGGAAGGTCGCTCGCGAGGCGTCGTCGCGCACCAGGAAGGGCACGAAGCGAAAGTGGCCCTGCTCGTTCTCCAGGCGTATCAGGTACTGACCCGGCGCGTAGCGCGCGTCGAGGGGCAGCTCGAAAGTGCTCGACCACGCACAGTCCACGGTGCCGAGCTCGTCCGGGGCCGGCACGGGCTGGGGCCGGACCGCCAGATTCTCCAGCGTCTGCACGAGGCGCGCCCCCAGGCCCTGGTAGTAGCCCAGCCGCAGCACCCGAGCCCTCAGCGCGCCACGCGGGGCCGAGACGAAGACGGACAGGCTCTCGCCGCCGCTGAGGCTCGGGGCCGACGCGTAGGCCTCGAGCATTCCGGCCGGCGCGGGCACGCCCGACATCCAGCCCGCCCAGCCGGGCTGGTCGTTCTCGGCGCTCACCCACGCGGCCCGCGCGCTCGGGACCAGTCTGGCGACCTCGCTGGCCCCAGCTCGCGAAGCCCAGAGCAGGCCCACGGCCGCCGCGCCAGCTCCCTTGAGCAGGTCGCGGCGCGAGGGCGAGAGGGGCATCGGTTCAATCTAGGGACACCCGCGCGAGCGCTGAAAGTCGCCCCGGCGATTCTTATGCACATTTTCAACGCGCCGCACGTCGAATCGCTCATTCGTCGCGTCCGAGGACGCTCGTGGCGGTGTGGTGTGCGCAGCCGAGTTCGTCGGGAACTCGGACACCCGGCTTGCCCAGTGAAGCGGGGGCGCCGGATCAGGCTGCGACGTCCACGCTCTCTGCAGACCTCACGGCGCCACACGTGGCGCGGGGGTGCACTCGTGGCACCTCACGGCCCGGTGGCCTGGCGTCGGACGTCGCCGGGCCCGAGACCGTGGGCCGCCACGGACCGGTCGACCCCGACTCGTCTCGGTGTTCGAGATGAACGGGGTCGACCGGTCGAGGTGACAGCGAGTTACCTCGGGACTACGACGCCGTCACCACGAAGCTGTCCGTGGAGGTGTTGACGTCCAGGGCGTCCGAGCACACCGGGTAGGTCCCGCTGATGCTGGCGAAGCTCTGGGTGCCCAGTGCTGAACCGCTGCCGCAGCTGGGCATCTGCACTACTCCCGAGGCCGACGTGAATCCCTGCCAGCTCACGACGCTCCAGCCGTTCGTGCCAGGGACGTTGTTGATCACGCCCGCGGGCAGTGCCACGGTGACCGAGCAGTTCGGATATCCCGGGAGCGTCTGGCTCTGGGAGCCTCCGGGCCAGTACTGGAGTCCGGCCAAGGCGCCGGCCGGTGAGCCCGTGACGCTGAAGACGAACTGGCTGTTGGCCGGACACGCGGGAGCGGCCGTGGTGGTCGTGGTAGCGGCGCAGCTGATGTCCCCGTTTGACGTGAAGCCCATCACGAACTGTCCTGTGGGGCAGGACTGACCAGCGGCGACGTTCACTCCGGCGGGCCCGGTGTCGCCCTTGGGCCCTTGGGGACCCTGGGGACCGGCGGGCCCGGCGACGCCTTGGATGCCCTGTGGGCCCGTCGGTCCCGGCACGCCCTGGGCCCCGGCGGGTCCTTGGGGCCCCTGAGGACCGGTGACGTTCCACTGAATGGGTGTCATACCCGGCGGACAGGTGTTCTGAGTCCGCGTTAGGACCTTGAGCTGGCCGCCCGGTGAGTAGCAGCCGTTGATCGTCGTGCCACCTCCGGAGAAGGGCAGCGAGATCGCGCCCGACGCGGCGGCGATGCCCGAACCGGCGACGATCGCCACGAGGGCGCCGAGCACGACGATCGCTCGTCGACTCCTGGCCTGTAAGTGCTTGAACATCGGTGACTTCCTCTCTGTAGGGATGAGGTCGTTCAGGTGCCACGACGTCATCTGTCAAGACGAAGGAGCCGTTGACTCACTGAAGCAGCACGCAGCGATGTGACGTCATGGCATCTGACCCGCATCGCCTTCGCGATGCTCGATGAGATGAGTGCGCCCCTTGTTCTCGGCCTCACGATGAAGTGGGGTCGAGAAACTGAAGTGAGCCGCGTCGCTGTGAGATCCCCTCCTGTGCTTCTGCCGCGCCGGACATCTGCGTCGGCTGGTCCCTCCGTCATTCATCACAGAAACATGTCGAGCGACGATGATCGTTCATTGTGTCAAGAAATTGAGAATGAAGGCCCAGCAATTAGATGACTGTTACTAAGACGTGGACGTCTCTTTGAAGTTGACATTGTAAAGATTTGCCGGATTCATCGGGTGACTCTTTGGGTAATTGCGGCACTTCCCAGGGTGTGTCTTGAAGCACAACAGATGAAGACGAGGTGCGCCGTCGGCTCGAGACGCGTCCTCTGACGATTGAGCGTCGAGGGCGCCTGGGCGTGGGCGGACCGAACGACTCGTCTGGAGCGCGCCGGAATGGCTCTCCGTGCGCTGAACGACGTTGAGGGCACCGGGGTGCCGAGTGCTACGCGAGGAAGTACTTGGCTCGCGGATGGTGACAGACGATGGCGTCCGTGGTCTGCTCGGGGTACAGCTGGAAGCCCTCCGAGACGCTCACGCCGATCCGGCTCGCGTCGAGCAGCTCAGCGACCTTGGCGTTGTCGGATAGGTCCGGACACGCGGGGTAGCCCCAGGAGTAGCGCCCGCCACGGTACTGCTGGCGAAAGAGTCCCGTGAGGCTCGGCCCGTCCTCACTCGCGATGCCGAGCTCCTCGCGGATGCGCCGGTGCCAGAGCTCGGCGAGGGCCTCGGCCATCTCCACGCCGAGCCCGTGCAGGAGCAGGTAGTCGGTGTAGCGGTTCTGGGCGAAGAGCTCCTGGCAGCGTGCCGAGACGCGCGGGCCCATCGTGACCAGCATGAAGCTCGCGTAGTCGCGCTCGGCACTCGTCACGGGTCGGAAGAAGTCCGCGATGCACAGGTGCGGTGCCTCGTGCTGGCGCGGAAAGTGAAAGCGCGTGCGCTCGGCGCGGCGCGTGTCGTCTGCGTAGATCACGAGGTCGTCGCCGTCGCTGGCCGCCGGGAAGTGTCCCCAGACCACTTGGGGCACGAGCAGGTCCTCTCGTGTGGCCAGGTCTAACTGCTCGCGCAGGATCGCGCGGACGCGCTCCTTGAAGTCGGCGTCGGACTCCTCGTCGAGCGGACGGAAACCCCACTGATTGCGAAAGAGTGCGGTCTGGTTGAGGTACTCAGCGATCTCCTCGATGGCGACACCCTTGGCGACGCGGCTGCCCACGAACGGCGGCGGGAAGAGGGGATTGTCGATCTCGACGTCGGCGGAGCGAGTCGGCAGGTGCTCCGGGGGCGGCGCGGGGTCGCGGAAGCGGCGCGCCACGTTGCGCTCGGAGATCACCCGTCCGAAGTCGGAGTCCTCTACGCCCGCTCGCAACTCGCCCAGGTGGTCCAGGATGCGCAGGCCCTCGAAGGCGTCGCGGCCGTAGAAGACACGACCTCGGTAGACCTGGCGTAGGTCGCGTTCGACGTAGGTGCGCGTCAGGGCTGCACCGCCCAGCAGCACGGGAATCTCGTGAAGACCTCGCTCGTTCATCATCTCGAGGTTCTCGCGCATGATGAGCGTCGATTTGACCAGCAGACCACTCATGCCGAGTGCGTCGGCATGGTGCTCGTGCACCGCCGCGAGCATCTCGGTGATGCCGACCTTGATGCCCAGGTTGATCACCTCGTAGCCGTTGTTGGTCAAGATGATGTCGACCAGGTTCTTGCCGATGTCGTGGACGTCGCCCTTGACCGTGGCTAGCACCACCCGTCCCCGCCCTGCCTGGTCGCTGTGCTCCATATGGGGCTCGAGCTGGGACACGGCCGCCTTCATGGTCTCGGCACTCTGCAGGACGAAGGGCAGCTGCATCTCACCGCGCCCGAAGAGCTCGCCGACTTCGCGCATGCCGTCCAGCAAGATCTCGTTGACGATCTCGAGGGCGGGAATGCCGGTGCTGAGCGCCTCGTCGAGGTCGGCCTCGAGGCCGACACGTACCCCGTCGATGATTCGTCGGCGCAGCCGATCGCGCAGGTCGAGTCCCTCCAGACTCACGGAGGCGCTGGAGGTCGTGGTGGCGTCGCGAAAGAGGTCAATGAGCTCGCTCAGCGGGTCGTAGCCATCGCGGCGTCGGTCGTAGATCAGGTCCAGGCACACCTCGCGTGCGCGATCGTCGATGCGCGCCAGCGGCAGGATCTTGGAGGCGTGCACGATGGCCGCGTCCAGGCCCGCCTCGGCGCACTCGTGCAGGTAGACGCTGTTGAGGACCTGTCGCGCGGCCGGTGAGAGGCCGAAGGAGATATTGGACAGGCCCAGGATCGTGCGCACGCCGGGAATCTCGGCCGTGATGCGCCGGATCGCCTCGATGGTCTCGAGTCCGTCGCGGCGCGACTCTGCCATGCCCGTGGAGAGCGGAAGGGCGAGGGGGTCGATGAAGATGTCGCGCGGGTCGAGGTGGTAGCGCTCCACGGCCAGGTGAGTGATCTCGCGTGCGGCGCGCACCTTCCACTCCGCGCTGCGGGCCTGGCCCTCCTCGTCGATGCAGGTGGCGACCACGGCGCAGCCGAACTCCGCGGCCAGGCTGAGGAAACCGTCCAGGCGCGTGCCCGGCGCGTCGCCCTCTTCGAGGTTGACGGAGTTGAGGATGGCCTTGCCGCCCAGCCAGCACAGCGCGGCGCGGGCCACGGCGGTCTCCGTGGTGTCGATCATGATGGGAACGGTGGACTGGGTCGCCAAGCGGCTCATGATCGCGTCCATGTCCGCGACACCGTTGGCACCCGTGTAGTCCACGCAGACGTCCAGCACGTGGGCACCTTCGGCTATCTGGTCCCGGCCGATGGCCACGCACGTGTCCCAGTCGCCGGCGAGCATCGCCTCGCGGAACTTCTTGGATCCATTGGCGTTGGTGCGCTCACCCACCAGCAGCACGGAGCGGTCCTGGTCGTAGGAGGTCGCCGAGTAGATCGAGGCGACGCCCGGCTCCAGGAGAGGGTCGCGTCGGGCCAGGGGCACGGCGCGCACGGCGTCGACGACCGCGCGCAGGTGTGCCGGCGTCGTGCCGCAGCATCCGCCGACGACGGCCACGCCGAACTCGCTCACGAAGTGAGCGTGGTGCTCAGCGAGGGCCTCGGGCGAGAGGTCGTAGTGCATCCGTCCGTCCACCACGCTGGGCAGTCCCGCATTGGGCAGGCAGGCCAGGGGCATCTCGGCGCCGCTGGACATTTGACGCAGTGGCTCGTACATCTCGACCGGACCCGTCGCGCAGTTCAGGCCGATGACGTCGACGCCGAGTGTGGAGAGCGAGGTGATGGCTGCTCCAATCTCGGTACCGGGCAGCATCCGTCCGGTCAGCTCGATCGTCACCTGGGCCTGGATGGGCACGATGCGCCCGTGGCGGGCCATCGCCCGGTGGCAGGCCGCGATCGCGGCCTTACCCGAGAGAAGGTCGAACATCGTCTCGACAACCAGGAGGTCCACACCACCTTCGAGGAGGCCGTAGGCCAACTCTTCGTAGCTCGCGCTCAGCTCGTCGTAGCCGATCTGGCCGAGCGTGGGGAACTTGGTACCCGGGCCCATTGAGCCGGCCACGAAGCGTGGCGAGCCGGCACTGGCGTAGTCGTCGGCCACGCGTCGCGCGATGTGCGCGGAGGCCAGGGCCAGCTCGTGGGCGCGAGCCTCAAGACCGTATTCGCCCAGCACCACGGAGAACGCGCCGAAGGAGTTGGTCTCGATCACGTCGACGCCGACGTCGAGGAAGGATCGGTGGAGGTCCTCGATGACGTCGGGCCGGGTCACGCTGAGGACCTCGTTGCAGCCCTCGAGGGCGCTACCGCCGAAGTCCTCGGGCCCCAGGCCGCGCAACTGCAGGTTCGTTCCCGTCGCCCCGTCAAAGACGACCACGCCGCGCTGAATCGCCGCGAGATACGGGTCGTCCGGGCCCGGTCGGGCGAAGGGTGGGCGCGGGTTCGTCATGGCATTCTCAGGCTATTCGTCTCGTGGGTTGACTCACTACGCTGAGGACGTGAAGATCTACACGCGCGGTGGGGACCGGGGCATGACCGGACTCTTCTACGGTGGTCGGGTTCCCAAGACCTCCGCGCCCATCGAGATCAATGGCGCAGTTGACGAGGCGCAGGCCGCACTGGGCTGGGCCCGCTCGCTCAGTGGTTCATCGACGCGCGTGAACGAGCTGTTGATCTCCCTCGAGCGCGATCTCTGGGTGCTCATGGCCGAGGTCGCCACACTCGAAGAGAATCGACACAAGCTCGTCGAAGGTGTCTCGCGTGTCAGCGGCGCCATGGTCGAGCGCCTCGAGGGCCAGATTGACGAGCTCTCGGCCGAAATTGAGATGCCCGACGAGTTCGTCGTGCCCGGCGAGACGCAGCTGTCGGCGGCCTTGGACGTGGCGCGAACGGTGATCCGTCGCGCCGAGCGAGTGGCCGTCGCGAATCCGATCGAGGGCTCTCAGGTCATCGCCTACTTGAACCGCTTGAGCGACCTGGCCTGGACGCTGGCGCGCTGGGCCGAGGGCCCGCACCACCGCACGGTCCGCGAGTCGTAGATCATTTAGGAGGAGCAATGTCCCGTAGCGCAGATCTGGCACGTCTGGAGGAGGTTCGCTCGATGGGCGCCGTGGCGTTGCCGGTGCTCTTCGACGCCACCGGTGCCTTCGTAGCCCCCAGCGTCGTCGAGGCTCTGGGTGTGGATGGCCTGTCCGCCGAGTTGGACCTCGACTGGTGTGAGGCCGTGGGCCTCAAGCCCGAGGCGGGCTCGTTCAGCGTGCTGCGTTCACCCAGTGGCTCCAGCGTGGTCCTCGTGGCGGCCGGCGCGACCTACACCGACGCGGCGAGCTTTCGCCTGGCCGGTGCGGGAGCGGTGCGTGCCGTGGGCGCGAGGGACCTGGCCTTCCTCCTGCCCACGGCCGGGCTCGAACGTCCGGGAGAGATCAGCGCCGCGCTGGTCGAGGGCGCCCTGCTCGCCTCGTACCGCTACCGCGACGAGGGCGACTCGCGCTTTGTCGTCGTTCCCATCGGTGATCCGCTGCCGAGCGTGGCCGCCCACGACGCCGTCGTCGCCGGTGTGCGTCGCGGCGTCGTGGTCGCCGAGGCCGTGAACTGGGCCAAGCACTTGATCAATACGCCGGCCAATCTGCTGGCACCACGAGAGCTCGCGCGCGCGGTCCTCGATCGCCTCGCGCTGCCATCGGTGTCGGTGGTGGTGTGGGATGAGGAGGCGCTCAAGGCCGAGCGCTGTGGGGGAGTGCTCGGCGTGTCGGCCGGGTCCGCGCAGGCCCCGCGGCTGGTCATGGCCACCTACGACCCCGAGCCGGGCGCGGCCCTGGCGCACGTGGCACTCGTGGGCAAGGGCGTGACCTTCGACTCCGGTGGGCTCAGCCTCAAGCCCGCTGACGCGATGGTGACGATGAAGACGGACATGACGGGAGCGGCCGTGGTGATGGCCAGCGTGGACGCGGCCGCACGACTGGGACTGCGCTTGCGCGTCACGGCGATCGCGCCCATGGCCGAGAACGTCGTGGGACCGGACGCCGTAAAGCCCGGCGACGTCGTCGAGATCCGCAACGGGCTCAGCGTCGAGGTGCTGAATACGGACGCCGAGGGCAGGCTGCTGCTGGCCGATGGGCTCAGCCTGGCCGCCGAGGCCGAGCCGGACGCGATCGTGGACATCGCGACGCTGACCGGAGCCCAGCGCGTGGCGCTGGGCAACGAGGTCGCGGCGCTCTACGCGACCACCGACGAGCTCGCTCGCCTCCTCAGCTCGGCTGGGGCCCGCTCGGGCGAGTCATTCTGGCGAATGCCACTGGTGGACGCCTACCGTAGCCACCTCGATAGCGAGGTGGCTGATCTGGCCAACATCGGCAAGGCGGGACAGGCGGGCTCGGTGGTGGCGGCCCTCTTCCTGGAGCGCTTCACGAACGGGTTGCCGTGGGCGCACCTCGACGTGGTTGGCCCGGCGCGCGCCGAGAGCGCGAGCGGCTTCACGACCAAGGGCGGCACGGCCTTCGGAGTGCGCACCCTCATCGAGCTGCTGAGCGACGTGGCGACGGGCTCGCACCCCTAGCGCGTCAGTCGCCGCACCCGCTCGGCCCGGGGGGGCACCCGCCGGGCGTTCGAGCTCGTCGGTCGGTCTGCCCCGTCAGGGTGACCGACCAGGACGGTGCCGAAGAGCTCCTCGTCGCTCAGGCCCGCCCAGTCGAGCACGGCGCCCACGTGGCGAAAGGCGCCCCAGATCACGGCGCCGAGGCCGGCCTCCTCGATCAGCAGCAGCAGGGCCATGGTGGCCATCGCGGCGTCGGCGTGCCAGTAGGGAAGGGGCCACGCGCCCGTCTCGCCCAGGCCGGCTGATTCCTTGTCCGCCTCGCGGTAGCGCGCGGCGTAGTCCTGAGGACGCGTGCTCACCAGCACCCCGGCGCCAGCGCGCGCGAGTCCGGCGAAGCGTGTGGAGTGCTCGCGCCAGGTCGCGTCGGTGGCGACGGTGAAGAACTCACCGAGGCGCTCTGGCCCGATGATGTTCAGGCGCACCCCGGCGCTGTGCCCGGCGCTCGGCGCGCGCAGGGCCTCGGCACATAGCGTGGCGAGCTCCTCCTGGTCCACGGCGCGCCCATCGAAGGAGCGCACCATGCGCCGGCTCGAGAGGGCGTCGCGTAGCTCCACGCGACGGGTCTAGCAGGTTGCCGTCTCGGGTTTTTCGCCCTCCGGTAGGATTTGCGCACCCCAAGGAGGAACGTTGGCCACTCCCCGAGAACTCTTGAACGCCGCCAAGGCGCAGATCCGCGAGGTGGACCCCCAAGAGGTCGCGAGTCGGCTCAGTTACTACCGGATTCTCGACGTGCGAGAGCCGGACGAGCACGACCAGGGGGCCGTCACCGGAGCCGTACACATCCCGCGCGGCCAGCTCGAGTTTGCCGTCGAGGGTCGCCTGCTCGACAAGTCGGCCCCCATCGCGGTCTACTGTGCGGGCGGCGTGCGATCGGCCTTCGCGGCCCGGACCCTCCAGGAGCTGGGCTACGCCGATGTCGTCTCGGTGGCCGGAGGATTCAACCGCTGGAAGGACGAGGGCCTGCCCTGGACGACGCCGCGCGCGCTCAGTCCCGACCAGCGCAACCGCTATCAGCGTCACCTCCTGCTGCCCGAGGTCGGCGACGAGGGCCAGCTCAAGCTGCTGGACGCCAAGGTCCTGCTGCTGGGCGCCGGCGGGCTCGGCTCGCCCGCGGCACTGTACCTCGCGGCCGCGGGCGTGGGCACGATCGGCATCATCGACATGGACGTGGTCGACGCGTCGAACCTGCAGCGCCAGGTGCTGCACAACATGGACCGCATCGGCATGCGCAAGGTCGACAGCGCCAAGGCGACACTCAGCGCCATCAACCCCGATCTGGAGGTGCGCACCTACGACCTGCGCTTGGGGGCCGACAACATCTTGGACATCATCGACGGCTACGACGTGATCGTTGATGGGACCGACAACTTTCCCACGCGCTACCTGGTCAACGACGCGTCGCTGCTCAAGAAGATCCCGGTCGTGCACGGCTCGATCTTTCGCTTCGAGGGTCAGGTGACGATCTTCAGCCCCTACGTCGGACCGTGCTATCGCTGCATGATCCCGGAGCCACCGCCGGCCGAACTCGCGCCGAGCTGCGCGGAGGCTGGGGTGCTGGGCGTGTTGCCCGGCATCGTGGGCTCGATTCAGGCGCTCGAGGCGATCAAGTTGATCCTGGGACTCGGCGAGCCCCTGGTGGGTCGGCTGCTCACCTACGACGCGATGGACGAGAGCTTCCGTACCTTCCGCGTGCGCCGGGACCCCCACTGCCCCGCGTGTGGGGAGAGCGCCGGTCCGATCGTGATCGCCGAGTACGACGAGCTGTGCATGCCGCACGTGGCGGCACGGGCCTAGACCCTGACGACCAGGGTGTTGGCGAACTTGTCGTGCAGGGTCTGCTTGCGTGGATCGAACAGCGGGTAGAGGCAGTCCACGAGGGCGATCACGTTGGGGATCGTGACCAGCGACGTGGGCAGCGTCACGGCGAGAGCCCCGTAGATCGCGACGAACACCCAGCGGCGCACCGCCTGCGTCGGAGTGATCGTCGCACCGGTCAGGGCGTCGCGCACGCGCGTGGACACGACGCGGTTGCCCACCGTCTGGCCCGCCGACGTGGTGAGGAGCTTGACCATGTACACGCCCTCGACCAGCATGGCGAAGAGCGCGCCGATGTAGCGTCCAGCGACGCCGCCGACCAGGTAGTAGACGATGGTCGTCGGGATGAAGAGCAGCAGGCTGTCGATGAGGGTGGCGCCAACGCGGCGCCACCACCCCGAGAGGGTCACGCTCGAGCTCGCCGGTCGCCGTGTCACTTGAGTTCCGCACACGTCGCAGAATGCGCCGTGGACCTCGCTGCCGCACTGGGTACAGTTCACCCGTCCATTCTGGTGCCTGGAGGCGACGCCACGCGATCAGGGCGCGCAAGCGACCTACATTGGGGCGATGACCTCCGACCCACGGACTGACTCGGGAATCGAGATCCACACGGTCTATGGACCGGGTGACCTGGCGGAATTCTCGCCCGCGGACTCTCTCGGCGAGCCCGGCGCCTACCCCTTCACGCGTGGGGTGCACCCGACGATGTATCGGGGACGACTGTGGACGATGCGCCAGTACGCGGGTTTCGGCACGGCGGAGGCGACGAATCAACGCTTCAAGTTCCTGCTGGGCGCCGGCCAGACCGGTCTGTCGTGCGCGTTCGACCTGCCTACGCAGATGGGCTACGACGCCGATCACCCACGGGCCGAGGGCGAGGTCGGCAAGGTGGGAGTCGCGATCTGCTCGATCGACGACATGCGCCTGCTGCTAGCGGGCCTGCCCCTGGGCGAGGTGACCACCTCGATGACGATCAACGCCACGGCCTCGACGCTGCTGCTGCTCTATCAACTGGTGGGCGAGGAGCAGGGAGTGGCCGGACACCAGTTGCGCGGCACGATCCAGAACGACATCCTCAAGGAGTACGTGGCACGCGGCACGTACATCTACCCGCCGCGACCCTCCATGCGCCTGATCGTCGATACGTTCGCCTACTGCGCGGCCGAGATGCCCAATTTCAACACGATCTCCATCTCCGGCTATCACATTCGCGAAGCCGGCTCGACGGCCGTCCAGGAGGTCGCCTTCACCCTGGCCAATGGGGTCGCCTACGTCGAGGCGGCCCTGGCGGCCGGGCTGAGTCTCGAGGAGTTCGCCCCGCGGCTGAGCTTCTTCTTCAACGCGCACAACAACCTCTTCGAGGAGGTCGCCAAGTATCGGGCCGCCCGGCGCCTGTGGGCCTCGATCATGCGAGATCGCTTCGGCGCGCGCGACGCCAAGTCAATGATGCTTCGCTTCCACACCCAGACCGGCGGCTCGACCCTGACGGCCCAGCAGCCGGAGAACAACATCGTGCGCGTCACCATTCAGGCGTTGGCCGCGGCGCTCGGGGGCACGCAGAGCCTGCACACCAATGGCTTCGACGAGGCGTTGGGACTGCCCACGGAGCGCGCGGCCCGCCTGGCTCTGCGAACCCAGCAGGTGGTCGGATTCGAATCGGGTGTGGCGGACACGGTCGATCCCCTGGCCGGCTCGTACTACGTGGAGACGTTGACCAACGAGATCGAGCGCCAGGCCCGCGACTACCTGGAGGCCATCGACGAGCGCGGTGGGGCGGTGGCCGCCATCGAGGCGGGCTACGTGCAGAACGAGATTGAGACCGCCGCCTACGAGTACGCCCGAGCGATCGAGAGCGGCGCGAAGATCGTTGTCGGGGTGAATCGCTTCGCCGAGGGCGATTCTGCGCGTGCCGAGGTCTTCCCCATTGATCCTGCTCTGCAGGCTCAACAGGTGCGTCGGGTGGTCGAGCTGCGTGAGGGACGCGACAACGACGCGGTTCGCTCGGCGCTGGCGGACCTGGACACCGCCGCGCGCGGTTCGGCCAACGTGCTCTACCCGATGAAGGTGGCCCTGAGCCGGCGCGCCACCCTGGGCGAGGTGTCAGACGTCCTGCGCGGAGTCTTCGGGGAGTATCAGCCCGCCTAGGTCCGAGCGAGTGGCTCGTCGAAGTGCGTGACGGCTGGCGTTGTCTCGTACCACGGATGCGTCAGGACGCGCCAGGTCTCGTAGGCGCCGCTGGCGCGGAAGGCCTCGTGGTGGGCGACGGAGTCCCACGTCACCATCAGCAGGTAGGTTCTCGGATCCTCGATCTGGCGGCGCACCTCGGCGGCGTGACAACCCGGTGCCAACGTGATGATCCCCAGGGCGTCGCTCATGGCCGCCTCAAAGTCCTCGGCGACGTCCTCGCGCACCACAAGCAGCGCGTGTTCGAGGATCACGATCGCGCGAGGAGTCGCGCACGCAGCGAGGCGTCGCGCGCCACGCTGGCCGCCGTGTGCGCGAGGGCGCGTGCTCCGTCGATGACGGCCCGGTCGGCGCTCTCGCTCACGCAGGCGGCGGTGAACTCTGGCTGGTGGTTGACGGCCCCGTGGGTTTCGATGCCGAGTAGGGGGTGAATGCTCGGCACGGCCAAGGAGACATTGGCCATGTCCGTCGAGATGGTCGGCGCCGCTTCGCCCGCGTCGTCGGCGCTGAAGCGCCGTCCGAGTCCCTCGGCGGCGGCCCGGTAGTGCTCGAGCAGGTCGGGGTCCGACACCATGTGCGAGAAGGCGTTGCCCAGCTCCTCGACCGACAGGTCGGCCCCGGTGGCCAGTGCGCCGGCGCGAAAGCACGCGTCCAGTCGCTCGCGCAACCCCGCGAGGCGCTCGCTCGTGCGGGAGCGAGCCATGAAGCGCCCCACGGCGCGTGAGGGAATGATGTTCGCCGCCGAGCCACCTTCCAGGACCATGCCGTGGACCTGGTCGTCGCGGCGCAATTGCTGACGAAGCAGCCCGATCGCCACTTGGGCGATGGTCAGCGCGTCCAGCGCGTTAACGCCCTCCCAGGGCGCGGCTGAGGCGTGGGCCTCCCGGCCCCGGTAGGTGACGTCGAAGTGGTCCACGGCGAGGCACGTCGCCTCGAGGCGGTCCTGTGGCCACGGGTGGATCATCATCGCCGCGTGCACGTCGGCGAAGTAGCCGGCGCGCAGCAGGTCGATCTTGCCCCCGCCGCCCTCCTCCGACGGCGTCCCCAGGAGCACGACGGTCAGGTCGAGCTCCTCGGCCAGCGCCGCGAGGCCGATCGCCGCTCCCAGGGAGGCGGCGGCGATGATGTTGTGTCCGCAGGCGTGACCCACATCGGGCAGCGCGTCGTACTCGGCGCACAGGGCGACGTGCAGGGTTCCGGAGCCCGACACCGCGCGAAATGCGGTGGCCAGGCCCGCGGCGTTTCGCTCCACGCGAAAGCCCGCCGATTCGGCCGCGGCCGCGAGCGCGGCCGAGCTCTCGTGCTCCTCGTAGCCCAACTCGGGGTGGGCGTGGATGAAGTGGCTGAGGGTGAGCAGGCTGGGCGTGGCGGCGTCGATGGCGACGTCGAGGACACTCATTCGACGGTGACCACCACGTCGCCGGCGGCGACCGAGTCGCCCTCGCTGACACGCACCGACGTCACGACACCGGCACGCTCGGCCGGGACCGCGTTCTCCATCTTCATGGCTTCGAGGATGACGACGGTCTGGCCGGCCTCGACGCTCTGGCCGACCTCGACGTTGATCTTGACGATCGTGCCCTGCATTGGCACGCTCACGCTGCCGGAGCCACTGCCCAGGACCCCGGCGTGGTGTTGGCGCCGCGGTCGCGCCGCGGTGCTGGCCGGCGCGCTGGCGCTGGCCTCGTCGAGCCACAGCGCGACCTTGACACGCCGTCCGTTGACCTCGGCGGTGACCTCACGGCGCTCACGCGAGTCGCTCAGACCCATGGCGGCCGGCGTGGGCACGAGAGAACTGAAATCGAGGGACTCCTCGACCCACTTGGTGGAGTGCGTGCCGGCGACGAAGTCCTCGTGGCTCAGGATGATCTCATCGGCCGGCAAGGTCGTGGCGACGCCTTCGATGATCGTCTCCTCGATGGCGCGCAGGAGACGGCGTCGGGCGCGTTCACGGTCCTCACCCCAGACGACGAGCTTGGCGATCAGGTTGTCGTAGTACTGCGAGACGGCGTCACCGGCGCCGTAGCCGGCGTCGAGTCGCACACCCGGGCCGCCGGGCTGCTCGAAGCGCGTGATGAGTCCCGGCGAGGGGCTGAAGCGCCCGCCCGCGGCGTCCTCGGCGTTGATGCGAACCTCCATCGCGTGCCCGCGACGCTGCACGTCGTCTTGGCCGAAGCTGAGGGCCTCACCCGCGGCGATGCGCAGCTGCCACTCGACCAGGTCCAGTCCCGTCACCAGCTCGGTCACGGGGTGCTCGACCTGCAGTCGCGTGTTCATCTCCAGGAAGTAGAACTCGCCGTCCTGGTAGAGGAACTCCACCGTGCCGGCGTTGACGTACCCACAGGCCCGTGAGACCTTGACTGCCGCTTCGCCCATGGCCGTGCGGACCTCGGGCGGGAAGTTGGCCGCCGGGGACTCCTCGATGAGCTTCTGGTGGCGCCGCTGAGCAGAGCAGTCACGCTCGCCCAGCCACAGCGTGGTGCCGTGGGTGTCAGCCAAGACCTGCATCTCGATGTGGCGCGGCCACGTCAGGTATCGCTCCAGGTAGCACTCGGGTCGCCCGAAGTAGCTCAGGGCCTCTCGCTGGGCGCTCTCGAGCGCGCTCGCGGCCTCCTCGGGCCCGCGCACGACCTTCATGCCGCGACCGCCACCTCCGTAGGCGGCCTTGATCGCCACGGGCCAACCGTGCTGCTCGCCGAAGTCGACGACTTCCTCGGCGCTCCTCAGGGTCTCGTTGCGCCCGGGCACACCGGCGACACCGGCCGCCTCGGCCGCCAGGCGCGAGGAGATCTTGTCGCCCATGACCTCGATCGCCTCTGGCGGAGGGCCGATGAAGGTCACCCCGCGCGACGTGATCGCTCGAGCGAAGTCCGTATTCTCGCTGAAGAAGCCGTAGCCGGGGTGCACCGCATCGGCCCCGCTCGCCTCGATCGCGCTCAGGATGGACTCGGTGTTCAGGTAGCTCTCGGCCGCGCTGGTGCCGCCCAGGGCGTAGGCCTCGTCCGCGGTGCGCACGTGCATCGAGTCGCGGTCGAGGTCACTGTAGACCGCCACGGTGGCGATTCCCATCTCCCGGCAGGTTCGCATGACCCGCACGGCGATCTCGCCTCGGTTGGCGACCAGGACCTTCTTCAGCACGCACACCTCCGGGGCGGGATTGTCACTTTCTACCACCTAACTGTCAAACCCTAATCTTTGGGAGTGAGCGCACTGGCCTGGCGTCGAGAACACCTCAGTCAGGTCGACTCGACCAATCGCGCGCTGCTCGAGCGCGCCCGCCTGGGAGCCAGTGAGGGACTCGTGCTGTGGGCGTCGTTCCAGAGCCAGGGCCGCGGTCGGTTGGGACGCGCGTGGCTGGCCCCACCCGACTCGGCGTTGCTGTGCTCGATCCTGCTGCGACCCGCACTGGAGCCCGGTGAGATGCAGTGGGCGGTGATCGCGGTGGCACTGGCGGCCCGGGCCGCGCTGGCGGGCCTGGGAGCCGAGTGCAGCCTGAAGTGGCCCAATGACCTGGTCGTCGGCACGCTGAAGCTCGGTGGCGTTCTGGCCGAATCCGTGCCGGGGGTTCCGGGCGCGGTGGTGGTGGGCCTCGGGCTCAACCTGACGAGTCACCCGCCCGAGCTGGCGGCCACTGACGTCGCCACGTTGATCGCGAGCAGCCCGCCGGGTCCGGACGCCCTGCTCGACACGCTCCTCGAGCAGCTCGAGCCTCGTCGGGCGCTGCTCGCCAGCCCCGCGGGGCGCGCGAGGCTGCTGCACGAGTACCGTGCGGGCCTGGCGACGATCGGGCAGGAGGTGTCGGTGCAGCAGCGAGAGGAGACCTGGCACGGTCAAGCCGTGGACGTCGATGACGCCGGGTGCTTGCTGGTGCAGACGGGCCAGGGAGTACGTCGCGTGTTGGCTGGCGACGTCGTGCACCTGCGGCGGTCGGGCTCATGAGCCGAGCCACCCGTGTCGTGCTGACCGGCGCGGCCGGTCAGGTTGGTCTAGACCTACTCGACACGCTGCGGGGCCTCGAGGTCCCCGGGGCGTCCCGAGCGTACTGGGCGGACGCGCGTCCGGTCGCCGACGGGGAGTTCGAGGTCCTGGGCCTGACGCGCCACGACGTGGACATGACGAGCCCGGAGCTGCTGCGCCACGCGATCGAGATGACTCGACCTGACGTCATCGTGAATCTGGCTGCCTACACCGCGGTTGATCGCGCCGAGTCGGACGTCGCGACGTGCCGGGCCGTCAACGACATCGCCGTGGGTGTGCTCTCCGAGGCCGCTGAGGCGGTGGACTCGCACTTGATCACCCTCTCGACTGACTACGTCTTCGACGGCACCAAGGGAGCGGCCTACGTCGAGGACGATTCCACGGGTCCGCTCAACGTCTACGGCGCGACCAAGCTGGCCGGAGAGCGGCGATGCTCGCCGCTTGACACGATCGTGCGCACCTCATGGGTCATGGGCGTGCGGGGCCAGAACGTGCTGCGGGCGATCGCCCGGCGAGCGGCCAGTGGCGAGCGCGTTCGCTTCGTGGCCGACCAGACCGGCACCGTCACCACCGCCGCTGACCTGGCCCACGCCCTGGTGGCATTGGTGCGCGCGCGACCGGGTGGTACGTGGCACGTCGCCAACGCCGGTGCGACGACCTGGTTCGACGTCGCCGCTCACGCCGGTGCCTGCCTAGGACGGGCCCAGGACTTTGCCGAGCCGATCGACACCGCCGAGCTCAGCCCCGTGCCCGCGGCCCAGCGCCCGGCGCGCTCGGACCTGTCCACCGAGCGCTTCACCGGCGCGGGTTATGCCGCGCCACCCGACTGGCACGACGCCGTGGCTCGCCTGCTCGCCGCCCGGGACGCCTCGTGGTAATCCCTGGGCGCGTCAGCGCGATCGTGGTCGACTATCACTCGGGCGCCTCACTCGAGGCGTGCGTGCGATCGCTGTGGGACAACGGCGTGCACGAGGTGATCGTGGTCGACAACGCCGAGGCCGGTACCAGCGCCGCCGCGCTCGGCGCCCAGCCGGCCACGGTGCTCCAGACGGGACTCAACCTGGGCTACGGGCGCGGGGCCAATCGTGGGGTGGCCCGTGCGACGGGTGAGTTCCTCGTGATCTCCAACCCCGACGTTCTCGCTCATCCGGGCGTGGTGGCCGGACTGGTGCACGTCCTGGGCTCGCGGGCCGGTGTCGGCGTGGTGGCGCCGCGTATCGAGCGTCCGGACGGCACGGTCTATCCGTCCCAGCGCGTGTTTCCCAACGTGTGGCTGGCGGCCGCTCACGCCCTGCTCGCGCCGCTGTGGCCCCACAATCCGGCCACGCGCCGCTACCGCTCGCCGCGCCCGGACGGCACGGTCGACTGGGTGTCGGGGGCCTTCTTCGCGATGCGCCGGGCCGATTTCGAGGCGATCGGGGGATTCGACGAGCGCTTCTTCATGTTCGCCGAGGACATGGACCTGTGCTGGCGCGTGCGCGAGTTGGGCCTCAGCGTCGAGGCGCTCAACGACGTGGCGGTCACGCACGTCGAGGGGCTCTCACGACGTCGCGCCGGGCGGGCCATGCTCGTGGCGCACCACGCGAGCGCCCTGCGCTTTGAGGCCTACCACGCCCGTGGGCCGCGCCGGGCGCTGATTCCACTGGCGGCGCTGGTGCTGGGCGCACGCCTGCTCATCAGCCTCGCACGGGGCGCGCACGAGACGGAGAACTAGACTCATCAGGGGCTGCGGGTGGTTCTGTGGTTGAAAGTCGAGGCCAGCCGCGGGCGAAACGACCCACGTAAGGCGCCTTTTGGGCGCTGAGCATGGCGCGGTTTAGAGGTAAGTCCTGCCGGACGGCGATCAAGGTGGTCGTCGCACGAGCCGGCGAAGTGTGCGAGCACGCGCGGAAGAGCTTCGGCTGTCAGCGCGCGCACGGACGTCGCAGCAGGCAGGTGTGGGGTCAAAGACCAGGTCAGACACGCGCAGCCCCTCGTGTGAGAGGTCTCGGCCGGTAGGGTGATGTCGACATGAGTGTGTTCAGCAAGATTCTGCGGGCCGGCGAGGGCAAGCGCGTGCGCCAGCTCGCCGAGCTGGTCGGGCCGATCAACGAGCTCAGCGGCGAGATGGCGGGTCTGACCGACGCCGAGCTGCGCGCGAAGACCGACGCGTTCCGTGAGCGCCTGGCCGAGGGCGAGACCCTGGATGACCTGCTCATTGAGGCTTTCGCCGTGGTGCGTGAGGGGGCCAGCCGGGTGCTGCGCCAGCGCCACTACGACGTGCAGCTCATGGGCGGCATGGCCCTGCACTTCGGCTGGATCGCCGAGATGAAGACGGGCGAGGGCAAGACCCTGGTGTCGACGCTGCCGGTCTATCTCAACGCCCTCGCTGGAGAGGGCGTGCACGTGGTCACGGTCAACGACTACCTGGCCACGCGTGACGCTGAGTGGATGGGCCGCCTGCACCGCTTCTTGGGCCTGAGCGTGGGCCGCGTCGGTCCGGACCTGCCGGACTTCGAGGACAAGCGTGCGGCCTATCGCTGTGACATCACGTACGGCACGAACACCGAGTTTGGCTTCGACTACCTGCGCGACAACATGGCCCGGCGCGCCGAGCACATGGTCCAGCGCGGGCACCACTACGCGATCGTCGACGAGGTTGACTCCATCCTGATCGACGAGGCGCGCACGCCGCTGATCATCTCGGGGCCGGCCTCGGACGTGACCAAGCTCTACTACCAGTTCGCCTCCATAGCGCGCACCCTGGTGCGCGACGTCGACTACGAAGTCGATGAGGAGAAGAAGACGGTGATGCCCACCGAGTCGGGCATCGAGAAGGTGGAAAAGCAGCTGGGCGTGACCAACCTCTACGACGAGGTGGCTACGAACTACGTACACCAGCTCGGCCAGGCCCTGCGGGCCAAGGAGCTCTTCCATCGCGACAAGGACTACCTGGTGGCGGCGGGCGAGGTGAAGATCGTCGACGAGTTCACGGGGCGCACCCTCGAGGGCCGGCGCTGGTCCGACGGCCTGCACCAGGCCGTCGAGGCCAAGGAGCGCGTGCGGATCCAGGAGGAGAACCACACCTGGGCCACGGTCACGCTGCAGAACTACTTCCGCCTCTACGAGAAGCTCGCCGGCATGACCGGCACCGCCGAGACGGAGGCCGCGGAGTTCTCCTCGACCTACGGCCTCTCGGTCGTGCCCATCCCGACGAATCGCCCGATGGTCCGACTGGACCAGGCGGACCTGATCTTTAAGAGCGAGGACGCCAAGTTCGAGGCGATCGTCGAGGAGGTGCGCGAGCGCTCCGACCGTGGTCAGCCGATCCTGCTGGGCACGGCGTCGGTGGAGAAGTCCGAGTTGCTCTCTCGGGCTCTGTCCAAGGCCGGCGTCACCCACGAGGTCCTCAACGCCAAGCAGCACTTTCGCGAGGCCGAGATCATCGCCCAGGCCGGGCGCAAGCACGCCGTGACCGTCGCGACCAACATGGCCGGGCGCGGCGTGGACATCCACCTCGGGGGCAATCCCGATGGCCTGGTACGCCGCGAGCTCGCCGCCAAGGACCTGGTCGCGGGCAGCGACGAGTTCGAAGCCGCGATGGCCGAGATGCTGGGCCGCTTCGAGGCCGAGTGCGAGGAGGAGGGTGCCGAGGTCCGCGACCTGGGCGGGCTCTACGTGATCGGCACCGAGCGTCACGAGTCTCGGCGCATCGACAACCAGCTGCGCGGTCGCTCCGGACGTCAGGGAGATCCCGGCGAGAGCCGCTTCTACCTGTCGCTCGAGGACGACCTCATGCGCCTGTTCGCCACCGGAGCGGTGTCCTGGGTCATGGAGCGCGCCCTGCCCGAGGGCGAAGCCATCGAGGCCAAGATGGTCACACGGGCGATCGAGCGCGCCCAGAACACCGTCGAGGGACGCAACGCCGAGATTCGCAAGGACGTCCTGAAGTACGACGAAGTGATGAACGAGCAGCGCAAGGTCATCTACGCGCGTCGCCAGCAGGTCATCCAGGGTGAGGACATCCACGACGCCACACTCGCGCTCATCGAGGAGGAACTCACTCGCGTGCTCGGCGAGCGCCTGACGAGCGAGTTCTCCGAGGAGTGGGATCTGGCGGCGCTGCTGATGGACCTGCAGGCCTACTACCCGACGAAGTTCGATGTCGCGACGCTGAGCGCGTACGAGGATCGCGATGACGTGCTCGCCGTGGTCCTCGAGGAGGCCCTGGGCCTGTACGAGGCCAAGTGTGAGGCCTATCCCGGGGGCCTGGAGACGGCCAAGGAGATCGAACGCGACGTCATGTTGCAGATCATCGATCAGCGCTGGCGCGATCACCTCTCGGACATGGACTACCTGCGCGATGGCATCCACCTGCGCCAGGTGGCCCAGCAGGACCCGCTCACGGCGTGGCAAAAGGAGGGCTACGAGATGTTCTCGCACCTCCTGGCGGCCGTGGACGCGGACTTCGTGCGCTACATCACCCATGTCGAGGCCGTGGCCGAGGAGACGGCGAGCGTGGACGAGGGCCTGGAGCGGGCGATCACCAACGCCGTCGAGGTGGCTCCGGGTGCGGTCAGTCTGCCCGAGCACGGGGGCGCGAAGGCCCCGACCAAGCGCGAAGGCGACAAGATCGGGCGCAACGAGCCGTGCTGGTGCGGTTCGGGTCGCAAGTTCAAGCAGTGCCATGGCCGACCCTAGGGCCGAGAACGCGCTGCGTGAGGCCCAGGCGAGTCTGGAGAGCCTCGAGGAGCGCTGGCGAGCGGCGCACGACTACCTGAAGATCGACGAGCGCCGAACCCGTCACGACCAGCTCACCGAGGCGATCGAGGCTCCGGATCTGTGGGACGACCAGGACCACGCGCGCGTCGTGACCACCGAGTACGGACGCCTCAACGCCGACCTGGAGTCCTTCGATCGACTGGGCGGCTCACTCGAGGACTGTCGGGTCCTGGTGGAGCTCTCACGCGAGACGATTGGCACCGGCGAGGCGGACTGGTCGCTGCTCAGCGAGCTGGCCGACGGTGTCGAGCACCTCGAAGCCCAGCTCACGGCCCTGGAGGTCCAGAGCCTCTTCTCGGGTCCCTACGACGAGAACGACGCCATCGCCGAGCTGCACGCGGGTGCCGGGGGCACGGACGCCCAGGACTGGACCGAGATGCTGCTGCGCATGTACTCGCGCTGGGCCGAGCGACGCGGATTCGACGTCGAGATCGACGAGGTGAGCGAGGGCCAAGAGGCCGGACTCCTGTCGGCCACGTTCATCGTCAAGGGCCGCTTCGCCTACGGCTGGCTGTCGGCCGAGCGCGGAGTGCACCGACTGGTGCGCATGAGCCCCTTCGACTCCCAGGCGCGACGACAGACGAGCTTCGCGAGTCTGGACGTGACGCCCCTGCTCGCCAACGACGCCGCGGAGGTCGAGATCGACGAGAAGGACCTGCGCATCGACACCTACCGCTCCTCGGGCGCTGGCGGCCAGCACGTGAACAAGACCGACTCGGCCATCCGCATCACGCACCTGCCGAGCGGGATCGTGGTGAGTTGCCAGAACGAGCGTTCCCAGCACCAGAACCGCGAGCGCGCGCTGCAGATCCTCGAGGCCAAGCTCGCCGAGCGTGCCCGTGCGGAGCGTCAGGCCCAGATGGATGCGCTCTCGGGCGAGCGCAGCGACAACGCGTGGGGCTCGCAGATCCGCAGCTACGTGCAGGCTCCCTACCAGTTGGTCAAGGACCACCGCACCGACTTCGAGACCGGCAATGTCGACGCCGTGCTCGACGGGGACCTGGACGGATTCATGGAGGCCGAGCTGCGGCGTCAGCGCTCCCGAGCGGGCGCGCGTTCGTAAGAATTCGTCAACTGGCGGGCCCCACCGGGCGCGATTGCGTCTGTGCCGAGAGGCTCGAAAGTAGACTGGAGTCATTCGTACTGCCGGCGCGCATTGCGCCTCTCATCCCTTCGGCCCAGGACTGTCCACGTGATCCGCTTCGAGCACGTCTCCAAGACCTACAAGAACGGAACCCCCGCGCTGCGCGACGTCAACCTCGACATCGAGAAGGGCGAGTTCGTCTTCCTGGTCGGCGCCTCGGGCTCGGGCAAGACGACGTTCCTGCGACTGCTGCTGCGCGAGGAACTGCCCGACTCGGGTCGCATCCTGGAGGCGGGTCGCGATATCGGCAAGCTGTCCAAGTGGCGCGTGCCCTACCTGCGGCGCAACATCGGCTGCGTCTTCCAGGACTTCCGCCTGCTGCCGAACAAGAGCGTCTTCGACAACGTCGCCTTCGCCCTGGAGGTCATCGGTCGGCCCCGCACGACCGTGGAGTCTCAGGTGCCCCAGATCCTGGAGCTCGTGGGCCTGTCGGACAAGGCCAAGAACCTGCCCGGTGAGCTCTCCGGCGGCGAGCAGCAGCGAGTGGCGGTGGCGCGAGCCTTCGTGAACCGGCCCCTGATCCTGCTGGCGGACGAGCCGACGGGAAACCTGGATCCGGCAAACTCCGAGTCGATCATGGCCCTGCTGGAGCGGATCAACCGAACGGGCACCACGGTGGTCATGGCCACCCACGACAAGGCCCTGGTGGACAGGATGCGCCGACGCGTCATCGAGCTCGACCGCGGTGAGATCGTGCGCGACCAGGTACGCGGCGTCTACGGGATCGACGAGGCGGCGGTCAACCTGTAATGCGGGTGTACTTCCGATACGCGGTCAAGGAGACCCTGACCAACCTCTGGCGCAACCGCATGATGACGGTGGCCGCCATCTTGACCGTCGCGGTGTCCCTGTCCCTGGTCGGTGCCGCCCTCCTGCTCAAGCAGAGCGCGGCCCAGGCCTCGGCCCAGTGGCAGCAGGGCACCCGCGTGACGGTCTGGATGCAGCCGAACGCGACGTCGAGTCAGGTCGACGCCGTGCGCACCCAGCTGACCAGTTCGCCCATCGTGAAGGACTGCACGTACTTCACCCAGGCCCAGGACTACGCCGAGGCCAAGACGCTGCTGCCCAAGTCGGAGTGGGAGGTCCTCACGATCGGGGCGATGCCGTCGTCGTTTCGTTGCGTGCCCACGGTGCCCCAGGACGCCTTCGTGATCGAGTCGACCTTCTCGAACCAGCCGGGCGTCTATCGCGTCACCGCCCCGGAGCAGCAGATCCGCCAGATGAACCACGCGATCCGCATCCTGCAGGTGGTCTTCCTCATCCTGGCCGGGGTGCTGCTGCTGTCGGCGACGGTGCTCATCCTCAACACGATCCGCATGGCCATCTTCGCGCGGCGACGCGAGGTCTCCGTGATGAAGCTGGTCGGCGCGACCAACTGGTTCATCCGCGTGCCCTACATCACCGAGGGATTCATCCAGGGCCTGCTGGGCTCCGCGGTCGCCGCCCTGGCGGTGACCGCGCTGCACACCTGGTACCCGCTGCACAACGAGTTCGCCCTCGACACGACCGCGCTCATCGGGACCAACGTCGTCGTGGTGCTAGTGGGGGTGCTGATCGGTTCGGTCGGCTCGGCGATCGCGATCCGACGCTTCCTCGAGGTCTAGGCGCCCGTCTCGCGGGCCGCGAAGTCCACCGCGAGGGAGTTGACGCAGTAGCGCAGGCCGCTGGGGGTCGGTCCGTCGTCGAAGACGTGCCCGAGGTGGCCCCCGCAGCGCGAGCACAGGATCTCGGTGCGCACTCGGGCCAGGGAGTGATCGGGGCGCTCGATGATGGAGCCCGGCGCGCACGCGTCGAAGCTCGGCCAGCCGCAGTGCGAGTCGAACTTCTGCTCGGAGCGAAAGAGGACCTGGCCGCAGCCGCCGCAGGAGTACTCGCCCTCGGTGCTGACGTTGAGCAGCGAGCCGGTGAAGGGGGCCTCCGTGGCCGCCTCGCGCAGGATCTGGTAGCGCGCCAGTCCCAGCTGGTCGCGCCACTGCTCGTCGGACTTGTTCACGGCGAAGCTCATGGGCTCACCGTACCGGCTCACAGATAGGTCGAGCGCGGCGCCTCGGGCAGAACTCGCGGAAACTCTGGTTCGTCGGCCAGCATCCGCGTGAAGGCACCGGCCAGGCCCGGTGGGTCGAGTCCAAGCTCCGCGAGAAGCTCGTCCGGCCGGTGGTGTTCCAGGTAGGCCCGTGGCACACCGAGGATTCTCGTCGGCGGGAACGCTTGGCCCCGGTCCTGGGCGCCGTTGCGCACGGCCGAGACCATCAGCGTGCCCGCGCCGCCGTGGCGCGTGCCGTCCTCGACCGTGACGACGCGCTGGTGCTCGAGGGCGTCGTCGATCATGTGCGGATCCGGCGGCAGGACTCGAACGTCGTAGAGGGTGACGCGTCGGCCAGCCTCGCCCATCAGTTCGAGGGCGCGCCGAGATGAGGCCGCCATCTTGCCCACCGCCAGAACACACAGCGAGCCGTCCCCGCGCGTCAGGCATCGCGCCTCCAGGCCAGTGCCGACGTGGCCGTCGAGGGGCTGGGGCAGGGTCTTGGGGAAGCGGATGGCGCTAGGACCACTCAGGGAGAGAGCACTGGCGAGCATGCCCGGAATCTCCTCCGCGCAGCTGGGAGCGAAGACGGTCATGTTGGGAATCGCCAGACTGAGCGCGATGTCGAGCACGCCGTGGTGGCTCGGTCCGTCGTCGCCCGTGATGCCCGCGCGGTCAAAGACGAACACCACGGGCAGCCCCAGGAGCCCGACGTCGAGATTGGCCTGGTCGAAGGCGCGCGAGAAGAACGTCGAGTACACGGCCACGACGGGTTTGAGGCCACCCATCGCCATGCCGGCCGCGGCGGTGACCGCGTGCTGCTCGGCGATGCCGACGTCGAAGAAGCGCTCGGGGAAGCGCTCCTGAAAGCCGAGCAGCCCGGTTGGACCGGCCATGGCCGCGGTGATGGCCACGATGCGCTCGTCGAGATCGGCCAAAGTCACCAGCGCGTCGCCGAAGGCCTCGGTGAAGGACTTGGGCACGACCTCCTCGTCGTTGAGCTTGGCCGGCAGCTTGTAGTCGTGCATGCGCAGGTGGTCGCTGGTGGCCGGCGCGTAGCCACGGCCCTTCTCCGTCAGAACGTGCACGAGGATGGGCCCGTCCCAGCGCGCCGCGCTGGTCAAGGCGTTCTCGAGGGCTTCGATGTTGTGCCCGTCGATGGGCCCCACGTAGCGCACGCCCAGGTTCTCGAAGAAGGTGTGGGGCGTGACCATCTCGCGCACGACCGAGGTCATGGCGTCCACACCGACGTAGGCCGCCTTGCCGAGGCGTGGCAGGTGCGGCACCAGGCGCCGTATCCGGTCGCGCAGTGAGACGTAGGTCTTGTTCAGGCGCAGGGCCGTCAGGCTCTCGGAGAGCTTGGAGATGGTTGGCGCGTAGCTGCGTCCATTGTCGTTGAGCACGATGACGACGCGTTGTTCGGAGTGCCCGAGGTTGTTGAGCGCTTCGTACGCCATGCCGCCGGTGAGGGACCCGTCCCCGACGATGGCCACGACGTGGCGTGAGCCACCGTGGCCGATCAGCTCCTTGCGTCGCTCCAGGGCCACGGACAGTCCGTGGGCGTAGGAGAGGGCCGTGGAGGCGTGCGAGGACTCGATCCAGTCGTGTTCGCTTTCGGAGCGGTTCGGGTAGCCCGAGATGCCCCCACGCTGGCGCAGCCGCTTGAAGCCGTAGCGGCGACCCGTGAGCAGTTTGTGCACGTACGCCTGGTGCCCGGTGTCAAAGAGCAGGATGTCGCGCGGCGAGTCGAACACGCGGTGTAGCGCGATCGTGAGCTCCACGACGCCGAGGTTGGAACCCAAGTGTCCGCCCGTCTTGGTCACGTGCTCGATGATGAAGTCGCGGATCTCCGTGCTGAGAGTGTTGAGTTGGCGATACGACAGGCCGCGCAGGTCCTCGGGGCCGTTGATTGAATCCAGGATCACCACTGAATTCTACCGGTGCTCTTCGAGATTCCGATGGGCGTGCCTAGGGTCCCCGGTACCATTTCGTGGTGCCCAGTCCCCTGATCGAACCCGATGTCCTCGAGCGCGTCCTGAGTTTCGCGGGCGCTCGGGGCGAGTTCGCCGAGGTCTACGCCGAGGATCGCCGTAGCTCGGGGGCCTCTCTCGATCAGGGCCGCGTTGAGGAGCTCAGCAGTGGGCGCGATCGAGGAGCCGGCATCCGGGTGGTGGTGGGAGAGACGACGGGCTTTGCCCACACCGCTGACCTCTCAGAGGCGGGCCTTCTGGCCGCGGCCGAGGCGGCGGCGGCCGTGGCACGCTCCGGGGAGCCCGGCGCTCGAGCGGTCACGCTCGGGCGCCTGTCCGAGCGGGCCAGTCTGGCCCACGTCCTGCCCGAGGAGGTTGACAAGGCCCACCGGGTTGGTCTCTTGCGCCGAGCTGACGACGTGGCTCGCAGCCAGGGCGGGGCGATCAGTCAGGTCCAGGTGGGCATCGGTGACTCCTCTCGGCACTTCCTCGTGGCCAACACGGACGGTCTGATCGCGGGCGAGCATCAGGTGCGCACTCGATTCGTCGTCTCGTGCGTGGCCAGCGGCGACGCTGGACTGCAGACGGGCTACCAGCCCTTCGCTGTCACTCGAGGCTTCGAGGCCCTGAGCGACGAGGTCATCGAGAGTACGGCTCGCCAGGCCGCTCGCCAGGCGCTGACCAAGCTGCGGGCCCGCCCCGCACCCTCCGGGGACCTGCCCGTCGTGCTGGCCGGGGGTTCGGGTGGCATCCTCTTTCACGAGGCCTGTGGTCATGGACTCGAGGCCGACGCGATTCTCAAACAGGCGTCGGTCTACGCCAATCGCCTCGGCGAGCGCGTGGCGAGTCCGCTCGTGAGTCTCGTCGACGACGGCACGGTGGCTGGTGAGTGGGGCTATCTCGGAGTCGACGACGAAGGACACCCCGGCTCGCGCAACGTGCTCATTGAGAACGGCGTTCTGACTGACTACATGTGGGACCTGCTGCGGGCCCGACGCGAGGGCCGCGCATCGTCGGGCAACGGGCGGCGCCAGAGCTACCAGCACCTGCCGATGGTGCGCATGACCAATACCTACCTGCTGCCCGGACAGGATGACGCCGCGGAGATCATCGCCCAAACTCCCTACGGCGTCTACGTAGCACAGCTCGGTGGGGGCCAGGTGAATACGACGACCGGTGACTTCGTGTTCGGCATGACAGAGGCGTACCTCATCGAGAACGGAGTCGTGACGACACCGCTGCGCGACTGCAATCTGATCGGCAACGGGCCCGCCATCTTGCAGCGCGTGGACGCCGTGGCCGGCGACTTCTCGATGACCCCCGGCACGTGCGGCAAGGACGGCCAGTCCGTGCCCGTGGGCACGGGACAGGCGACGATGCGTCTGACGAGCGTCACGATTGGCGGTACGGCGTCGTGAGCGAACTTCGAGACCTGGCTCGGCGCGTCGTGGAGCGTGCGGAGGCCGACGAGCACGTCGAGGTCTACCTCAGCCGGGGGACGGACACGGACGTGGAGGTCTACGAGGGCGAAATTGAGAAGCTGACCACCGCCACGTCCTCCGGTATCGGTGTGCGAGTGCTCCTGGAGGGCGATGCGGGTGCGCGGGTGGGCACCGCGTGGGCCGGCTCGCTCGAGGAGGCGGCCGTGGACGAGGCGCTGGCCCAGGCGCGCGACAACGCGCGCTTCGCGACCCCCGACGACTTCGTCACCTTCGCACGCCCTGATGGGGTGGGGCCCGCGGGACTGCAGCTGCTGAGCGAGGGTGTGCGGGGCACCGCCCTGGCGCGCAAGATCGATCTGGCACGGGAGCTCGAACGCGTGGTGCGTGCGGGCGACGCGCGGATCCGTCAGGTGGAGCGTGCCGCCTACTCGGACTTCGTCGTCGAGGCCGTGTTGCTCTCCACGACGGGTGTCGAGGCCCGATACGCGCGCTCGGGGGCCTACCTGTCGGTCGAGGCCATCGCGTCAGATCCGGCGGGCGATCAGACCGGCTGGGGTCTGAGTGCGGGTCGCTCGCCCGAGGAGCTCGACCTGATGGTGGCGGCCCGGGACGCTGTTGAGCGCGCGACGCGTCACCTGGGAGCGACCCGGCCGGCGTCGCGTCGCATGTCCGTCGTCCTGGACCCGCGCACGGCGGCAAGCTTCTTGGGCATCGTGGGAAGGGCCCTGAGCGGGGAGGCGGTGGTGCGCGGCCGGTCCTTCTTCGCGGGTCGCCGGGGCGAGGCGGTCGCCTCATCAGGCGTGACGCTCGTCGACGATCCCACGGACGCGCGCCACTTCTCGGCGTCAAACTTCGATGGCGAGGGCCTGGCCTGTCGGCGCAACACCCTGATCGAGGATGGCGTTCTGCGCGACTTCGTCTATGACACCGTGTCCGCACGTCGTGCTGGCGTGGCCGGGACCGGTGGCGCCGTGCGCGCTGGCATCGCGGGCTCGCCCTCGGCTGGCGTGCGCGCCCTGAGGCTTCGCCCCGGATCACTCACGCCAGAGCAGATCTGGCGTGAGGTGGGCGAGGGCCTGCTGGTCGACTCGCTCACGGGCGTGCACTCGGGAGTGAATCCGGTTTCCGGTGACTTCTCCGTCGGGGTCACCGGACTGATGATTCGCGACGGTGAGCTGGCCGAAGCAGTGCGTGAGGTGACGGTGGCCTCCACCTTGCAGCGAATGCTGCTGGACATCTCGCACGTAGGAGCGGACCTGACGTGGCTGCCGGGCGTGGCCGCCGGTCAGAGCCTGGCGATCGCGGACCTGGCGGTGTCGGGCGCCTAGTCCGAACTGGTGGCGCTCGCCGCGCTGGTGGCCGTGCTCGTGCCGCGACTGTCGGTCTTGTAGAAGCCGCTGCCCTTGAACACGATGCCCACCGCCGAGAACACCTTCTTGAGCTCACCGCCACAGGCCTCGCAGGTCGTCAACGGGGCATCGGCGAAGCGCTGGACAGCCTCAACTCGCTGGTGACAGGACTGGCACTCGTACTCGTAGGTCGGCATGAGGTCTCCCGGGTGACTCCTGCGTGGCAGTGTATCGGGCGCGAAGCATCGCCTCGTCGGCACCGCCTCGGCCCTCAGTAGCATGTCCCGGTGGACGATTTCCACCAGTTGCGACGCTCGCCACGTGAAGGCGCTTTCCCGCGAGAACTGGGTGCCGCCGAGGTAACCGCGCGGCGCGCGCTGGCGCGCGGGCGGGTGTACATGCAGGCCGCGACCACCGCGGCCGTTGCCGCCAACACCATCAACAAGGGCGACGTCCTGGCCACGGCCCGGGTGGCGGGGATCCAGGCGGCCAAGCAGGCGTCCGTGCTGCTGCCCATGGCCCACCCGGTCATGGTGGGCACCGTCTATCTCAACTTCTTCATCGCGGACCGCTACATCGAGGTGGAGGCCAGCGTGGACACCGTGGACCGCACCGGCGTCGAGATGGAGGCCCTGACGGCGGTCAGCGTCGCCGCGCTGACGATCTACGACATGTGCAAGTCCGCCGATCGAACCATGACGATCGCGGACATCGCCCTGTGGGAGAAGTCCGGCGGTCGCTCGGGCACCTGGCGCCGCGAGACCCAGGGCGAAGACGGGGTCGAGGCGTGACCCGCGCCCGAGGGCGCTGATGGCCACCTCGCAAGCCGCCGAAGAGAGCCGTGAGCGGCTCGTGGCCCTGGTGCTGCTGCTGCAGAGCGCCTCGCGTCAGAACCCTTTGACCCAGGACGTGATCGTCAGAGAGCTGCTGGTCGACGAGCCGCGCGAGTCCCGCGCGCCACGGCGCATCCCCGCGTACCAGGGCAGTGAAGTGGCGGTGCGCCAGAAATTCGAGCGTGACAAGGCCAGGATTCGCGACTTGGGCTTTCAGATCGAGACGCTCGACCTGGGCGGTGGCAGCGTCGGGTACTGGATCGAGCCGGACAGCGCCACTGCGCCCAAGATCGACTTCACCGAGGACGAGGAGCGCGTCGTGCGTCTCGCCCTGCGCTTCTGCGGCTTCGGTGCGCCCGGCGCCTTCAGCCTGTTCAACGAGGGTCCGGCGGGCGACGGAGGACTGTCCTTTTCCAACTACTACACCCCGCTGGTGCGCGCGCTGCGCCTGCAGCGCGCCGTGCGCTTCGACTATCGCAGCACGAGCGAGAAGGTCCGCGTCGTCGATCCTCTGTCCATCGGCGTCTTCGAGGGGGCGGCCTACCTGATCGCTCGGGTTCACGGTTCCAGCGCGATCAAGGGGTACCGTGTGACGCGCATGACCTCCATGCCGACGGTCCTGGACGTGGCCTTCGAGGCCGACGCGCCGACTCGCGAGGCGGCCGCGGCCTGGCGACCCGAGTTCGCTCGGCCGCTCGAGCCCACGCAGATCGTGGTGGAGACTAGTGAGGACTACGCCACCCTGCTGTGCCGTCAGTTCCCGGGTGCCACGCTGGCCACGACCAGCGCCGGGATCGCCGAAGTTGAGCTGGCCTTCGACAGCCCACGCGACGCGCTGCGCTTCGTGCTCGACGCCGGGGAGCGCCTGCGTCTGCGTGCGCCGAAGTCCCTGCGCCAGGAGTTGGCCGACTGGCTGCGCCACGTCAACCGGGCCACGGCGCCGGATCTCAGCGGGATCACCTTCAATCAGAGCTCGCCCAACGACTCGCTCGGCCAGACGCTGCGCCTGCTGCACGCGGTGTACCAGTCGGCGCAGGGACTGCGCATCAGTGACCTGGCCCACCGCTTCTCCATGGACCCCGCGATGGTGCGACGAGTGATGGATCGGCTCGTGACCTTCGAGCCCATGGGCGGCGCGTACGGCTTTCCCGCCCACGTCGTGAAGGAGTGCGACGACTGGGACGACGAGGCCAACGACGACTCCCTCTACACCGTCGAGTACTTCGATCGCGACGGACACCACGAGCCCGCCCCGCTCTACTGGCGTGATCTCTTCGAGGTGAACATCGCCTTGCGTGAGGCCGCGCGCCTCTACGACGACCCGGCGCTGTCGTCGGCCATCGCCAAGATCGAGGATGCCGTGGACGGCTTCGTTCGCGTAGAGACCGCCCACGAGTGGCTCCTCGACGAGTTGCGAGACGCCATTGAGGCCTCCGAGCAGATCAAGATCACGTACACCTCCAGCGAGTCCGAGCAGTCCGAGACACGGGTCATCGAACCTCGTGAGCTGCGGGTGCTCAACGGGCACGCCTACGTGCGGGCCTTCTGCACCACGCGAGGGGACTGGCGCACGTTCCGTGTCGATCGCATCGGGGCGATCTTGGCCAAGTCACCCGTGGCCGCCGAGCGTGCCGTGGATCCGGTGGTCAACTGGCTGACCGAGGTCGGCGAGGGCGGTGACGAGGTGGTGGTGGTCATCGAGCCCGGACTGCGCTGGCTGTTCGAGCCCCTGCCCAACGCCCAGTGGCGTGCACTGCAGGACGGGCGCCTGGCGGTGGCCTTTCGCGTGCGCGACGAGCGGTTCCTGGACCACCTGATGCTGCGCGCCGGCGCCGGCGCGGTTGTGGCCACGCCTGGCTTCGCCAAGGCGGGCCGCGCGCTGGCCGCGCGCATCGCCGAGCGACTCTAGGGACCGTTGCGTTCCCGCTAGGGGGACGTGATGATCCGGATCATGCCTCGTCGCAGTCGCGACGTGCGCTACTACACCGAGGACCAGGCTCGTGAGCTGGACGGACTCCGCCCCAGCGCCGGCTGGTGGCTGCGCGGAGACGGTGACGCGTCAGACCCGGACCGTGTCGCCGGGGTGTTGGGATCGAGCCCGCGCGCTCGCGTGCTCGGCTACGACATCATCGTGGCCGCCCCACGCCCCGTGTCGGTGCTGCTGGCGCTGGACGAGTCCGCCGGCGCGGGGCTCGTGCGGGCTCATCGCGAGTCGGTGGCCGCCGCGCTGCGCTACCTCGAAGATCGAGCCCTGAGCGTGCGAGTGCGCCGGGGCGGGATGAACGCGCAGTGGTCGGCCCGTTGGGAGTCAGTCGTCTCCTTCACCCACGGCGTGAACCGTCACGGCGATCCACACCTTCATGATCACGTGCTCGTCGGCGCGCGTCCTGAGGGCGAGGACACCGTGCTCGACGCCAGATCGCTGCGTGCGCATCAGGTCGCCGCCGACGCGCTCTATCGCGCACACCTGCGGGTCGAGCTCGCGCGTCGCACGGGCTGGGTGGCGTGGCGATCCTTCGGCGGACTAGAGGCCGTCACCGGCGTCGACGAGGGATACCGGACCCTCTGGGGAGGTCATCACGACGAGCGGGGCACGAAACGCCACTACTCGCGTGAGGCGGCGCGCTCCGAGTGGGCGCGCGCCCTGAGCCGATATCAGCCGGAGGCCGAAGTGGTTCCCCCGAGCCGCGCGCTCGACGTGCACGCCTTCGCCGCGGCGTTCGAGGGCTTGACGCGTATCACGCGATCCCACGTGGTCGCCTCCTGGGCCGACGCCCAGGTCTTCGGGGCGCGTGCGGATCGCATTGAGAGCGGCGTCGATGTCGCCCTGCCCGAGTTGATCGCCTCACGTGGGCTGGAGGGGCCCAGCGTGGGGATCACCCGTGTTCGCTCGCTCGACCTTGAAGGCTGGCACGAGCGAGAGCGAGCACGTCAGCGCTCTCGGGTGCGAGAGGACTCTCGGTCGCTGCGCGAGCGATAGCCCAGGAAGCGCGGGTCGCGGTGCGCCGGGGTGAGCTCGACCCAGCCCAGCGACTTGTCCGCGCGCACGGTGAGCGCGTGTCCCGGCCGGCCCTGGGCCAGCTGGGCGAGACTCGCTCGATCCCGCTCGATCCAGCTCGTGCTGGAGGAGCGCGGCTGATGCCACGCGCCGCGCTGACGGGACTCGACGGGCACCTGGACCCGTCCCGCGAGGTGCGAGAGCAGCTCGAGGGTGCGCCGATCCGCTAGCCCGGGCAGGGCGATCGTCGTAGGAAAGAGCGAGAGGAAACCGTCGGCCGCGGCGCCCCAGCGCACCCGGGCCTGGCTCAGGTCCTGTAGACAGGCCAGCGTGAGAACGCCCTGACCTCCCCCCTCTGAGACGAGGCTGGGCAGCTGGGGCAGGGGAGCCACGTTGGCCATCTCGTCCAGAGCGAGCAGGAGTCGGGCGCCGTCGTGGTGTCGTTCGTAGGTCGTGTGCACGACGTGCTCGATCAAGCCCACGACGAGCGGCACCGAGAGCGCCTGGTGCCGACTGGGGGCCACGATGTGCAGCTGGTGGCGCCCCGAGAGGAACTCCGACACGTCGAGCGCCCCGATCTGTGCGGCGCGACGCGCACCCTCGGTGCGCAGCCCGGCGAAGAGGCCCGACGCCGTCGACCAGATGCCGGAGCGTTCGCGTTCCTCGGTGCTCAGGATGCCTCCCAAGAGGGCCGTGGCGGGATGGGCGTCTCCGTAGGCCTCGCGCAGCAGGTCGAGGTGGGCGCCGGCCTGGCGCTCGTCGATGCGCGTGGCCAGCTGGGGGAGCGACTCGCCAGCCAGGGCGGCCGCGTGCAACAGGGGGGCGACGAGCGCCCCGGCGCGCTCGGTCCAGTGATCCTCGGCACGATCGGGGCCGCCGCGTCTCGCGACGTCCAGCAGGCTGCGCGTCGCCAGCACCGCGCCGTCCCAGGTGCGCGCGTGCTGCAGCGGCGAGTAGCCCACGCGCTCGACGCCCCGCGGCGCGATCACCGTGTCGGAGGGGTCAAAGAGCAGCGTCGTGACATCGCGACGCTGTCCGGCGGTGCGTTGCACGACGTCGTCCTTCGTGGAGGTGATGATCGCAGCGCGTTGGGTCGTTAACAGGTTCGGGATGATGAGTGCTGACGTCTTGCCACTGCGAGTTGGACCGAGCACGAGCGTCGAGAGCTCACGTCCACTGAAGACGTCACCGTGTTGACCACGTCCGAGGTAGATGCCGCGCTCATCGATCACTTTCGACAACGGTCGCATTCGTCGTCGAAATGCTTGACATTGGTGTGTTGAGCGAGTGAACTTTTAAGTGTCCTTCTGCGGAGGAGGCGCACATGTTCCGGGTGTGGTGCTAGCAGTTCATTCGGGATGTGCTCCAAGGCAAAGGACCGTGCACTGCGATTGGACGCTGTACAGCGGGGACGCTGGGCAGCACATGATCGAGTTCATGACCATCAGCGAGGTGTCAAGAGTGAAGCACCACGGCGGTGTTCACGACCCACGTTGATTCAACGTTGAGTCCCAAGGAGGGAAAGTGGCAACTGCCGCGAAGAAGAAGGCTCCGGCCAAGAAGGCCCCAGCTAAGAAGGTAGCGAAGAAGGCTCCGGCCAAGAAGGCCGCCGCCAAGAAGGCACCGGCCAAGAAGGCTGCCGCCAAGAAGGCTCCGGCCAAGAAGGCACCGGCCAAGAAGGTAGCCAAGAAGGCTCCGGCCAAGAAGGCACCGGCCAAGAAGGTAGCCAAGAAGGCTCCGGCCAGGAAGGCTGCCGCCAAGAAGGCTCCGGCCAAGAAGGCTGTCGCCAAGAAGTAGCTCGCTATGACGAGTTGAGTAGTGGCATTGAGGGGGTCTTCGGACCCCCTCAAGTGCCGTCTGGGTCCAGGTCGGCGGCCACGTCGACGTCGCGCGACAGGGTGGAGCCCAGAATGACGCGACAGGGTAGGCCCAGTCGCCGAGCCTCGTCGCGGTGGCGCCGCAGAGACCGGGCCCCGTACGCGAAGCGGAAGGCCGTTCCCGTCGGCAGGGCGAGGACGGTGGTGCCCTCTCCGTGATGATCCGCCACCAGGGTCACTCCGTGGAACCGGCCCATCTCGTGTACGCCTGAGGGTTCGAGCAGATCGCCGTGGGCGATGACGACATGCTCTGCAAGGCGCTCGAGCTCGGCGTAGGCCCACTGGACGGCTCCGTTGAGTGAGGCCACTGGCGAGATGAGGACCTGCGCGCCAAGGTCGTGTGCGAAGTCGGCGGTCTCTGGATCCTCGGTCACGACCACGCACCTACGCGGCGCGGCGGCAGTGATGACACCGCGGGCGAGGCGTCGAACCAGGTCGTCGACGTCTGGCACGAGCGCCTCGCGGAGTCGCTGCTTGGCCTCGCGCAGACCGCGCAGTGGCACGAGGACAATGATCTCGCGCTGGGTGTCCCACTGCGTCACGGTGCGCATGATATGTCTCACTAGCCTGAGGTCATGCCGGCGACCCTCGAGGTTGAATCCCCCCACCTCGCCCAGGGTCACGTCGTCGTGGGTCTTGACGAAGTCGGTCGAGGCTCGCTGGCCGGACCGGTGGCGGTGGGGGCAGTCGCGTTGACGTCACTGGAAGGGCCACCGGAGGGGCTCACTGACTCGAAGATGCTCGGCGCTGGGCGCCGCATCGTCATCGCACCTCTCGTCAGAGAGTGGGCGGCGTCCTGGTCTCTGGGTTGGGCGAGTGCCCGAGAGATTGACGAGTGGGGCATCAGCGTGGCCCTCGGCCTTGCGGCGGCTCGAGCTCTCGCGAACCTCTCGATCTCACCCGACGTCATCTTGCTGGACGGTTCCTTCGACTACCTCAGTGCACTGGCCAAGCGCCCGCGCCTCGTGGTTGGTTCACTGCCGCTGCCAGACGCCCCGGTTCGAACCGTGGTGCGCGGAGATTCCCGGTGCGCGAGCATCGCGGGGGCCTCGGTGGTGGCCAAGGTGCAACGTGACGCCCACATGGAGACGTTGCACGAGATCTGGCCCGCCTATGAGTGGAATCGCAACAAGGGCTACGGCACGCGCCGGCACCGCGACGCGATCAAGGAGCACGGCCCAACCTCGGAGCATCGCTTGTCGTGGAGCCTGGTCAGTGGGTAGAAATTTCGCATCGTTGTCTGGTGGGCCGTCGTCTCCCCCTTGATTCGGAGAGTAAGATCTACGAGGTATGTCTTCGCTCCTGACAGTCAACAATTTAAAGGTCCAATTCGCTACGCAGAAGGCGTTGGTGACGGCAGTCGATGACTTCTCGCTCTCGGTGGGACCCGGTGAGTGCGTTGGTTTGGTCGGTGAATCGGGCTGCGGAAAGACGACGACCGGGCTGGCCATCATGCGACTGCTGCCGGGCAATGGCCACATCGGGGCTGGCTCGGTCATCCTCGACGGCGTTGAGATGAGCTCGCTGAGTGAGAAGGAGATGCAGAGTCATCGCGGACGATCCGTGGCTCTCATCCCTCAGGATCCGATGAGCTCGCTCAATCCGGCCACCAAGATCGGAAAGCAGATCGGCGAGGGACTGCGAATCCACTTTGGCGCGTCTGACGCTGAGGCGCACAAGCGGGCTCTAGAGGTTCTCGAGATGGTCGAGATGCCGCGTCCCGCGGAGCGCCTCGGCCAGTACCCGTTCGAGCTCTCGGGCGGACTTCGCCAGAGGGTCATCATCGCCATGAGCCTGGTGTGTCGACCGAAGCTGCTCATCGCGGACGAGCCCACGACGGCCCTAGACGTGACAATTCAGGCGCAGATCCTCGACATCATCGACAACCTGCGGACTGAGCTCAACATGGGAGTCCTCCTGATCACCCACGACATGGGCGTGATTGCGGGACGCGCCGATCGCGTGGTCGTCATGTATGGCGGCCGCAAGGCCGAGGAAGCATCCACCATGGATCTCTTCCACGGAATGCGTCATCCGTATTCGCAGGCGCTCCTCGCGTCGATGCCGAGCCTCGAGACCGCGTCGAAGCAGGAGCTGGCCTCGATCGCGGGTCTCCCGCCGGATCTCTCCAAGCCGATCGAAGGCTGCCGATTCGCCCCTCGCTGTGTCTTCGCGACCGATCAGTGCCGGCTTGAGGAGCCGCCCTTCACCATGGAGGGGGATCGGACCTTCGCGTGCTTCCACCCAGTGCAGGGTCCTCGTGAGACGATCGTGCGTGAGACAGTCGTGAGGGACAAGGCGGGGACCTCTCCCACGGAGCTGCTGCGTGTGGAGAACCTGACCAGGGAGTTTGCCATCAAGGCGGGACTCATTCGACACAAGGTGGGTGCGATCAGCGCGGTCGCCGGAGTGAACTTCGCCATCAACCAGGGTGAGACGTTCGGCCTGGTTGGTGAGTCGGGCTGCGGCAAGACGACCATCGGGCGCATGGTGGTGGGTCTGGAGGCGCCGACGGCCGGCGAAGTGTTCTTCGACGGCGTGAGCATTTCGTCCCACTCGCGTCGACCGGCTCGCGAGGACCGACGCCAGCTGCAGATGATGTTTCAGGACCCCTACTCGTCCCTGAACCCGCGTATGAAGGTGGCTGACATCGTCGGCGAGCCGCTCCTCGTTCAGAGCGAGGGCAACCGCGCGCAGCGGCGCCGTCGCGTCGAGGAGCTGCTGCTGGCGACGGGACTCGACCGCTACGCCGCCGATCGATACCCGCACGAATTCTCGGGCGGTCAGCGCCAGCGAATCGGCCTCGCGAGGGCTCTAGCGCTCAATCCACGCCTGATCGTGGCGGACGAGCCCGTGTCGGCGCTGGACGTCTCGATTCAGGCGCAGATCCTGAACCTCATGAAGGATCTGCAGCGAGAGCACGGACTGACCTACATCTTCGTGAGCCACGACTTGGCCGTGGTCTATTACATGGCCGACACCATCGGCGTCATGTATCTCGGCAAGATCGTCGAGATTGGAGACGCCGAGTCGGTGTTCCGCAATCCCGCGCACCCCTACACGCAGGGTCTGCTCGACGCCGTTCCCGTACCGGAGCCGGTAGAGGCGCGGGCGCGGCGCGGACGCCAGGTGACCGGTGAGCTGCCGTCGCCGGTGAATCCGCCGACGGGATGTCGCTTTCGCACGCGTTGTCCCCGAGCCCAGGGAATCTGTGCGGCGGAGGAGCCACTCTTTCAGGACTTCGGCCCGTCTCAGCAGGCCGCCTGTCACTTCCCGCTGCGTACGCCGGTCTCGCTGACGGCGCGGAGTGCGTCGTCCAGCTGAGCCGGGGTGGCGCCGCGTCCGAGGGCGCTGACGCGCCAGGGCGCCACGAGCTGGGCTGACGCAGTCGCAAGAGGGCCACGCCGCGATCTCGCGCCGGACGTTGCGTGCAGAGTCGCCTCGTCGGTCGTGCCGAGAGATCCTGTGACTCGACGAAGCCTCCATGGACCTTTGCTCTTCGTCGCTGGGCACTGAAGGTTCAGAGGCTCCGCAAGGAGCGTCTCGGCCCCGCGAGCGCGGAGTCAGGTTTAGCGAGATCGTTCCTCATCTCGTCGTGATCGCCCGAGGACTGGAGCGCTCGGTGAGAAGTGGATCACACTCGCGACATCGACGCCGGACGGGCCCCGGGTGCCTCGAAGGTGACTCGTCGGCTGCCCAGGCACGTTCGAACTCGACGTCTTCGGGCTTCGCGCCGGGCAGGTTCCTGAATCCGGCGGGCCCGCAGGGAATTTAACGCTCGAGGAGTCGAACCTCGAACGAGTCGCGTAGTGCGTCGCCGATGTAGTTGATGCTGACCACGACGAGCACAAAGATCGTCGCGAGGGGCAAGACCTCCCACCAGAAACCGTTCTGGATCTGCGACGTGCCGGCCTGGAGCATCGTTCCCCAGTCGGTCTGGGGCGTTTGAATGCCCAGGCCCAGGAATCCGAGGGCCGACAGGAACAGGATGGCATCAGCCACCGAGAACGTCGCGACGGTCACGATGTTGCTGATCGAGTTCGGAAAGACGTGACGCCGAATGATGTGCCAACGTCCGGCCCCCATGGACGTGGCGGCCTGGGAGTACTCGAGATTGCGGATGAGCAGTGCGTCACCACGGATGATACGGGCGTTGCCCCACCAGCCCGTCAGGCCGATGATGGTGATCAGGAACATCGTCGAGCGGCCGAAGATCGTGATCAGCGTGATGAGAAGGAACAGATACGGGATCGACAGGAACGCGTCCAGCAGACGCATCATCACCGTGTCGGTGAGCCCGGCGAAGAAGCCCGAGACCATGCCGTAGATCGTGCCCACGATGATCGTGATGAAGCCGGCCAGGAAGCCGAGCGTGAGCGAGTACTCCCCACCGTAGAAGATGCGGCCCAACTCATCGAAGCCGTTGGCGTCCGTGCCCAGTGGGTGGGCCATGGAGGGAGGTGCGTTCCATCGAGTGCCGAACGTCAGGGCCTGATTCGTCTGGTTGGTGGGGTGGATGATCGGTCCAAGGAAGCAGGCCAGTGTGATCAGCACCAGATACAGCACTGAGGCGATGGCCAGCTTGTTGCTCATGAAGATGCGCAGTCGCTGGCGCCACAGCGGCACCACAACCTCAGCGGTGTCGGTGAGCACGCCGGCCGCCGAGGTGGCGATCTCCTCGACTCCTCGCTCGTCCGACGAGTATCGCTCGATGAGCGTGGCGTCGTCGCGAATGTCTTCGCTCACTTTGTTCCTTCAATTCGAATGCGTGGATTGACCAGTCCGAGGGCGACGTCGGCGAGCAAGTTGCCGAGCAACGTGAAGATGGCCACGAGCAAGGTGATCCCCAGCACCGTGGGCACATCGAAGTTGATCGCCGCGTTTACCGTCTGCACGCCTAGTCCGGCGTAGTTGAAGACGTCTTCGATGATGAGGGCCCCCCCGAAAAGCCCCGGAATCGAGAGGCCCAGGATGGTGATGATCGGCCCGAGAGCATTGCGGAATGCGTGACGCCACAGGACGCGACGGTTGTTGCAGCCCTTCGCCCGTGCCGTGCGGATGTAGTCCTGGACCAGGACCTCCAGCACAGCGCCGCGCATGAAGCGACTGAGTGCCGCCACGGATAGCAGCGTCAGACTCGCCACCGGCAGGATGAAGCCCTTGGGATCGGTAAACAGCGCCCACGGCGCGACGCCCGAGGGTGGCGAGACGGGCAGGTGGGGCCAGTGAAAGCCGAAGGCGTCGATGACCAGGATGCACAGCAGGAAGGACGGCATCGCGTAGAGGACGAACGCGGACCCGGTGGCGACGTAGTCCACCGTCGTGTTGCGTCGTGTGGCCTGTATCACGCCCAGGGGGATCGCGATCAGAATCGTCAGGATCAGCGCCGTGAGGGCCAGCCAGATGGTCCGGGGCACGTACAGCGAGATGATCTGCCACACGGACATGTTCTGCTTGAAGGAGTGTCCCAGATTCAGGTGGAAGACCAGTTGATTGACGTACTGCCACAGTCTCGTGAGATACGAACCCGCCAGCCCGTGCTGCAGGGCGAAGGTGCGTATGGCCGTGGGCGTGGAGCGTTGGCCCAACGTGGCGTACGCCGGCGCGAGGATTCCCTGGGGCTGGAAATACGGCAGGGTGAACGTCACGACGACGATAATGGCCAGGACAATTAGGGACTGAAAGAGCCGTCGCAGGATGTAGACAAGCACCGTGCGAGTATACCAGTGACGCCCTGAGTGACTTGGTTCGCCGCGGTGTTGCGCACGCAGCTCCGCGGTTCGTGACCGCTTCACTCGCGACGCTGGAGGGCGCCGTTCTGGCGCGGATGGCGGTGGTGGCCTCGGACGTCCTCTGAGCGCTGACGCGGCGTACGTGGAGCCGTAGAGGGCCCACACGACACGCCCGCTAGCGCGAGGGGTGGGTGCTGTGATGCGACGTCGCCGGTCCTGGCGCCTCCATCGCTCGCGAGTTCGTTCGCGCTCGGCTCGTTGCGACGCACTCCTGGTGGTCCGCCCCGGGACACTCGCACCACTTCGGGCCGCGTTGATGTCAAGAGCGTCCTCGGGCGCACAAGACAGCAGCCCCGCGGGTTCTCCGCGGGGCTGCTGTCAGATGGTGCTGACCACGAGGGTCACACGCACCGTCTAGTAGTGCAAGTACTCCGGTGTGAGGTTCTCGAGCGGGTTGAGTGCCCAGCCGATGTCGCTCTTGAGGGTCTTGATGACCTCGGCGGTTCCCGTTCCGTTCGGCACCCACAGGTACGGCACGGCCTTGGCGGCGTAGTTGCCGTACGCGGTGAGCTTGACGGACTTCGTCAGCGTGGCCTTGATGAGACTGTTCATCGTCGCGTCGCTGTAGTTGCCGGGGTTGAACGCTGCGCCTGGGTAGAAGAGCACGTCACCCGTCGGCAGGTAGTCCGGCGCGTACAGCCAGCCACCGCCCCACGAGCACAGGTCGTAGGTCGAGGTGGTCGCGTACGCGATCGGGCACGAGCCGAAGATCGCGTTGAACGTTGTCTCGTCGTGGTTGACCTTGACGCCTAGCTGGCCCCAGTCAGAGATGATGGCGTTGTTGGTCGTGTCCAGGGACGGGTAGCCCGATGCCCACTGGAAGTTGATCGTCGCCTTGTAGCCCGCGGCAATGCCCGCGCCACACTGGGTAGCTCCGGAACCCGGGCTGGTGCACACCAGCTGGCCGCCTTGGTTCGTCCAGCCGTGGCTGGTGAACATCGCCTCAGCATTGCTCAGGCTGAAGGGGAACGGGTTGTTGATCGGGGCGCTCAGTGCACTCGGCGTCTTCAGCGGCAGCGGACTGTACGTCGGCGTCGCGTAGTTCTTGAACACGTTCTTGATGATGCCGTTCTGGTCGGTCGCTGTCTGGAGCGCCTGACGAACGTACGTCTGGGCCACGAACGCCGCGTTCGGGCTCGGACCACCGAAGTTCCACGGGTCGCCGTTCTCCGAGTAGGGGAAGCCGGAGTACAGGTTGTAGCGCTGGCTCAGCTGACCCCAGTTCGGACCGGCCTTACCTGGGGCGGGAGCGGGCTGGGTCAGGATGGAGGTGTCCACGTAGCCCAGGTCGATGCTGCCAGCCTGGAGCGCGTTCTCCTCAGCGGTGGCCTGCGTGAAGGCGACTTCCTTGAAGTACGCCACTTGCGCCTTCTGCGGGCCGGAGTACTTGGGGTTCGGCTGGAACGTCGCGTTGCCCAGGTTGTCGAACTTGGTCAGCATCCACGGGCCGTCGGCGCCACTCTGCCACATCTTGCCCGTGAACGTGCTGGTGTTCTGGGCCTGAGAGTCCAGGTAGTTGTAGACGTTCTTGCACGCCACGATGGTCGACGCCGCGCCGTAGGCTCCGCCGGCGCAGTTGGCCTTGTGACCGCCCGAGGTGAGGTCCCAGGTGTCGGGCATCGGGGTGATGGTCGAGAGCTGGTTGTAGGTCCACCAGTTGGGGTTGGTGGAGGTCTTCAGGGTGATGACCACCTTGTTCTGGCCCACGGCACGAGCGCTCGCCACCTGGTCAGGGAAGCCAGAGCCCGGAGCGTAGGTGCAGAAGTCCTGCGGGACGGCCTTCCACATGTTGATGAAGAACATGACGGACTTGGCGTTGACCGTCTGGCCGTCCTTGAACTTCCAGCCCTTCATGGTGATCGTCACCGTCTTGTTGCCGTTGGAGTACACGGGCATGTACGCCGTCGACAACTTCGGCTGGATCAGTGCCGAGCCGCCGAGGCCGAACCAGTACAGCGGCCGGAACATCAGCGCCTGGAACTGGCTCGTGTTGGCGACACTGCACCACGAGCTTGAGTAATACGGGAAGATGTAGTTGGGGCTGGCCGTGGCACCTTCAGCGTAGGTAATCGTGCCTGATGGTGTGGCCGCGCCACTGGTCACGGGCGCCACAAGACCGAAGGCGAGCGAAGTGCCCACTGCTCCGATCGCGAGCGCAGACCGCAATTTGCGCGTTAACTGCATTGTCAATTGCCTCCCAGCGGTGCTGCTGTAGCCAGCACACCTTTTCTTATCGTCCCCTTCACCGAAGGTTCACGGGCCACTGTACCCTCGGGTAAGGACCAGGACAAGAATGCCCGTCAGGGACGATAGGCCCTGGTTCCTTTATTCTCGCTGGTCACGGCGATCCGTCACGAAGACGTAACATCGCCCAGGCACTCCGGGGCCGCATTCGCCTAGCGCGGCCGCAGGAACTCGGGGGTCATCGTGCCCAGGGCACTGGGACCTGGACCCGCCGGATTGGACAGCGAGCTCGAGAGTGCCCAGATGGTCTGCGCCTGGGGCTGGTAGAGCACGGGCAGCTGGGCGGCGGCGTAGCGCGCGTAGGCGCTCAAGGAGCCGGGGGAGAAGAGAGATGTCCTGATGAGTTGGGTCATACGCGGGTCGCGGTAGTGACTGAAGTTCGCGTAGGCCCCGGGCATCAGGAGGTTCTCGCCGCTGGGGTAGTAGTCGGCCCCGTAGCTCCAGCCACCGTCCCAGAGGCAGATATCGGCGGTCGAGGCCCCGGCACAGGCGGCGAGGGCGTTGCTGAAGGTCGTCGTGAGGGGCGTGACGCTCACCCCGACAGCGCGCCAGTCGGCGACGTCCTGGCGGACCAGATCAGCCTCGGTGACAGAACCATTCGCCACCGCGAGGCTCAGGGTGAGGCTCGCGCCGCTCGAGACCCCCTGGCCGCACTGAGCGGGCCCGGTGCCGGGGTTGACGCAGGTCTGCACCCCGTTTTCGACCTGCCAACCGTGTGAGGAGAAGATGGCGCGGGCACGCGCCGGGTCGTACGGGTAGGGATTGGGCCCCGGCGAGCCGGCCAGCGCGGACGTCGAGGGCGGCAGCGGGCTCCAGGACGCGCTCGCGTAGCCGTGGTACACCGAAGAGACGATCGCGCTTTGGTCGATGGCCTGCGAGAGGGCCTGTCGCACGTAGAGCTGCCCAACAAGAGCGCTCCCGGGTCCCGTGCCCGTCAGGTTGAGCGCGAGAAGGCCGAAGCCCCAGGCCGGCAGTGGCGTCAGACGGTAGCGAGAGGAGAGCCCAGAGGTGCCCGACGTGCCCATGAGCGAAGGACTCAGGTAGCCCACCGAGAGCCGTCCGGACGACAGGTCTGCGACTTCCTGGCCGAGGTTGTCGTAGGCGATCTCCTTGAGCATCGAGAACTGCGGACGGGGAGTGCCGGAGTACGCTCCATTCGCCCGAAACAGAGCGGTCCCCTGGGCGTTGAGCGAGATCAGGCGCCACGGACCGTCCACACCGGACTGCCACATCGCATTGGCGAAGGTGCTGGTCATGAGGGACTGCTGACTGAGGAAGTTCGCCACCGCCTGGCACGCCGTGATCGTGCGCGGTGCGCCGTACGCGCCGTGAGCGCACGAGCCCACGCTGGAGGCCGAGGTGCGATCCCACGAGTCGGGCAGCGGGACGATCTCTGAGAGCAGGTTGCCGATCAGCCACGACGGGTTGACGCCGTGCCGCAGCGCCACGCGCAGTACGTTGCCGTGTGCGCTGACGTTGGCGATGAGATCCGGAAGGCTGAGTCCCGGGGTGTAGTCGCAGTACGCGGAGGGGTTCGCGCGATAGAGGTTGAGAAAGAAGATCGCGGACTGGGCGTTCACGACCTGTCCGTCAGCGAAGCGCCATCCCTTCATCGTGATGTTCAGGATCCGGTCGCCGGGACTGAACACCGGTGGCAGAGCGAGCGACAGGGAGGGAATGAGCGCCGTGGAGCGTCCCAGCCCGTACCAGTAGAGGGGCCGATACATCAACTGCTGGAACTGCAGGGTGTTGTTGGCTGACGCGTACTGGCACGGGGTGATTGGAAAGATGTAGTTGGGGCTTGCTCCAGGTTGCTCGGCCCAGGTGAGCACGCTGGGGCTGGCGTCGGAGGCCAGTGGCGCCTGGCCGAAGAACGCGACGCTCATCACCAGAGCGCTCAACATCGCTCGTCGCACGAATCTGGGAAATGGTGTCACGCGTCAGTCGCTCCTGCGCTGGCGTCGGTGGCCGACACGCTCAGCCTACCGAGGGATCACGTGCGTGGGAGTCGGCGTGCTCTCACGACGTCGTGGCCAGTGCGGTGGAAAGGATCTCGCTCAGCGTGGCGTCGGCGAAGGAGAATCCCCGCTCGAGCAGCACGTGCGGCGTGACGCGCTGGCTCGCGAGAATCAACTCGTCCGCGAGATCGGCGCCGAGCACCAGACGCAGCGTGAAGGCTGGGACCGCCAGCACGGCCGGTCGGCGCAGCGCGTGGGCCAGCACACGGGTGAAGTCACTGTTCCTCACGCACTCGGGCGCCACGAGGTTGACGGGACCCGTGGGCACGGTATCAAGAACCCAGAGTATGGCGCGCACGGCGTCGCGCAGGGAGATCGGGCTGAGCCACTGATCGCCCGAGCCGAGGCGCCCGCCGAGACCCCATTCGAAGAGCGTGAGCTGTCTCTTGAGCGCGCCCCCGCGCCGATCCAGCACGATGCCCGTGCGCAGATGGCTCACCCGCAGCGTCTCACCCGGGGCGGCTGCGTCCTCCCAGTCCACGCACAGTCGGGCGAGAAAGCCGTCTCCAGGCGTCGATGACTCGTCCAGGACTTCGTCGGCGCGTGAGCCGTAGTACCCGACCGCCGAGGCGCTGACGAGGTGCGGCACTGCGAACTCGCGTGCGATCGCGGTGATGAGATGAGTTGCGTCAAGTCGCGACGAGACGATCTGCTGGCGACGCGCGTCACTCCAGCGGCGATCGCCGATGCCGACCCCCGCCAGATTCACGATCGCGTCCAGGGGCCCGACGCGTTCAAGCTCGGTCCTGTCGAGATCACCTGTGGCGGGGGCCCAGCGCACCGTGTCGACCCCGGTGCGAGCACCGGGGCGCACGAAGCGCACGACGTCGTCCCCACGACTCTCGAGTGCCTGCCTCAGGGCCGAGCCGATGAACCCCGACGCACCGGTGAGGCCTATTCGCACGCGCTCTCCCAGAAGTGGCGCACCAGAGTGGCCAGCTGATCGGGGTTCGACAGGTGGGCGCCGTGTCCGGCACCGCTCATCTCGATCTCGCGGATCCCGTAGCGCTCCTCGAGCAGTCCGGCCAGGGCGCGATAGTACGAGGCCAGGCTCGCGTCGCCGTGCGCGTAGGCCGTCACCGCGCGCAGCTGGGCGAGGTCATAGGGCGCTGGGCCGCGCACGCTGTGCAGGTCGGCCAGCAGAGCCGGTCCATCCAGACGCCGCGACTCACGCTCGAACTCGCCCAGGCGCTCCCAGGCGCCGGGAGAGACCACACGCTTGAAGAAGATCTCCGCCTCTTCGCCCGCGTCCGCGCCCAGGTGCGGGCGAGAGTGTTCCCGCGGGAGGATCCACGGCAGCGGCGACTCGTAGGCCACGGCGGCGGTGATGGAGTCGGGGGCCTCGAGTGCGGCACCGAGTGCGATCACGCCGCCCATGCTGTGGCCAAAGATCAGTAGGCGCGCGCGCTGGGCCTCAGCGCGCGCCAACGTCACCAGGTCCGCGACGTGGTCGGCCAGACTGGCCACGCCGAGGCCTCGTGAGGCCTGATACCCGCGTCGGTCGTAGGCGATGACGTCGAAGTCCTCGAGCCGTCGGGCAAGGCGCGAGAACGAGCCGCCTCGGTCCAGGCCCCCGTGCACGCAGATCACGCTGGCCCGCGGGTCGCGATGACGTCGCTCCAGAACGGCCAGGCCCTCCACGGCGGAGGTCCCAACGTAGTGCAGCCCACCCGCGCGTCTGGTCAGCGAACTCACGAGTGGGAACCTACCCGGTCTGGGCCGGCTCTACGCCACGTGATCGGCGCGAACGGGTGTCTAGGCTGGCTGCGTGGCCGCCCCCTCCCTTCCCGCACCGACGCCGCGCCGAGGCTCATTTGGGCCCAATGCGTGGCTCGTCGACGACATGTACGACCGCTACCTCAGCGATCCGGAGTCGGTGTCCGGCGCGTGGCGGGAGTTCTTCGTGGACTACCAGCGCTCGACGGTGCCGACCGTGAGCTCGGCCGTGCTCGCCGGGCCCGCGCCCAGCGCGCCCGCTCCCGCGCCGAGCGCGGGGGAGGGCGCGCTAGCCCTGCGCGGGGCCAGCGCACGAATCGTGGCCAACATGACCGCGAGCCTGAGCGTGCCGACGGCCACCAGTGTGCGAACGGTCTCGGCGCGGCTCTTGGAGATAAATCGCGCCAGCCTGAACGAGACGCTGTCGCGGACCAGCGGGGCCAAGGTGTCCTTCACCCACCTGATCGCCTTCGCGGTGGTGCGCGCACTGCGGGCCGTGCCCAATCTGAACTCGAGCTTCGTGGAGGCGATCGACGCGAAGGGCACGCCGGGCGTCATCCACCACGAGCACGTCGGACTGGGCCTGGCGGTGGACGTGGAGCGCTCCGACGGCACGCGCAACCTGCTGGTGCCGGTGATTCACGAGGCCGACACCCTCGATTTTCGAACCTTCCTGCTGGCCTACGAGGACCTCGTGCGCAAGGTGCACGCCGGCACCTTCGCCACCGAGGACCTCGCCGGGGCGACGGTGAGCCTGACCAATCCGGGCACGCTCGGCACGGTGCAGTCGGTGCCCCGCTTGATGCCGGGCCAGGGCGCGATCATCGGGGTGGGCTCGCTGGCCTGGCCGGCCGGTTTCGAGGCCGCGGACCCGCGCACCATGGCCGAGCTCGGCGTCGGCAAGGTGATGAACCTGACGTCCACGTACGACCATCGCATCATCCAGGGCGCCGAATCTGGGCTCTTCCTCAAATACGTCGCCGAGTGCCTCACGGGGGCTCACGACTTCTACGAGGACGTCTTCTCCTCCCTGGGCGTGCCCTACGAGCCGGCGCGCTGGGCCCCGGACCGGCATCCGGTGGCCGAGGACCACGAGGCGCGCGTGCTCAAGCACATCCGCGTGCAGGAGCTCATAAACATGTACCGGGTCCGGGGGCACCTCTACGCGCACTTGGACCCACTGCACGCCGATCCACCCCCACTGCACCCCGAGCTGGAGATCGACACCTACGGCCTGAGCATCTGGGACCTGCAGCGCACCTTCGTGGTGGCCGGCCTGGCGGGACGTCGCGAGGCGACCCTCGCTGAGGTCCTCGCCATACTTCGAGACGCGTACTGCCGCACTACGGGCATCGAGTACGGCCACATCATGGACCCGGCCCAGAAGCGCTGGATCCAGGAGCGCGTGGAGGGCATCACCCCCACCACGAGTCGCGACGAGCAGGCGCGCATCCTCGGCGCCCTGAACGAGGCAGAGGTCTTCGAGCGCTTCTTGCATTCACGCTACGTCGGCCAGAAGCGCTTCGGCCTCGAGGGTGGCGAGTCGACCATCGTGGCCCTGCGAGCCATCTTGGACGCGGCCGCTGATGAAGCGCTGAGCGAGGCGGTCATCGGCATGGCCCATCGCGGTCGTCTCAACGTCCTGGCCAACGTCGTGGGCAAGTCCTACCGCGAGATCTTCTCGGAGTTCGAGGGCAACCTCGACCCGGAGAGCGTGCAGGGCAGTGGCGACGTGAAGTACCACAAGGGTGCCAGCGGGCTCTACACGAGCTCGACCGGGAGCTCGATCAAGGTCTCGATGGCCTCGAATCCCTCGCACCTCGAGGCGGTCAGCCCCGTGGTCGAAGGTCTCGTGCGGGCCAAGCAGGACCTCGTGATCGAGCCCGACGACGGCGCCACGACGCAACCCATGTCGGGGCGGTTCCCGTTCCTGCCCATCTTGGTCCACGGCGACGCGGCCTTCGCCGGGCAGGGCGTGGTGGCTGAGACACTCAACCTTTCGCAGCTCTCGGGCTACCGGGTGGGTGGCACCGTGCACATCGTCATCAACAACCAGGTGGGATTCACCACGGCGCCCGACTCGGCGCGCTCGAGCTTCTATCCGACGGACGTGGCCAAGATGATCCAGGCCCCGATCCTGCACGTCAACGGCGATGACCCCGAGGCCTGCGCGCGCGCAGCCCGACTGGCGTTCGACTACCGCGAGACCTTCCATCGCGACGTGGTGCTGGACATCGTGTGCTACCGGCGCCACGGACACAATGAGGGCGACGATCCGAGCTACACCCAGCCGCTCATGTACAAGGTCATCGACCAGATGCGCTCGGTGCGCAAGGGCTACACCGAGACCCTGGTGCGGCGCGGGGACATCTCGCTCGAGGAGGCCGAGTCGGCCCTCGAGGAGTTCAACGCCCGCCTGCAGAGCGTGCTGGACGAGGTGCGAACCGTGCCCGTGCCCAGCCTGCAGGGCGTGCCGGTCGCCGAGGTGCCCACCGACGCGCCGGCCCCGCAGACCGGCGTGGCCCGCGAGAGCCTGCTCGTCGTGGCGCGCGCCACGATGAGCGTGCCGGCGGGATTCCGCATGCACCCCAAGCTGGAGCGCCAGTTCGCCCAGCGCACCAGCCTGCTGGAGGCCGGTGAGGTCGACTGGGCCCTGGGCGAGGCTCTGGCGTTCGGCTCCCTCGTGCTCGAGGGCACGAACGTGCGCCTGATGGGCCAGGACTCGCGTCGGGGCACCTTCTCGCACCGCCACGCCGCGCTGTTCGACTACGAGAACGGCACCACGTTCGTGCCGCTGGCGCACCTCGAGGGCGCCCGGGGCTTCTTCACCGTGCGCGACTCGCTGCTGAGCGAGTACGCCGCCCTGGGCTTCGAGTACGGCTACTCCGTTGAGTCACTTGACTCACTCGTCATGTGGGAGGCCCAGTTCGGCGACTTCGTCAACGGTGCGGAGATCATCATTGACAACTTCCTGGTGGCGGCCGAGGACAAGTGGGGCCAGCGTTCGAGCCTGGTGATGCTCCTGCCCCACGGCTACGAGGGCCAGGGCCCCGAGCACTCGAGCGGACGCATCGAGCGCTTCCTGTCTCTGTGCGCGCGTCACAACCTGCGCGTCGCGCAGCCCTCGAACGCCGCGCAGTACTTCCACCTCCTGCGCAGCCAGGTCCGCCGTGAGCACGTGACGCCCCTCATCGTCTTCACGCCCAAGTCCATGCTGCGCGCCACCGGCACTCGCTCGCCCCTGGGAGCGCTCGAGTCCGGTCGCTTCGAGCGCGTGCTCGACGAGCATCCCCTTCAGCGCGACGGGGTCACTCGCGTCGTGCTGGCCACGGGCAAGATCGCCCATGAGGCCCTCGCCCGGCGCGACGAGATCGGCGCGGCGCACGTGGCGGTGGTGCGCGTCGAGCAGATCTACCCGTGGCCCCACGAGGACCTCGACGCGGTCTTCGCGTCGTACCCGTCCCTGGAGGAGGTCCTCTGGCTGCAGGAGGAGCCCACGAACATGGGCGCCTGGCCCTTCGTGCACCATCAGGTGCACGCCCTGCTGCGTGACAAGGCCGTGCGACACGTGGCGCGCGCCGAGTCGGCCAGTCCGGCCACGGGCAGCTCGCTGGTGCACGCGGCCGAGCAGGCCGATCTCTTGGCACGGGCGATCGGCTGATGAGCAAGGCTCGCCCGCGCATCGTGGTCGACGGGTCGAATCTGGCCACCGAGGGCCGGACCCTGCCGAGCCTCGCGCAGCTCGACGACGCGCTCGCGGCGTTCATCGACGAGAACCCCCAGGCCGAGATCATCGTGGTGACCGACGCGAGCTTCTCTCACCGGGTGAGCGTCAACGAGCGCTCCCGGTTCCACGAGCTCGAGCTCGCCGGGCGCATCGTCACCCCGCCCGCGGGAGCAATCGGGCGAGGAGACGCCTTCATCCTCAAGATCGCCGACCGGATCAACGCGACGGTGCTGAGCAACGACTCGTTCCAGGAGTTCCAGGACGACTACCCGTGGCTCTTCGAGCCGGGCCGCCTGATCGGCGGCAAGCCCGTACCCATTGTCGGCTGGGTCTTCACCCCCCGCCTGCCCGTGCGCGCGGCGCGCCGCACGCGCGCCTCGAAGGCCGTGGCGCCCGAGGAGTCGCTGGACAGCGCGCCCGCC